>JBAVTG010000092.1:0-27146 GCA_049696015.1 Rhizobiaceae bacterium | reverse complement strand
TGATTGGGTCGATCATCCCACGCTCCCCTCAAGCGAGATGCCAATCAGCTTCTGCGCTTCGACCGCAAACTCCATCGGCAGTTCCTGGATGACTTCCTTCACAAACCCGTTCACGATCAGCGCAATCGCTTCTTCCTGAGGAATGCCGCGCTGCATGACGTAGAACAGCTGGTCCTCGGAAATCTTCGACGTGGTCGCCTCGTGCTCGAACTGCGCGGTGGCGTTCTTGGCTTCGATATAGGGCACGGTGTGTGCGCCGCAATGATTGCCGATTAAGAGTGAGTCGCACTGGGTGAAGTTGCGGGCATTCTCGGCCTTGCGATGCGCCGAAACCTGGCCGCGATAGGTGTTGTTGGAATGGCCAGCCGAAATGCCCTTTGAAATGATGCGGCTCGACGTGTTTTTGCCAAGATGGATCATCTTGGTGCCGCTGTCTATCTGCTGACGGCCATTCGAGACGGCGATGGAATAGAACTCGCCGCGCGAATTGTCGCCGCGTAGGATGCAGCTTGGATATTTCCAGGTGATGGCCGAGCCGGTCTCGACCTGCGTCCACGAAATCTTCGAGTTCTTGCCCCGGCAGTCGCCGCGCTTGGTGACAAAATTGTAGATGCCGCCCTTGCCGTCCTTGTCGCCGGGATACCAGTTCTGGACGGTCGAATATTTGATTTCAGCGTCATCCAGCGCAATCAGTTCAACCACCGCCGCATGTAGCTGGTTTTCGTCGCGCTGCGGCGCGGTGCAGCCTTCGAGATAGGAGACATAAGCCCCCTCTTCGGCGATGATCAGCGTCCGCTCAAACTGGCCGGTGTTCTTTTCGTTGATGCGGAAGTAAGTCGACAGTTCCATCGGGCAGCGCACGCCCTTTGGCACATAGACAAACGAGCCGTCGGTGAAGACGGCGCTGTTGAGCGTCGCATAATAATTGTCGGAAACCGGAACAACAGTGGCCAGATATTTCTGCACCAGCTCCGGATGTTCGCGGATGGCTTCCGAGATCGAGCAGAAGATCACGCCTGCCTTGGAGAGTTCTTCCTTGAAAGTCGTAACCACGGACACTGAGTCAAACACTGCGTCCACAGCCACGCGAGGCCTGTCGACGCCTGCAAGGATTTCCTGCTCCAATAGCGGAATGCCAAGCTTGGCATAGACTTTCAAAAGCTCCGGATCGACTTCTTCCAGCGAGGACGGACCCTTGGTGCTCTTCGGCGCTGCGTAGTAATACGCGTCCTGAAAATCGATCTTCGGATAATCAACGCGCGCCCAAGTCGGCTCTTCCATCGTCTGCCAGCGCGCAAACGCCTCCAGACGCCACGCGAGCATCCACTCGGGTTCGTTCTTCTTGGCGGAAATGAAGCGGACAATGTCCTCATTCAGACCCTTGGGGGCCTTGTCGGATTCGATGATGGTCTCGAAACCGTACTTGTATTGATCAACGTCAATCAGTTTGACCTGATCAATGGTCTCCTGCACAGCAGGCATATCAGTGCTCCTGGCTATTCGGGTTCAAGGTCCGACAGTCGATAAGTGGAGTCCGCCCTTTTTCGGCGGCTATGAAGAAGCATCTAACGCTTCTTTGGAAGAATTCCAATCTGGTTTGGCAAAAAACTTTTGGTTTAAGTGCTTTTAGATGCCGCCCGCCGCGCGCAAATGCCTCTCAGGGCGTCCGCGAACTTTTCAATGTCGCCAGCGCTCGTCTCGAGCGCAACCGAAACACGGATTGCACCGTCGGCTCCCTCAACGCCCATAGCCTTGAGCACATGGCTCGGCCCGACCTTGCCGGACGAACAGGCAGACCCTGCTGAAACCGCGACACCGGCCAGATCGAAGGCGATCTGAAGGGTTTCCGAAGACATTGCGGGGATCGAAAAGAAAGTGGTGTTGGGCAAACGCTCGGCTGCGCCAGTTCCATGGAATACCGCATCAGGACAGGCCTCGCTGATGATCGCTTCAATGTGATCGCGCATGAGGGACAGATCACCGGCCCTTTCCAGCCTTGCGGCGACAAGGTTTGCGGCCGCGCCAAATCCGGCGATTGCTGGCAAAGCTTCCGTTCCAGCGCGCCGCCCCTTTTCCTGCCCGCCACCGCGCAGCAACGGCGCCGGCATCATCAGATCCGTCACGCCAATAATGGCGCCTGCCCCTTTGGGTCCGCCGATCTTGTGGGATGAGAGTATGAAAAAATCGCCGCAACCTGATGAAATATCGAGTGGATCCCGCCCCAGAGTCTGAACCGCGTCAACAATGAGAATGCCGCCGTGCGCCTTGACGATGGATGCAATTGCTCCAACCGGCTGGACAACACCGGTTTCATTGTTGGCATGCTGGACCGCTACCAATGGCAAGCCAATGGACTTGTCATGGGCCGTCAAAGCCGCCTCCAGCGCGGCGAGCGACAGTTCACCGCTGGGCGTCACAGGGACAATTGTGATGGCATCAGCCGCGAATTGTCCGCCCGCCAGCATGCAAGGGTGTTCGGTTGCGCAGACAAAAAGCCCGCCAATCGCCAATTTCGACCGGCCCATCTGCCAATAAGGCGTCAAAAGCAGGTTCGCGGCCTCGGTTGCCCCGGCCGTAAAGGTCACAAACTCGGCTATGCCATTGACAGCAGCTGCCACTGCGCGACGAGACGCTTCAATCACCTGCCGCGCCGCCCGCCCCTCTTTATGGACCGAGGAGGGATTGCCCGGAAGGTCAAGCGCATCGATAACCGCTTGCCGCGCTTCCGGCAAAAGCGGGTGGGTCGCATTGCAGTCCAGATAGGCGCGATTGGCAATTTTCATAGCGCTCCTTTGCCGCAACTTTGTCCCGTGTGCAATTTTCTTGAACTTTGGACCGCCGATAGCCTATGGAGGCGCTCAGAATTTTGACTGGAGTGACCATGCCCGAAGTGATTTTCAACGGCCCGGACGGGCGTCTGGAAGGCCGCTATCAGCCTTCCACCAACAAGGGCGCTCCCATAGCGATGATCCTTCATCCGCATCCGCAATTCGGCGGGACGATGAATAACAAGATCATCTACGACTTGTTCTACATGTTCCAGAAGCGCAATTTCACCACGCTGCGCTTCAATTTCCGCGGAATTGGCCGCAGCCAGGGCGAATTTGACCATGGCGCTGGCGAATTGGCCGATGCGGCCGGCGCACTCGATTGGGTACAGTCGCTTCATCCGGACTCGAAGACCTGTTGGGTGGCCGGCTATTCGTTCGGATCCTGGATCGGGATGCAGCTTTTGATGCGTCGCCCCGAGATTGAAGGCTTTATCACCGTTGCGCCGCAGCCAAACACCTATGATTTCTCCTTTCTCGCGCCCTGCCCGTCATCCGGCCTGATTATCCACGGCGATCAGGACCGCGTCGCGCCGCCGAAGGATGTGCAAGGTCTGGTCGACAAATTGAAATCCCAAAAAGGCATTACCATCACGCAAAAGACCATGGTTGGCGCAAATCACTTCTTTGCCGGTCAGCAGGACGAGTTGATCACCGAGTGCTCGGATTACCTCGACATGCGCATCCAAGGCGGCGATGGACCGGGCCGCGTGAAGCGCCTGCGCTAAACCGATTTTGGCCTTGCCGTCACGCCGCCGGTGACTGGTGTTTTCACGCCGGTTGTCGTTGGAAACGTGATTGCCAATCCCTTGAGCGAGCGCACGGCCAGATAGGCCCACGCCTCCGCCTCCATTGAACTGCCGTCAAAACCGGCGTCTTCGGCGGCGATCACCTGCTGATTATTTTTCTCAGCCAGTTCGCACAAGTGGCTAAAAATCATACGGTTTTTCCGGCCGCCGCCGCAAATGATCCATGTCTTCGGCGGACCTTGCGCATGATCGGCGGAGGCAAAGATGCTCCGCGCTGTGATTGCTGCCAGCGTGCGCGCGCCATCTGACAGATCAAGACCGGCCACAAGATCCGGCGAGAAATCATTGCGATCGAGCGATTTCGGCGGGCGTTTGGCGAAAAATGGCATCGCAAGGCACTGGGCGACGAGTTCCTCGTTCACAGCACCTTCCGAAGCAACGCGTCCGCCATCATCAAAGGGAATTCCGGCCATCTGCTGCACCCACTGATCAATCAGCGCATTGCCCGGCCCCGTGTCGAAAGCCACCGGCTCGCTCGCACCGACAAAGGTGACATTGGAAATGCCGCCAATATTGACAAAAGCCGCTGCCTCGATATCGCCAAGGCTCGCCGCCAGTGCCTGATGATAGGCCGGCACCAGCGGCGCGCCCTGCCCGCCATGCGCCATGTCGTTGGCGCGCAAATCATAGACGACTTGAATGCCAGTCTCATCGGCGAGCAACTGCCCGTCGCCCAATTGGACAGTCAAGGCTTGTTCGGGTCGATGCAGAACAGTTTGGCCGTGAAAGCCTATGACATCGAGTGATTCAACTGTGTTGCCAGTTTCGGTCAAAAAGCGGCGCACAGCATCGCAATGGCGCAATGTGATGTCGCGCTCGAGGTCCGCCAGATTTCCCGGCCGCTCTTCGCGTTTGACAATGCCCTTGGCGGTTTCAAGCGCCGCGGCCAGACGATTGCGAAATGCCGGATCATAGGCGTACTCGCGACCCGGACCTCGCCGCACAAAATCCACTCCATCTGTCTCAATCAACGCTACATCAATGCCGTCCATGGACGTGCCGCTCATCAGGCCGATCGCTCGAAAGGTCTTCATCCGGGGCTCCGCTCTCGGTTCTTGTCGATTCGTCCGGTTCGATGCTAAGGGCGCGCAGCCGCAAAATCCAAGCAAATGCCGAAAGCTGCATCATGGCCGCATACAAGTCAGACTTCCTGAACGTTCTCAATGAGCGCGGGCTGATCCATCAGATCTCGCATCCGCAAGCGCTGGATGATGCAGCGTCAAGCGGCGTGATCACCGGATATGTCGGGTACGACGCGACCGCCACCTCCTTGCATATTGGCAATCTGATCACGGTCACCATGCTTTACTGGCTGCAGGAAACAGGTCACCGGCCCATCACGCTGATGGGCGGCGGCACATCGATGGTGGGCGACCCCTCATTCCGCGACGACCAGCGCAGCTTGCTGTCGATGGACAAGATCAACGAGAATATTGTCGGCATCAAAAAGATCTTCGGCCGGATCATGCGCTATGGCGATGGCGCGACCGATGCCGTCATGGTCAACAATGCGGATTGGCTGATGCAGCTGAAGTACGTCGACTTCCTGCGCGATGTCGGCCGCTTTTTCTCGGTCAATCGCATGCTGTCGTTTGATTCGGTCAAGCTGCGCCTTGACCGCGAACAGTCTCTGTCTTTCCTCGAATTCAACTACATGATCATGCAGGGCTATGATTTCGTCGAGCTCAACAAGCGGTATGGTTGCTCGTTGCAGATGGGCGGTTCGGACCAGTGGGGCAACATTATCAACGGCGTGGACCTCAGCCACCGCATGGGCGGCCAGCAATTGTTTGCGGTCACGACACCGCTGCTGACAACCTCATCCGGCGCGAAGATGGGAAAGACCGCCAAGGGCGCTGTCTGGCTGAATGGCGATCTGTTCAGCCCTTATGATTTCTGGCAATATTTTCGCAACACCGAAGACGCGGACGTCGAGAAGTTCCTGAAAATCTTCACGCGTCTGCCACTTGCGGAAATCGCGAAGCTGGCCGCGCTTGGCGGTAATGAAATCAACGACGCCAAGAAAGTGCTGGCAACCGAAGCGACTGCCGTCGTTCATGGGCGTGAAGCAGCGCAGACAGCGGCGGAGACGGCGCGCAAGACATTTGAGGGCGACGGATTTGCGGAGGATTTACCAACCATCGAGATCCCCGGTGATGAGCTGCGATCCGGAATTGGACTGCTTGCTCTCATGGTGAGAGCCGGACTTGCAGCATCCAACGGCGAAGCCCGCCGCCATGTTCAAGGCGGCGCGGTGAAGTTGAACGATCAAGCCTGCAATGATGACAAGCGTAGCGTTTCGGCGGCCGATATGACTTCCGATGACGTTATCAAACTGTCGCTCGGCAAAAAGAAGCACGTGCTTGTGCGGCCTGTATGAACCCTATTGAAACTCGAAAATCTTCCGGAAAATGCCCGGCGCTACCAATGAAATTGGGTTGACCGTCAGTTGCGGTGCTTTGGCAGCACCCGTCAGTTTGAACGTAATGCCGATCAAGCCCTTGTCGCGGCCATTGCCCAATATCTCGCCAATCAGCGGTATTTCGCCAAAAATACGGTTCAGGCCATAAGCTGGCAAAAATGTGCCAGTCATGTCGATCCGGCCTTTCTGGTCATACAAAGTGCCTTCATAAGACAGGCCGATCTGATCCGACCTGAGAATGCCGTTGGCCAGACGCAGGAAACCTTTGCCTTTTTGGATCGTTGATGTGCCGCGCTGAAACTTGACTGCCGAGGCATTGATTTTGCCCGCCTTGGCAACTGATTGGCCATCCTTTGTGACTGGCGAGCCAACCAGCGACTTCAGGCGCGGCTCACCGACAATGGTGAAGTTTTGCGCATCGACTTCGCCGCTGAGCACCCCGTCATTTTCCGAAAGCGCGATATTGATCTGCCCGCCGCGCATTTTGTCATAATAATCAAGGAAACGCAGCACGGCCCCACCGTCCGAGGTTTTGATCCTTACCGATTTGCGCCCGTCATTTTCGCTGTTTTCCACGGTGACCGAGCCGCCGTTTTCTGTTTCGGCATTGGCTTTGAACGCAAGCACGCGCGAACCCTTACCCGTATAACTGGCGCGAACGCCCAGAAGTGTTTGCGAACCAAAACCAGAGGCCGAGCCAATGGTGGCCTTCAAGCGCACGGTTTCGCCGCCCGTTGCCGCAGCTGCATCTTCGAAATTTGACAAGATCCGTTTGATCAAACTGCGCAAATCAAGGGATTTCGCATTGACGGTCACATCCAATCCGCCTTTGCCGCGCGCAATTGTGACAGCAGCATCGTCGCCACGGTTCAGGCGCACTGTTGAAAAGTCTGCTTTGATCAGTGATCCCCCGGCCAGATCCATGGAACCGGTCATCTGGAAAGTCGCGCCTTTTAAATCAAAGTCGCTAATGCTGATTGCGTTGCCCTTGCGCGTGACGCGCAGAATAGCAGTTGCAGGCACACCGCTGCCTTTGGACCATCCAGCCCACGGCAGGTTAAGCGTCGCGCTTTTCAAATCAGCCTTGATCAACTGCGATCCGTCCGGCGACGCCTCGACTTCGACGCCGACAACGCCTTTGACAATATCCTTGAGTCCAGGGGCAATCAGATTGCGCGCATTGTCATCCAGTCTCATCTTGGCACTGACTTCGCGCTTGCCGCCTGATCCGCCGATGGGCTCGCTAACTTTGATATCTGCCGGAATGCCGTTCAAATTGCCGGTCGCTTCAAACACCGCTGTTGATTGGTCAACATCCAGCCTTCCCTTGGCGTCGGTCAGCTTCTGCCCGTTGAAATCCTTGGCAATGGCGAGATTCTCGAAATCGACGGATGCCTTCCAGACGGTCTCGGGCGAATCGGCCGCCTTGCGCAGCGCGAAGCTTGTGGCAATCCGCGCCTTTCCCTGCCCGGAAAGATCGGCAGCGACAACCGGCGCTTTGTCAAGCGCGTTGAGCGGTTCACGGTTTGCAAGGTCCGCGATAGTGCGCACGGAACCCGCAACGTCGATTTCGAGGTTCGCGACCGTCGGCCTGCCCGGCGTATAAGGAATGGACAACGTCCCACTTGATACCGTGGCTGTGTCACCGTTTTCCAGATATGCGGCACCCTGGCTGATGGTGACCACGGTGTCGTCGCCGCGCACGGAGACCGAGCCATCGGCATCACGAACTGGAGGCAAATCGCCAATCACATCAAACCTGGCGCCGCGGATATTGAAATCAGCCGTGAGGTCGTCGACCGTCAGAGCCGGCCGCACGGTTCCTTCCGGCAAAGGATTAAAGTAACCGGACTTGAACGTAACGTCGATGCGGCTGTCAAAAAGCGTCCCGCCGTAGACATGTTCGAGCACCCATTTGCGCGCGCCAAAGGCGATCATTCCTGGCCAGAATTGCTTGGCGTCGGTGACCCGCATGCTCGGAATTCGGATGCCAAACACCATCTCCGGCGAACCGGTCAGAAACCGCATTGATCCTTGACCGATGATATCGCCGCCCAGCGTGCGGGCGTTCATATCCGAAAACTCCAACGACTTAAAATCTTTGGACATGTTGCCGAGAATACGGAACGCAACATCTACACCTCGCTCCGTCGAGTCAGACGGTTGCAGGCGGCTTTCGTTGGAGACCAGTTCAAACCGGTAAGCTGGTCCGTCGCCAGCGGGTGATGCATTCAAGCCGACCGCGCCGGTAAAGCGCAAGCCGTTTGCTCCCAAATCCAATGACGACGGCAAAATTTCAATCTTGTCGAGGCCGTCCCGCAATTCGAAAGCAACAAGGCCACGACCGGCATAGCGAATGTCACGTCGGGAGGTCCAGGCAAATTCGTTGAGCCGGATTTCACCCTTCAGGCGGTTGCCTTGCGTTACAGCATCGCCTGCAATGACAATGTCCGCAGATGCACCCGTCTTGAAACGGCCGCCTGTAACAACCCCGTCAGGCGCGGGCTGGCCAATCGTGTAACCATTGACCTGCAGGCGGAAACTTCCAGCCGCGTTAGCCATGCCTTCAAAGGGCAATTGCTGTTCAGCCACAGCAACGCGGCCTGAAAAGCCAAACGAGTCATCATCCAGCCGTTCAAGTTCGAGAGAAGGGAATGACGGCATGGATGCCGTGCTGCCTGCCCTCATGAAGCGAATATTGCGCAGGCTGATCCCGGTGGTTTTCCGCTTGGAAAGCTCCGTTCCCAGCACTTTGATCAGAGACGCTGCCGCTGTCGGCGCGGTCGCAGGCGAATAGCGGCCATCGGCCAATTTGAAAACGTCAAATAGCCCTGCTCCGCTCAGCGCAGGGAGTTCAATGCTTGCGCCATCAACTTCCAGGTGGACGATTTCCGGCTTGCCGGTCAAAAGGCTCAATGTCCCAAGGCCGATCTTGATGTCATCAATCCGCCCGGTAATCCCGCTGCCATCAGCAGAAACCAGCGAAAGATGGCTGCCCCGAAAAGCAAGATTGCCAGTTGAATCCAATGCCAATTTGGCGCTTTCCAAATTGGCCTGGATTGTCGGTCCGCCCGCCGAGCGGATCAGGCCTTCGGCCGCGCTGGTAAACTGGGCGCTGGAAAAGCCGAAAAAGAATAGCCAGCCGAACGCGCCTACAAACACCAACGCGATGGCCGCAAAAAGCCAGCCGACTGATCTTGCCATTCCATGAAAGAACCGCCTGAACCGTCCCTTGAACGAATGCGATGCATGAGTGGAAGGCAACGTGTCGAGGTTTTGCCGCTCCCGACGTGAGAACCTGACTTTTTTGTGTTTGGGATTGACGTCCGGCAAAAGCGCCCTCAATTGATGACTCACGCTGGCGGACGGTTTTCTATCACACCCTGCTCCAGTGTCTCAATGGATAGATACCGGCAAAGAAAGGCAAGCCTATGGCACTCGGCAAAGGCGACAAAGCACCTGATTTCACCCTTCCCGACGAGAACGGCGCACCGGTGAACCTGTCTTCATATCTGGGTAAAAAGGTCGTGCTCTATTTCTATCCCAAGGATGATACGGGCGGCTGCACGGTTGAATCGAAAGATTTTTCCCGCCTGATCGACGAGTTCGCCAAACAGGGCGCGGTAGTGCTCGGCATGTCGCCGGACAGCGCCAAATCGCATGGCAAATTCCGCGCAAAGCATGACCTCAAAATCAGCCTCGTCGCCGATGAAAACAAATCAGCGTTGCAGGCCTATGGCGTGTGGACCGAGAAGAGCATGTATGGCCGCAAGTATATGGGCGTCGAGCGCACGACCTTTCTGATTGGTGACGATGGAACAATTCTCGATGTTTGGAACAAGGTGAAAGTACCGGGACACGCTGAAGCTGTATTGGCTTCTTTAGCGAGCAATTCATAGCTGAAAAAGCCTATCTTTTCTGTGTCGGAAAAAGGGAATGTTAACCATAACCGCATTTAATGAATGCACGCAGTCAGTGAGTACGGTGCATTCGATATGTCGGCAAAACGGCTTGAACCCGCAGCAATACAACCGGTATTCGGAAAACGGCGCGAGCCGCATACGATCATCATTGCCCATGGCGACAATGTCAGCCATTTCACGATTAAGCCGTGGCTGACACTGTCGATTGGAGCAACACTGGCGGCGGTTGCAGTGGGATATCTGCTGGCCACAAGCTACCTTGTGCTGCGCGATGATCTGATCGGCGCAACAGTCGCTCGTCAGGCACGTATTCAGCAAGCTTATGAGGACCGGATTGCGGCGCTGCGCGCACAGGTCGACCGTATCACCTCGCGCCAGCTTCTGGATCAGGAGATCATGGAGACCAAGGTTGCCGAATTGCTTAACCGGCAAGACCAATTGTCTTCGAGAAGCGGCAAAGTTGGACCATTGCTCGAGCGAGCCCGCGACAACATCAAAACCGGCAGCGTTCCAGTGCCGTCGAGGAAACCCGACGCAGTCACGGGCTCCCTCGCAGCCGAACCGTCTCAGTCGCTTCTGGCAAGCATTTTCGGATCGAAGAACAAGTTTGCCGAAAAGTCCGCCGCCGATAAAGCAGATGAGCTTTTTGCCTCAGTCAGCCATTCCATCAAGGATATCGAATCGCGGCAAATCGCCGAAATTCGCGGGTTGGCGGACGAGGCGCTCTCAACCGCTGACGAGATAAGCGTGGCGCTCACATCGGCCGGCCTGCTCGTCAAAAGCGAGCCGGACTCGGCGGAAGGCGGCCCCTATATTCCGGCAAGCGAAGGCAAGGCTATCACTGCCTTTGACAAGGAAGTCGAAAATCTCGACCTTGCACTCACCAAATTGGATAGCGTCAAGGCCCAAGCCCGGCGTTACCCGATTGCAAGCCCCGTCCCCAATGCCGACATCACCAGCCGTTTCGGATACCGCAAAGATCCGCTGATTGGCAGCGAGGCATTTCATGGCGGCATCGATTTTCGAGCGGAAATCGGCCATCCGGTCAATGCGCCTGCCTCCGGTGTGATTGAGTTCGCTGGCGTCAAAGGCGGGTATGGCAATTGCATCGAGATCCGCCACAAGAACGGGATGATGACACGCTACGGGCACTTGAGCCGCATCCGTGTCAGTGAAGGTGACAAGGTCGCTGCCGGCGATACCATCGGCGACGTCGGCAACACTGGCCGCTCGACGGGTCCCCACCTGCATTACGAAATCCGCGTTGATAACAACCCGGTCGATCCGTGGCGCTACTTGAACATTGGCAGAAAGATTTCGTCGCTCATGTAAGGCGACGCATCCCCGGATCAGTCAATATCCTGAACATCTGCCTTGCCGCCATGGACACGCTGCGCCAGGGAGGCTTCCATAAATCCATCAAGATCGCCATCCAGCACATCTTGCGGCGCAGAGCTTTCGTAGCCGGTGCGCAAATCTTTGACCATCTGATAGGGCTGCATGACGTAAGATCTAATCTGGTGCCCCCAACCGATGTCAGTCTTGGACGAGGCCTCTTTGTTAGCGGCCGCCTCGCGCTTTTCCAATTCGAATTCATAGAGCCGGGCACGCAGCATCGACCAAGCCGTCGCCCGGTTCTTGTGCTGCGACCGGTCGGACTGGCACTGCACCACGATGTTGGTCGGAATATGTGTGATACGCACCGCCGAATCGGTGGTGTTGACGTGCTGACCGCCTGCCCCCGATGACCGATAGGTATCGATGCGGCAGTCCGATTCCTTGACGTCAATCTCGATCGAATCATCAACAACCGGGTAAACCCAGGCGCTCGAAAACGAGGTGTGGCGGCGGGCATTGGAATCGTAGGGCGAAATGCGCACAAGCCGGTGAACCCCGGATTCAGTTTTGAGCCAGCCATAGGCATTGTGGCCCTTGATCAGCAATGTCGCAGACTTGATGCCCGCTTCTTCGCCATCATGATATTCGAGCAACTCGACTTTCATCCGTTTGCGCTCGGCCCAGCGCGTATACATGCGCAGCAGCATCGAGGCCCAATCCTGGCTTTCTGTGCCGCCCGCGCCGGCGTGGATTTCAACAAATGTATCGTTCTTGTCAGCCTCGCCCGACAAAAGCGATTCGACCTGGCGTTTGCGCACTTCAACGGCGATGGCGCGGATGGCCTCTTCGGCTTCCGCGACGATGGACTGATCGCCTTCCTCCTCGCCAAGGCCGATCATCTCGACATTGTCATGAAGCGAGGCTTCAAGCTTGCGCACCGAGGTGATGGAATCATCCAGTTCCTGACGCTCACGCATCAGATTCTGCGCTTCCTGCGCATCATTCCACAGAGTTGGATCTTCAGCGCGCTCGTTCAGATAACCAAGACGTTTGAGGGCTTGATCCCAGTCAAAGATGCCTCCTCAGCAGGCTGAATGCCTGCTTGATCTCTTCGACCAAAGTTTCCATTTCGGCGCGCATCATGAATTCCTGATTGAGGCAATAAAAGTGCGCGGACCATAGTGTCGGCCCGGCGCGGTGTAAAGGCGACGCGCGGTCAGAAAAGGCCGCCTCCACCTTGCTGGATGACTTTCGCAGCTGAAGGTGAGATTTGCTGCTGGCGCTGCTGTTGCACGGCAATGTCCTCAATGCCGATAACCGAATATGTATCGGCTGGACCAGTGCCCGGCTTGAACGCCTCCATGATCACGCCTGGCCCCTTGCCAAACGCTTTCATGCCGGTCTTGCGGTCAATGGCGACGACTGTCATGCCTTCTGGCACCCGGAAATCGACATCAGCCTTCCCATCATGAGCTTTTTGCATGAAATCCTTGAAAATCGGCGCCGCAAGTGCACCGCCGGTCGAACCCTTGCCCATCGGCGTCGGTTGGTCAAAACCGAGATAGATGCCTGTTACCAAGTCCGGTGTGTACCCAACAAACCACGCATCTTTTTCTTCATTTGTCGTTCCGGTTTTCCCGGCAACCGGAAAGCCGATGTCCTTGATGTTGGCGGCAGTTCCGCGTTGGACCACACCTTCCAGCATCGACGTCACCTGATAGGCCGTCATGGGGTCGAGCACCTGATCGCGGTTATCGATGAGCTCTGGCTCCGGCTGATCGAGCCAACTGGTCGCTGCGCAGCCCTCGCAGCCGCGCTCGTCATGCTTGAAAATGGTTTTACCGAACCGGTCTTGAATGCGGTCAATGAGCGATGGCTTGATCGACCGGCCGCCATTGGCAAAGACGGCAAAGGCGGAAACCATGCGCATGTCGGTCGTCTCGCCTGCGCCAAGCACCATCGAAAGCACCGGCAGCATCTTGTCATAAACGCCAAACCGCTCTGCATACTCGGCAACGAGCTTCATGCCCATGTCTTTGGCAAGACGCACCGTCATCAGATTGCGCGACTGTTCAATTCCGCCGCGCAGCGTCGACGGTCCAGCCGGTTTGCCCGAATAGTTCTTGGGCTCCCAGATGCCAAGCGATCCGCCCTGATCGACCTTGATGGGCGCATCGAGCACAACCGATGACGGCGTATAGCCATTGTCGAGCGCAGCGGCATAGACGAATGGTTTGAACGACGAGCCCGGCTGGCGCATGGCTTGGGTGGCACGGTTGAACTCCGACTGCGCATAGGAAAAGCCGCCGACCATGGCAAGCACGCGGCCGGTATGCGGATCCATGGCTACCAAGGCGCCTGAAACAGCGGGCACCTGGCGCAAACGCCAATTGCCCTCTGGCTGCTTTTCGACAAAAACCACATCGCCGGCCTTGAATACATCCGAAAATGTCTTCGCCTTGGCCCGCTTGTCTTCAACGCGAAGTGTCATCGCCCATTTGAAATCTGCAGGGCTGAGCGCAATCTGGTCCCGGCCAGCGCTGAGCGCGCCCGATACATCGCGGCCGGGCTGGAGCCCCAAAGAAGCGCCTGCTTCGGTAACGTCTAGCACCACCGCCAGCTGCCATTCGGGCAGATCATAGTAATTTTCAACGGCCCCAAGCGCCACGCCCCAATCCGAAGAGACATCCACCGTTTTAAACGGACCTCGGTAGCCCTGCTGTTCGTCAAACTTGATCAATCCACGGTGCAGCGCCGCGCGGGCAAGAATCTGGAGTGCTGGGTCCAGAGTTGTGCGCACCGACAAGCCGCCCTCATAGAGCGCCTCTTCGCCATACCGTCCGACGATTTCGCGCCTGACCTCTTCGGTGAAATATTCGGCCGCAAATACGGTGCCGCCGTTTGTGCGGATATTGACACCGAGCGGCAACGCCTTGGCGGTTTCAGCATCCTGTGCCGACACATACTTGTTCTCGACCATCTGATCGATGACATAGTTGCGCCGCTCAATAGCCCGTTCAGTCTGGCGGAACGGATGGTAGTTTGACGGCCCTTTCGGAAGGGCGGCCAAATACGCCGCTTCTGCGACAGTCAGTTCATTGACCGACTTGTCGAAATAAGTGAGCGCCGCACCGGCAATTCCGTAGGAATTCAATCCGAAGAATATCTCGTTCAAGTATAGTTCGAGGATTCGGTCTTTCGAGTAGGCCTGCTCGATGCGCAGTGACAGGATCGCTTCCTTGATCTTGCGGTCAAACGTCTGGTCTGATGACAACAAGAAGTTTTTGGCGACCTGCTGAGTGATAGTCGAAGCGCCGATCGGCCTGCGGCCGGACCCCAGGTTTTGCACATTGGTTGCAACCGCGCGGGCAAGGCCATAAACATCTATGCCCGGATGCTTGTAGAAATTCTTGTCTTCGGCCGAGATGAAGGCCGCTTTGACCATGTCCGGCACCGCCTGAATCGGCAAATAGAGGCGCTTCTGCTTCGCAAATTCGCCCATCAATGCACCGTCCACTGAATGGATGCGCGTGGTCACCGGCGGCTGATACTCTGCAAGAACCTGATAATCCGGCAAATCCTTGGCAAGGGAACCGACATAAAGCCCGATCGCGCCTGCAACAACCAGGAACAGCAATGTGCCGATACCGAAAAAATAGCCAAGCAGTCTGATCATTGCGATCCCCGGGCGGACTTCCCACCCCACTTATCTGCGTGCGCCGTCATTGCCAGCAGAACCTTGCATTACGCACGTGATTGCCACGAATTACGGCAATCGCGTGTTTTCCCGTCAAATTTCGCGCTCACTTTAATCGATTTGCGCCAAAGTCGCCATTGCCGAATAGCAACAGCAGCGGCGAATTCAACTATTGCTGGCGCATGGCAATCTGCTGCGCAGCATAGGCTCCGATCGCAGCCACCATTTCTTCTAGCACGCCCGATTGCCACGCCGGGTTGGAAACCGCCTTTTCGTCATCGGGATTGGACAAATACCCAAGCTCGACCAACACCGAAGGCACGTCTGGAGCTTTCAAAACCCGGAAACCTGCAGAACGATGTGGATTGTTGATCATCTTCGTCTTGTTTTTAAGCGATTGAACGAGCGCACGGGCAAATTTCGTCGAAAACTGCATTGTCTCGCGCCGGGTGAGATCAATCAAAATGTCGGCGACACTCTGATCTTCCACCTTCACGTCAACACCACCGATGGCGTCAGACAGGTTTTCCTGCTGCGCGACAGCATGAGCCACTTCGTCTGAGGCCTTGTCGGAAAGCGTGTAGACGGTGGCTCCACGCAATGACTTGTCACGAATTGTGTCGGCGTGGACCGAGATGAAAAGATGCGCATCAAGTTGCCGCGCAATGCGAACGCGCTCATCCAGCGCGATGAAGCGGTCATCCTCCCGCGTCAGACGGGCAGTAATCCCTTCAATTGTGTTCAACCGCGATGCCAGCTGACGTGAGAAGTCCAGCGTCACGTCTTTCTCGACTATCCCGTGAACACCCGTTGCGCCCCCATCGATACCACCGTGGCCGGGATCTATTATGACATTGAACGACGTGGAACTGGCGCCTTGGACCACACGGTCGCCTTTGCCGCCGGTGACCGCGGAGGTGACAATCAATTGGTTCGCCAATGACTTCGCAAAGGCCCGGTCATCAGATTTTGCCAAAGTGACAGTGACAATTTGGCGGTTTACAGCTTTGCCCGCCTGTGAGGAAAATTTCTGAAGCGCAAATGGTCCATCAACCGCAAAGACGATGCGCGAGCGCCCCTTCTGGACCAAACCATAGCGCACCGATGACAATAGGCTGCCATTTTTCGGCTTGATCTCACCAATTGCAAACCGGGTTTCCGGCATGTCGAGAATCAACCTGTGCGGGGCAGCAAGCAGGCTGGGCGTCGCCTCAGCGGCGCCCTCAAATTCAAGTTCGACAACGGCGCGGACAGAATCGCCCGAAACACGCGCCTCGACAAGAGTCTGACCGGCACTGCCTGCCGATTTTGCCGTCGCGACAAAAAACAGCAGCATGGCAAGAGCGGCTCCAGCCAACGCAAACATTGTATGCCTGCCTGTCTTTGTCAGACACATTCGCATGTTCGATCCGGTTTTATCGGTGCTTCTGCACTAGAATTGTTTGGTTAACCAAACCTTGACTGGGCCGCAACTGGCGTTCCGTATCGGCATTTGGAATTCCCCTTGCCTCTTTTCAGTGCAACCTTCTATATTGACGCTTGAATCTTGCTTGGTCGGCGAAAGCTTCCGGCATGGGAGGTGGCACGAGTGCCCCTGCTCCAGCCGGTCAATAACGCAAAACAACCAATGGATTCAAATTGGTTCTCGCTGGTTCCCGTCTGACGGCAGCCGGCAAAGATAGGCGAATGTTATTCGCTTGGCCTTCCAGGCCGTTAACGGGTCCGGCAACGGATCAAATTTGGGTCGTTCATTCGCCGGGATCGTAATGATCGCTAGTTCGTCAAGGAATGTGTTTCGGGAAGGCTACAGTGCCTCCCGGCCCTTGGCTGCGTCATTTTCTTGCGCGAAGAGCATAATTTTAACCGGCAGCCGCAGATCCATTGCCGCACAAGGCACTTTCGCCTACGTGCGTGATGACGCTCGGCCGCTTGCCGGGGAGTTCTTCCAAAATGGCAAACAAGATGCTGATCGACGCCTCCCACCCGGAGGAAACACGCGTCGTCGTGGTCCGTGGCAACCGGATCGAAGAGTTTGATTTCGAATCACAACACAAGAAGCAGCTTCGCGGCAACATTTATCTTGCCCGTGTAACCCGCGTCGAACCGTCGCTTCAGGCGGCGTTTGTCGAGTATGGCGGCAATCGCCATGGGTTCCTTGCGTTCAGCGAAATCCATCCCGACTATTACCAAATCCCCTATGCTGACCGTCAGGCGCTTCTGGAAGCGGAAGCAGCGGAACATCAAGAGGATGATGAGGAAGATGACGAACAGCCGCGCGAGCGCCGCGAACGCGACAACGGCCGCAATCGCCGCCGCGACCGCAACCGCGACCGCAATAAGCCAATTTCCGCTGATAGCGCGGAGAATGATGAATTGTCGCAATCGAGTGAGAATGATTCGCCTGTAAATGGCGATGAAACACCAACCCCAGAAGACGAATCAGTCAATGACCTGCCGACAGTGATGGAAATGACTGTCGAGCCGGACGAAGTTTCCGAAGATATCCGCGACGACAGCGAACAGCCCAGGTCAGGAAATCGCAGCAAATCAAGGTCCCGCCGCGATCAGTCGGACGATGACGATGATGATGGTCACATCGAAGAACAGGAAGTGATCGAATCCGTTGGCGCTGAAGATGCAATGGAAGAGGTTCCAACCCGCCGCCGTGTCACGCGCAAACAGTACAAGATCCAGGAAGTGATCAAGCGCCGCCAGGTTTTGCTGGTCCAGGTCGTCAAGGAAGAGCGCGGCAACAAGGGCGCTGCCCTGACGACATATCTTTCGCTGGCAGGCCGTTACTCGGTGCTGATGCCAAACACCGGGCGTGGCGGCGGCATATCCCGCAAGATCACCAGCGCACAGGACCGCAAGCGGCTTAAGGATGTCGTCAAGGATCTCGAAGTGCCAAAAGGCATGGGCGTTATCCTGCGCACCGCAGGCGCGAACCGCACCAAGGTCGAGATCAAGCGTGACTATGAATATCTGATGCGCGCCTGGGAAACCGTGCGGACTTTGACTCTTCAATCTTCAGCCCCTGCCCTCGTCTATGAGGAGGGCAGCCTGATCAAGCGGTCTATCCGCGACCTTTACAATAAGGACATTGGCGAGATTCTCGTGGCCGGCGAAAACGGCTACCGCGAGGCCAAGGACTTTATGCGCATGCTCATGCCGAGCCATGCCAAGATGGTCCAGCCTTACCGCGAACCCACACCGATTTTCGCCCGGGCAGGCATTGAGGCCCAACTCGACAAAATGCTGCAGCCGCAGGTTACGCTCAAATCAGGCGGCTACATCATCATCAACCAAACCGAGGCGCTCGTTTCTATCGATGTGAACTCAGGCCGGTCGACGCGTGAACATTCAATTGAAGATACCGCTCTACAGACCAACCTGGAGGCAGCCGAAGAAGTGGCGCGCCAGCTTCGCCTGCGCGATCTGGCTGGGCTTATCGTCATTGACTTCATCGACATGGAAGAAAAGCGCAACAACCGCTCGGTCGAAAAGCGGTTGAAGGATAATCTCAAAAACGACCGCGCCCGCATCCAGGTCGGCCGGATTTCGCATTTCGGCCTTCTGGAAATGTCGCGCCAGCGCATCCGCGCATCGGTACTGGAAAGCACGATGCAGGTTTGCGCCCATTGCGGCGGCAACGGCCATGTCCGTTCGCAGTCGTCCGTGGGCTTGCATGTGATCCGCTCCATCGAGGAGTTCCTGCTGCGCAGCGCCGCCAATGACTTGATCGTCAAGACCCCGATCTCGACGGCCATGTACATCCTGAACCAGAAGCGGGACAGCCTGATCGAACTGGAAGGCCGCTTTGGCGTGCGGATCGCCATCGAGGCCGACGACAAAGTCGGCACGCTGCATCTGATTATCGAGCGGGGCGGCCCCGCGTCCGGCATCGCGCGCGGACCAATCCTGCCGGCCTATGACGACAGCGCCGACGACGATCTTGATATTCCGATGGAAGATGAGATTGAAGAGGAATCTGTAGCCGAAACGGAAGCCTTGCCGGAATCAGACAAGCCGGCGCAGCCGCAAGCCCCGCGTGGTGATGGTGAACCGCGCCGCAAGCGCCGCCGCCGCCGCCGCGGCCGCAACCGTGGCGAGGAGCGCGCCGATCAGACTTTGGATGCCAATGGCAACACAGTTGAAGCATCGGACGATAACGGTGAAGACGACGACGCTCCTGCAGCTGCTGAAGACACGTCTGAAATGCCGGCAGCAGAAGCTGTTTCCTTGCCGGAGGCCGGTGAGCAAAAGAAGCGCCGGCGCCGCGGCGGGCGCGAGAAGGCGGTCGGGGCCGACGCGGTTGCTGAAGTTGCCGATGCGCCAGAGGCGCAGCCGACTGCAGTTGCTGCCGCTGCCGAGCCGGATGCCAAACCGGCCAAGAGCCGTAGCCGCAAGAAGAAGGTCGAGCCGGCAGCTGCCGTCACTGAGCCGACTGCCGCTCCAGAGCCGGAAGCCGTGGCGCAACCTGTTACGGAAGAGGCCAAACCAGCTCGTGCCCGCGCTTCCCGCCGCAAGCCGGAAGAAGAAGCTGGGCCAGTTGAGCCAATCGTTTCGACAGCAAGCACAGAGACAGGCGAGCAGCCATCTGATGACAAGCCGCGCAAAGGCGGCTGGTGGCAGAAGCGCGGCTTCTTTTGATTTGACTTTCAAAGAACAAAAACCGGGCATTGGCCCGGTTTTTTCATTTCAGGAACTGTTCTAGCCGATGCATGGCCTCAGACATGTGTTCTGTGGTGCCTGCATAGGAAAAACGCATATAACGGTGACCATTGACCGGATCGAAGTCACGCCCCGGCGTTGCCGCGACCAGCGCTTTGTCCAGCATTGTCTGCGCAAATGCCATCGAGTCCTGTGTGTGTGCGCTGACATCGCACCAGGCATAAAAAGCGCCATCCATGGGCGACGCCAATGCAAAACCCAACCGTGGCAGCGCTTCGCCAAGAATGGCCCGGTTGGCCAAGTAGCGGTCGCGGACGCGGTCATATTCAGACGCGCAGCCAAATGCGGCAATGGCCGCGCGCTGCGACAGTTCTGGCGGCGAAATGTAAAGGCTCTGGGCAATCCGCTCAATCGGGCGGACCAGCTTTTCCGGCAAGACCATCCAGCCGACCCGCCAGCCAGTCATGCAATAGTACTTGGAAAACGAGTTGATGATTACTGCGTTTTCGCTGGTCATCAGCGCGGTATGATCTGCGCCGGAATAATTCAGCCGGTGATAGATTTCGTCGGAAATGACGGTAATGCCGAGATTTTCCGCCGTTTGGACCAGAAGTTCCAATTCCGCTTCCGGTAGCATTTGGCCGGTCGGATTGGCGGGGCTGGCAAAAAGAAGGCCGTCCAGCTTTGTCGCTTTATGGACTTCTTCCAGCCGCGCGGCGGTTAATGGGCCGGATGCAAGATCAACCGGAATTTCAACTACCTCAAGCCCCAGGGCCTGCATGATATTGCGGTAGGCCGGATAGCCGGGCCGCGTGATCGCGACGCGGTCACCGACATCGAACATCGCCAGAAAAGCCAGATTGAAAGCAGCCGAAGAGCCGTTGGTGACAGCAATGCGGCCCGGATCGACCGAAATGCCATAGTGCTCGCCATAATGGGCAGCGATGGCGTTCCGCAGCTCTGGCAGGCCGAGCGCATCCGTGTAGCCCAGCCGCCCGTTTGCCAAAGCAGCTTGCGCCGCCTGACGGACCGGTTCGGGAACTGGATCGGATGGCTGGCCGACAGCCATGGATATCACCGGCTTGCCATTCGCCATCATGCTGTTGGCCCTGGCCAGGACATCCATGGCGTGAAACGGCTCAATTTGGCTGCGCCGGGAGATAATTGGCATGTAAACTCTCTGATTATGGCTGTGACCGCCGCACAAATGCCGGAAAGGCACGGCTATCACAAGTTCCTGATGTGGTGATCGTGCACTTTGCAACAGGTCAATATGCGCTAGACTGGTCGGCGCAACAGTCAGTTTGGGTTTCATATGCCGCTTGGACGGAATTTTATTGGCGCAATCGCGCTCTTTCTGACGATTGCTGCCGCTGCACCGGTGCAGGCGCAAAAAGTGCCGATCGTGCGCGATGCGGAAATCGAACGGCTTTTGTTTGAGTATGCAAAGCCCTTGCTTGCAGCCGCAGGCATAAAGGGCATCACCGAGATTGTCCTGATCAACGATCCGTCGTTCAACGCGTTCGTGAATGGACGCAGCATTTACATCAATACCGGAACGATCATGACTTCTGCCACGCCAAATGAGGTGATCGGCGTCCTTGCCCATGAAATTGGCCATCTTGCCGGCGGCCATCAGGAACGTTTGCGGCAGAAACTGGAAGCAGCAGGCAGAATGGCAACGATTGCAGGCATAGTCGGCATGGGGGCCGCTGTTGCGGGAGCCGCGTCTGGCAATGGTGAAGCCGCGCAGCTTGGCACCGGGCTTGCCGCAGGATCGGCCGAAGCGGCGCGCCGCTCGATCCTGTCCTACCAGCGGACGGAAGAAATCACCGCAGACCGCTCGGCCGTCACCTATCTCAACAAGACCGGCCAATCGGCGCGCGGCATGTTGGCGACATTTCAGCGGTTCCAGACCTCGCTTGCCCTTTCCGGCGCTCGGGTCGATCCTTACAAGATCAGCCACCCGCTGCCGCGCGAACGTATCGCAAATCTTGAGAACCTGGCTCAACAAAGCCCGCATTTCGGCAAGACCGATCCAGCCGGGCTGCAAGCCCGCCATGACATGGCGCGCGCCAAGGTCGCTGCCTATTCGGGCAATATCAACACCGTGCGCCGCCTGTTCCGCGGCCAACCGGACAACATCGGCTTGCGCTATGGCGAAGCGTTCAGCGCCTATTTGCAAGGCTCGTCCAAGGACGCGCTGAAAAAGTTCGACGCGCTGGCTAAGCAGATGCCCAAGAATGGCTATATCGAGGAAATCCGTGGCGAAATTCTCCTGAAAGCCAACCGTCCGGCCGACGCGTCGAAAGCATTTCGCAATGCGCTGAAACTTGACCCGGGAAAGGGAACAACGATCCAGGTCGGGCTCGGCCAATCGCTGTTGCTGGCAGGCGACACTGACGGCGCGATCCGGGAGCTTGGCGAAGCGTTGCGCAGGGACAAAAGCAACGCGCTTGGCTATCAATATCTTGCCCGCGCCTATGCCCTGAGCGGACGCGAACCGGACGCCCAGCTGGCGACAGCGCAAATGTATTTCTACAATGGCGCAACCAACGACGCGCGGATCTTCGCTGCTCGCGCTCAAAAGGGTTTCAAAAAGGGATCGCCCGGCTGGCTGCGTGCCGAGGACATAATCAAGGCTGGTGCCAAACCGGCGAAAAAGGGATAGCACAGGCGCAAAAGCGCAAGCGGTATGATCAATACCGTTCACCGCCAATTCATCGAGTTTGGGCAAAGTGCGCAAATCGATCAGGAGCCGACAATGAAAAAGATAGCACTTTTCGCAGTGGCAACGCTTGTGGCAGGCAGCGCCGCCGCAGGACTTGGCTATGTCGCCGGCCAGAAGGGTTCGGCGAGCACAGCCGAAGAGCCGCAAATTGTGGCTGCGGACCCTGTCCCTGATGACGCGCAAATTGAGAAAGTGGTCCGCAACTATCTGCTGACCAACCCGGAAATCATGCTTGAAGTTCAAACAGCGCTTGAAACAAAGCGCGAAGAACAGAGCCGCGTGGCGCGCAATGATTTCATTTCCAAATCCGGCGACTCCATTTTCAACGCCTCCCAGGACGCAATCATCGGCAATCCCAAAGGCGATGTCACGGTCGTCGAGTTCTTTGATTACAATTGCGGCTATTGCCGCCGCGCGCTCGGCGACATGCAAGCTCTGGTCAAAGCCGATCCGAATGTCCGGTTTGTCTTGAAAGAGCTGCCGATCCTTGGTCCGGATTCGGTCAAGGCCCACATTGTGGCGCAGGCCTTCAAGAAATTGATGCCGGAAAAATATGCCGAATTCCATGTCGCGTTGCTTGAAGGGGGACAAGCCAATGAGGATACGGCAACGGCAGTCGCCGTTTCGTTGGGCGCCGATGAAGCCAAACTGAAAGCGGGTATGGAGGCCGCCGAGATCGGGGTGCTGTTTGAGCAGAACAACGCGCTTGCGCAAGGCCTGAATGTCACGGGCACGCCTGCTTATGTGATCAAGGATGAGGTGGTGCCCGGTGCGCTCGGCCTTGAAGTGCTGGCCGAAAAGGTCGCAAACGTGCGCCAGTGTCAGAAAGCCACCTGTTGAACGGGAATGGCACATCTGGCTCGGATTTAAAGCGCTTTGTGAACAAGTCGGGAGACGGCGATTCTCGCCTTCCCATGGCGTTTCAACCCGTCTATACCGGCTCAAATGGGCTAACAGCGGGCTGATTGCTTGATGCGCAAAACCATCCTTGTCCTCAACGGGCCAAACCTGAACCTTTTGGGCAAACGGGAGCCCGAAATCTATGGTTCGATGACTTTGGATGACCTCAAAGCACTGGTCGAAGCGGAAGGCGCAAAGCTTGATGTATCGGTTGATTTTCGCCAGTCCAACAACGAAGGCGAATTGGTCACGTGGATACAAGAGGCTGGCGCGGCCGGCCAACCGGTGCTGATCAATCCCGGCGCCTATACGCACACATCGATCGCGTTGCATGATGCAATCAAGGGCTCTTCGGCGATTGTTGCGGAAGTGCATTTGTCGAACATCCATGCCCGCGAGGCATTCCGGCACAAATCTTACGTCTCGCCGGTGGCCAAAGGCGTGATCGCAGGTTTCGGAGCGGACGGCTACGTAATGGGTTTGAGAGCGCTTGCAGCTCTTTGACTTCAAGAAGAAAACGGGAAAGATTTCAACATGGCGGCCAAGAATTCGACAATTGATCAGGGGTTGATCCGCGATCTGGCGGGTATCCTGAACGAAACCGATTTGACCGAGATCGAAGTCGAACATGGCGAATTGCGCATCCGCGTCTCGCGCAGCGGCACGCCGGTCTACGCCACGGCGCCGCAAATGATGGCCGCTCCGCAACAGGCTGCTCCTGCAGCTGTCGGCGTTCCTGTCCCTACTGCTGCGGTTTCTGCCAACAGCGTGCCCTCGCCTATGGTCGGCACGGTCTATTTCTCGCCCGCGCCCGGTGCTGACGCGTTTATCGCAGTTGGCACCAAGGTGAAGGAAGGGCAAACCATCCTGATCATCGAAGCGATGAAGACGATGAACCAGATTCCGGCGCCACGTTCCGGCACGATTACGGCCATTCTGGTCGAAGACGCACAACCGGTTGAATATGGCGAACCGCTCGTCGTAATCGAATAAAGGCGGCAGTCCATGTTTCACAAGATACTGATTGCCAATCGAGGTGAAATCGCCCTGCGCATCCTGCGGGCGTGCCGCGAACTTGGCATCCCGACTGTTGCCGTGCATTCGACCGCAGATTCGGACGCTATGCATGTTCGCCTCGCTGACGAAAGCGTCTGCATCGGGCCGCCGCCATCGCGCGATTCGTACCTCAACATCCACCAGATCGTTGCAGCATGCGAGATAACCGGCGCGGATGCGATCCATCCCGGATATGGATTTCTGTCCGAGAATGCCAAGTTTGCCGACATCCTCGAAGCGCACAAGATCACCTTCATCGGTCCGACCGCTGACCATATCCGCATCATGGGCGACAAGATTGAAGCCAAGCGGACAGCCAAACGCCTTGGAATCCCGGTGGTGCCCGGCTCTGAAGGCGGTGTCGCCGACGAGGTTGAGGCTGCTCGGATATCTGCTGAAATTGGCTACCCTGTGATCATCAAGGCGACGGCTGGCGGCGGCGGGCGTGGCATGAAGGTTGCGCAGAACGAGAGCGAACTGGCTGTCGCGCTGGCAACGGCACGCTCCGAGGCAGGCGCGGCATTTGGCAATTCTGAAGTCTATATTGAGAAGTATCTTAGCGAGCCGCGGCACATTGAAGTGCAGATCATGGGCGATGGAGCCGGAAACGCCGTTCACATGGGTGAGCGCGACTGCTCGTTGCAACGCCGTCACCAGAAGATCTGGGAAGAGGCCAACTCGCCTGCCCTGAATGCCGAGGAACGCGAAAAGATCGGCATGATCTGCGCCAAGGCGGTCGCCGGAATTGGCTATCGTGGCGCTGGAACGATCGAATTCCTGTATGAGAACGGCGAATTCTATTTCATCGAAATGAACACGCGCCTGCAGGTGGAACACACAATCACCGAAGCGATCACCGGCATTGACCTTGTGCACGAACAGATCCGTATCGCCTCTGGCGGCGGACTGTCGATGACACAAAGCGACATCAAGTTTTCCGGCCATGCCATCGAATGCCGGATCAATGCCGAGGATCCGCGCACATTTACCCCCTCGCCCGGCAAAATCACCCATTACCACACGCCAGGCGGCCTTGGCATTCGCATTGATTCGGGCGTGTATGCCGGATACAAAATCCCGCCTTATTACGACTCGATGATCGGCAAGCTGATCGTCCACGGCCGCAACCGTGTCGAATGCATGATGCGCCTGCGCCGGGCGCTCGACGAGTTTGTTGTCGACGGCGTGAAGTCGACCTTGCCGCTGTTCCGCGATCTGGTTGGCAATCCGGACATTGCCAACGGGGATTACAACATCCACTGGCTGGAAAAGTATCTTGCCGCCAAGGATGCGGCTGAAAGTGAAGCAAACGACTGACCATATGAGACTGGACCCGGAGTTGTTGCTCCGGGCCTATGCGACCGGCGTCTTCCCGATGGCCGAATCGGCGGATGACCCGGAGGTCTTCTGGGTCAGGCCGGACATGCGCGGCATAATTCCTTTCGAGACGTTTCATGTGCCGGCAAGTCTTGCCAAGACAATCCGCAGAGGTCTCTTTGAAATTCGCTTCAATACGGCCTTTGAAGATGTGATGCGCGGCTGCGCGGCGGAACGGGTCAACCGGCCATCCACCTGGATCAATGAAACCATCCTTGCCGCCTATGTTTCACTCCACCGTCAAGGCCACTGCCATTCAGTAGAAGCATGGTATCACGGCGCGCTCGTCGGTGGATTGTATGGCGTGTCGTTGGGATCGGCCTTCTTTGGCGAAAGCATGTTCTCGCTGATGACCGATGCGTCCAAAGTCTGCCTGGTCAGCCTGGTGGCCCATCTGCGGGACCGCGGGTTCACACTCCTCGACACGCAATTCACAACCGATCATTTGAAACGCTTCGGCGCGATCGATGTGCCACGCAAGAAATACGAGAAACTACTGGCATCAGCGCTGGCAAAGCAGGCGAACTTTTAGCCGCAAGTGACTCCGATGATTCAACTTTTTGCTGGAGGCGGCACTTCTGTCTTGTCTTTGCAGCCCTTGAGCCACACATCATAGACGGCATGCTCGACAGCATTCAGACCCGGACTGTCAGCAAACATCCAGCCGGTAAAAATCCGCCGGATCTTGCGGTCGAGCGTGATTTCATCAACTTCAACGAAGCCGGTGGTGCGCGGTGTGGCAGACGATGGGCGCGAATAGCACACCCGCGGCGTCACTTGCAGCGCACCGAACTGCACGGTCTCGTCAATGTAGACATCAAAGGAGATGATCCGGCCGGTTATCTTGTCGAGACCGGAAAACTCTGCAACCGGGTTTTTGATGCTGCCTTCCGGCTGCTGCTCAACAGCGGCTTCTTGCGAAAAGGCGGTGACGGACGCAGCGAGCGACACGAAGGCAGCCAAAAACAGTGTCGCGGAATTCATGCGTGTCATATCAAATGTGTCTTGCCCACTTGCAACCGCAGGCAATCTACCTGCCCTCGCGTCAACAGTCGGTTAACCTTGAATTGTGGCAATGCCAAGCAGCACTTTGGATTTATCGTGAAGGCGTCCAGGCATCATAGTCGCCTGTGACCTTCGGCCGCTGTCCGCCCTTGGCAAGCGAGCCATCCGGACGGTAGGCCGCGGCCGACCCGGTCAGATTCTGCTCATGCGGCTTTTGCCAGTCGCGCGGGCGGTAGTCTTCCTTTGAAGGCGCTAAATCCGTGCGGTGGTGCATCCAGCCGTGCCAACCGGGCGGTATGGCAGAAGCTTCCGAATACCCCTTGTAGATGACCCAGCGCCGCGTGCGGCCTTCCGAATCCCGGCCGCCCTGATAGTAGACGTTGCCGAAG
>JBAVTG010000091.1:0-22749 GCA_049696015.1 Rhizobiaceae bacterium | reverse complement strand
GCCGCAGGAACATTGGCCGGTGTGGGTTTTGGACATGATGGGCTCCGCTAATCAGCGCAAAAGATCATATTGAAACCGCGTCTGGAATACTCAAATCGCGACAAATGCTATCTCAGGGGAATCAGAGCCAGCGGTCAAAATCCATGCTGCCATGCAGGATTCGGACAACCGTCAAAGTTTCGCCCGTGATTCGCAGAAAAATAACATGCGAACCGGACACCGTTCTTTTCAAATCCCGGACAATGGCGGATGCATCGCGCGCCATACCCGGGTTTTCAGCGATTAATGCAAACGCCCCGGCTATGTCCGAGGAATACTTGTTCGCCTGCATCTCGCCGAACCGGCGCCAAGTCCAGTCATGAACCGAAGCCAAATCATGTCGCGCACGCGGCGTCAGGCGGATTTCAAGTGCCATTCGCGCTGCTCTGCCAAGAATTCAACAATATCAAATGGTTCGCCCGGCCCAGATGCATCGCCCTCATCAATCGCCCGGCGCAGCGCTTCAAGCTTCAACTCGCGCTCTTCAAGCAGCGTCAACGCTTCGCGCATGGCCTCACTGGCCGACCCGAAACGACCGGAAGCGATTTGCCGTTTGATGAAGACTTCCTGCGCTTCACCCAGCACCACAGATGTGTTTTTGCCCATGGCCATTCTCCAAATCGTTACCAATGATTGGTAACACACTGGGCCATTGGTTTCAACAATACCCAAAACACCAATGGCAGCAGGCACTTGGCCGCCGCCATTGATTCAAGCCACGAAGGGTTTGATTCAGAAAATGAAGACTACTTCTTCATTGTGGCTTCGGCAGCCATGCCGAGGTGCTTGCCGCACTCTTCGTTGTTCTTGGCGCCCATGGCTTCCTTGGCCATGTCGAGTTCCTTCATGCCCATCGTCTTGGCATCGCCTTCGGCGCCTTCAACGGCCTTCATGACCATTGCGAAGGTTTCATCGTTGCATTCCTTCATTTCGGCAGCGCCGGCAACGCCAGCGAACACGAATGACAGGGCGGCAGCGGCAATAAGTGTCTTGATCATGGTTTTGATCCTCCATTGGAATTTCGGCGCGAACTGCGCCTCCAACGACCATCTGCATGCAACCCTTCACTTGCCAGACACGAAGCCGTGCAACACGGATGAGTGTTTGGAAGGTGAGAATTGGTCACGGGAACGGGAGGCGGGCGACTTCCCCTCCCCCTTGCGGGGGCCGAAGGCGGGCGAGACCCGTGGCTCGCCCCGGCATTGCAGGTGTGGGGGTCGCGAGCGAAGCGAGCCGCGAAGACTCTTCTAGAGGAGTGAGCGGACAGCGATAAGGCAAGTGATTTCGATGGCGCAAGTTTTTGCATGGTGACATTCTTGCCGGTGATGTCCCCCTCCCCCTTGTGGGGAGGGGTTAGGGGTGGGGGTCACCTTCGCAAGAAACATCAAAGATTGGGCAAGACGCCAAGCATTGTAGTTTTTTGCGAAGGTGACCCCCACCCTAAAGGCGTTGCGCCCTATTCCGCCGCCATCCGCCGTTCGGATGTGCCGCGCTCTTTCTTGATCAATTCGGCGATCATGAAAGACAGTTCCAGCGCCTGATCGGCGTTGAGGCGCGGGTCACAGTGGGTGTGATAGCGGTCGCCCAGGTCTTCCTGCGTGATGGCGCGCGCGCCGCCAGTGCATTCGGTGACATTCTTGCCGGTCATTTCGACATGCACGCCGCCCGCATAAGTGCCTTCGGCGCGGTGGATTTCAAAGAAGTTCTGCACTTCCTTGAGGATGCGCTCGTAGGGCCGCGTCTTGTAGCCGCTGGCCGCCGAGATGGTGTTGCCATGCATCGGATCGCACGACCAGACCACTTTGCGGCCTTCTTTTTCGACAGCGCGGATGAGCTTGGGCAGATGCTCGCCGACCTTGTCAGAACCAAAACGGGCAATCAGCGTCAACCTCCCGGCTTCATTGTCGGGGCTCAAGATATCGATCAGTTTCAACAGGCCGTCCGGCTCCATCGACGGGCCGCATTTCAGACCAATCGGGTTCTTGATGCCGCGGCAGAACTCGACATGGGCGTGATCGGGCTGGCGGGTGCGGTCGCCGATCCAGATCATGTGCCCGGAGGTGTCATACCAGTCGCCCGAGGTCGAATCGACGCGGGTCAGCGCTTCTTCATAGCCAAGCAGCAGCGCTTCGTGGCTGGTGTAGAAATCGGTTTCGCGCAAAGCGTAATTGGATTTCGACGTGATGCCGATCGCCTTCATGAAATCGATGGTTTCGGTGATGCGCGCCGCAAGTGCCTGATAACGGTCGGCCTGCGGCGAATCCTCGACAAAGCCGAGCATCCACTGGTGCACATTTTCAAGGCTGGCATAGCCGCCCTGCGCAAAGGCGCGGAGCAGATTGAGCGTCGCGGCAGACTGGCGGTAGGCCATTTCCTGCCGGTTGGGGTCTGGAATGCGCGAGGCCTTGTCGAACTCGATGCCATTGATGATGTCGCCGCGGTAGGACGGCAGCGTCACATCGCCCTTGGTCTCGTTGTCAGACGAGCGCGGCTTGGCAAATTGCCCGGCGATGCGGCCGATTTTCACTACCGGCATCGACCCAGCGAACGTCAAAACGACAGACATTTGCAGGAAAGCGCGGAAGAAATCGCGGATGTTGTCCGCGCCATGCTCGGCAAAGCTCTCCGCACAATCGCCGCCCTGCAACAGGAAGCCGCGCCCTTCAGCGACATCCGCCAGCGCTTTCTTCAGATCACGCGCCTCACCGGCAAAAACCAGCGGCGGATAGGTGCGAATACGCCCTTCCACATCGGCGAGCGCTTGCATGTCCGGAAATGCCGGAACCTGTTGGATCGGCTTGCCGCGCCAGGATGTGGGGGACCAGTTGGCAGTCATGTTTGTAACCTTTGTATCTGCGTTGGATTTGGATGATGGCGTGGCCGCAACCGGCGCAAACTGCGCCCGGCCGGAAAAAGCATCGTGCGAGGGCACCATCAAGTGATTTTCATCCGCCAGCGCCTTGATGCGCATGACAGCAATGGACTCATATTCGCGCGCCGCGTCCATCTCCATGCGGTAAACAGTCGGCTGTGAAACGCCAACCTTGGCCGCAAGTTCCGACTGCGAAAGATCGAGCATCGAGCGCACATATTTGATCTGCCGGCCGGTGAGTCTGGGAATGTCCATTGGCTTAACCCTTATCTTCTGCGCGGCTTCTAGCGTTTGTGAATAATTTATTCAAGATGAAAAACACGATGAATTAAAATAGCCAGATTTGACCACAATCACCGTTTGTAAGCCTTTGTGATTGGGCTGCACATCCCCGCAGGCGTATGATGTTCCCTACAAAGGAGGCCACGTCATGAAACTGTTCCAATGCATGGTGCCGGGCTGCGACTGGCACACCCGCAACGACAATGAAGCCGAAATCATCCGCCGCGCATCCGAACATCTGCGCCAGACCCACGGCGAAGAGATGGTCCGCGGCAGCACCGTTGACGTGATCAAGGCACGGATCGAAGTGGAGAAGGCTGCGGCCTGAGAGCCACCTGCTTAACGATTTTCTGACTTGCGCAAGAACGCAACCAATGATTGTCTCTTAAGTGTGGACAATCAATGGGGGTGTGCATGCGTAACGCAGGTAATGTGATCTGGTTTGTGTTTGGCGGCGCATTCATTGCTGCTCTTTGGCTATTTGGGGCATTGATTTTTGCCATCAGCATTATCGGACTTCCGATCACCCGTGCAGCTATCGAAATGGCCAGGCTGTCGGCTTTTCCCTTCGGCAAGGATGTCATTCATGTGCGCGAACTTGACGCAAAGGGGATTTCCGCGACAACAGCAATGACCGGCACCATTGGCTTCATCGCCAATGTCATTTGGGCTTGCACCTTTGGCGTACTGTTGTTTGTGAGCTACCTTATCGCAGGTGTCCTCAACTGCGTCACCATCATCGGCATTCCGTTCGGACTGCAATCGTTCAAACTTGCAGGTATTTCCTTCTGGCCCGTCGGAAGGCGTGTTGTTTCCGTTGAATTGGCAACCTTGGCAAGGCAGGAAAACGCGAAATCCAAGCTAGCCAAGATGCGCGGTCAGACAGCCGGATGAAAACCTAAACCCGCACTCCGCCCCGCACTTTGTAGGTCGGGCTGTACATCGTCACCAGTTCTTCCGCTGCTGTCGGATGCACTGCCATTGTGCGGTCGAAGTCGGACTTGGTCGCGCCCATCTTCATCGGGATGGCGAGAAGCTGCGCCATCTCGGCGGCGTCCGGGCCCATGATGTGGGCGCCGACGACTTTCTGGCTGGCGGCATCGACGATCAGCTTCATCAACATCCTGTCCTGCGAGCCGGACAATGTCGCCTTCATCGGGCGGAATTCGGCGCGGAAAATATCAAGATCGGCGTGCTTTTTGGCAGCGGCCTCTTCTGACAAGCCAACCGTGCCGATCTCGGGGCGCGTGAACACGCCGGTTGCGATCATGTCATGGTCGGGACGCGTAGGGTTGTCCTTGTAGACAGTTTCGATGATGCACATCGCCTCGTGGATCGCCACCGGCGTCAATTGCACCCGGTTGGTGACATCGCCAATGGCGAAAATATGCGGTTGCGAGGTGCGGGAATAGTCATCAACGGCAATGGCGCCGAGTTTGTCGGTTTGAACCCCTGCCCGGTCGAGTCCGAGATTTTCGGTGTTCGGCAGCCGCCCGACAGCCAGCAACACCTGATCGGCGTCAATCGCCTCGCCGTTGGAGACTATGACATGCAGCCGCCCGTCATCGCCGCGCCGCACGCCTTCGAGCATCGCCTCCGTGAGGATGCGGATGCCTTTGTGGGTCATCGCCTTGTGCAAGGATTGGCGAATGTCCTGGTCAAAGCGCGACAGCACTTCCTTGCCGCGGTAGACAACAGTGACTTCACTGCCCAACCCATGAAAAATATTGGCAAATTCCAGCGCGATATAGCCGCCCCCCTCGATGACGATGGCCTTGGGCAATTCATCCAGATGAAAAGCTTCATTTGAGGTGATGCACAGCTTGTGGCCGGGCAGCGCCGCATGCGGATTTGGCCGGCCGCCGGTGGCAATGAGTATGGTTTGGGCAGTCACCGTGCGGTTTGCTTTGACGAGGCGAATAGTGTGGGCATCAACAAGTTCGGCGCGGTCATCGAAAATATCCGCCTTGTTGTTTTCCAGCCCCTTGCGATAGAGGCCTTCGAGCCGGGTGATTTCCATATCCTTGGCGGCGATCAGTTTCTTCCAGTCAAAATGCGCCGCGCCAACCGCCCAGCCGAAGCCTTCCGCATCCTCGAAATGATCAGGAAACTCGGAGGCATAGACGAAAAGCTTTTTCGGCACGCAGCCGCGGATGACACAGGTGCCGCCGTAGCGGTATTCCTCGGCGATAGCGACGCGTTTGCCCATGGATGCGGCAACGCGCCCCGCGCGCACGCCGCCCGAGCCGCCGCCAATGACGAACAGGTCGAAATCATAAGCGGACATGAGCATTCTCCGGAATGGTCTGGGACACTGTTGAGATAGGCTTCCCGGCACAAAAAAGCAAAGCCCGGACAGCGTGCCGTCCGGGCCTGCTGATGGTCGGAATTGACGCTTGGCTTACTGCTTCGGGGCTTCCGGAGCCTTCTCGCCTTCGGCAGGAGCGGCAGGCGCTTCGGCAGGAACGGCGGCCCTGATCTTGTCACCGACGTTCTTGGACAGATCGCGTGCAACGCCTGCCTGCCAGATGTTTGCAGCATCGACAATGCCGCGCGTCGCAATCGGGCCCTCGGCAATCAGTTTCTTGCCAATGTCGGTGCTGTAGAATTCGGCAATGCCTTTCAGCTCGGCCTCGGTGAACACTTTTGCGTAGACGCGGGCAGCTTCCTGTTCGAGGTCAGCGCGGCGCGCAGCCAATGCCAGGACTTCATTGTCGACGGTGGACGTTATCAACGCTTCAAGATTGGGATCCTTCTGGATCATCTGACCTTTCAAGGCTTCCGCTGCCTGCGGCAGAATCCCGTCAAACTGGTTTGTCGCGCCAATGGCCGCAATAGCGGCGCGGGCTGCAGCCAGATGCTCCGGTGTGGCCTCCTGCGCCTGGGCAAAGCCGGCTGACATGAGAAAAAGGCTGGCTGCTGCCATCGTAATGCTGCGGCGCAAGCCGGAAGAAATCGTCATCGTGTGTCTCCGTTCAGTCAACGTTCAAGTGTGCGGATACCATCCGCGCCGGCGATGATTGCGGTTGTCGCCATGTTCAGGAACAACCCGTGCTCTACCACCCCCGGGATGGCATGCAAAGCGCAAGAAAGCGCTGTTGCATCGACAATAAGGCCAAAAGATGCGTCCACGATCAGATGCCCGCCATCGGTCAAGAAAACTGCGCCGTTTGTCTCACGCACTGTCAAGGCGCCGGTCAACCCTAACCCAGCAGCAGCTTTTTCAATGGCGAGAACCGTCGATTTCAAGCCGAACGGATTGACTTCTATCGGCAGCGGAAACCGGCCAAGTTGAGCAACAAGCTTGGAAGCGTCGGCGATCACCACCATTTTGGCGGAGGCGGCCGCGACAATCTTTTCGCGTAACAACGCGCCGCCGCCGCCCTTGATCAGGCTGAAATCCGGATCGATTTCATCTGTGCCATCCACCGTCAGATCAAGCTGGGGCAATTGATCAAGCGTTGCCAGCGGCACGCCAAGTTCACGGCACAACGCCGCCGATCGCTCTGATGTCGGCACGCCCGTCACACGCAGTCCCTCTGCCGCTTTTTTAGCCAGAAGCCTGATGAATTCCTCGGCGGTCGACCCGGTGCCGATGCCAAGGCGCATGCCGTCAGTGACATGGGTAAGCGCGGCGGCAGCTGCCATGATCTTCAGTTCCCGCGCGTCCATGACCTTGTCCAATCCAATTCCGCGGCCTCCTATCATGGAAAATCCGCAGATGCCAACTCGCCCGGCATTCAGATGGCTCGGCAGATGGTTATACTTGCCTTGAGCCCACGGGATAGACAGTGTGCGGCTATGAAAAAGCCGATTCTCGTTTTCGACCTCGACGGCACGTTTGCCGATACTGCTCCGGATTTGTTGGACAGTCTGAACCATTGCCTTCAAATGACCGGCCTGCCGCCGGCCGATCCGCGTATGCTGATGCGCTACGTCGGCCACGGCGGGCGCACCATGATCGAAAGGGCCATGCAAGCGCGCGGCAAGACGATTTCTGCCGCCGAACTGGAAACGCTCATGGCGGCATTCATTGTGCATTATGAGAAGGGCATGCCGGGCAAAACAGAGGCGTTTTCTGGCGCAATGGATGTTTTGGACCGTTTTCAGGCAGCAGGCTGGATTCTGGCAATATGCACCAACAAGTTTGAAGGCATGTCCAAGCGGCTGTTGGCAGGGATGGGCGTCGATCACCGTTTCGAGGCGATCTGCGGCCAGGATACATTTGCCCACAAGAAACCGGACCCGCGCCATTTGATGGAGACAATCCGGCTGGCCGGCGGCGACCCCGAACGGGCGATCATGGTGGGCGACAGCATAACCGACATCGATACCGCAAAGGCGGCAGGCATCCCGGTCATCGCCGTCTCGTTCGGCTATTCGGACAGGCCGGTGGCAGAACTGGAGCCGAGCGTGGTGATTGACGATTTCAGCCAGCTCGACCTTGAATTGGCAGAACGCTTGCTGCGGGCTGCGCGCGGGCGCTGATCCATATCCAGATCGAAATTTCTTCAAATGAATGGTGGGCGCGACAGGGATTGAACCTGTGACCCCACCCGTGTGAAGGGTGTGCTCTCCCGCTGAGCTACGCGCCCGATTGGCTCATCGCCAAACGTCGGCGCGGTATATGGAGCGTGGTTTGCAGTGTCAAGCACAGCCCTCGGGCTGTGCACTGCACACAGGCAGCTTTAGCCGGCCAGATACATTTTGTTGACCTGCGCAGCGATATCCTCGAACGCCTTGACCAGCTTTTCTGCGTTTGACGCGTCATAGTAATTTGCCGGATTGGACGCGCAGCCGCGGATAATGTCCTTTGCACTCGACGTCACGTCGGTTCCAAATGTCACCGTAAAGACCTCAATGCCCTCGTCTTTGGCTTCATTGCAGGCCTTGGTCGTCCAATCGTCAGCCTGCGCCAAATTGTTGCTGTTGTGGGTTGGGTAATCGGGCAGATCAGCCGAGATCTGGTTTTCACCGTCGGTCATCAGAACCAGGATCTTGCGAACTTTCTTCAGCGCCGCATTGTCGCGCCCTTCCACAAAAGGCTGGCTGGATGTGAGAACGCGGGTTCCCCACATCACGCCTTCAGGAATATAAGTGTAATCATTGGCTGAGAGCGCCGATATGCGGTTTGCGACCGCCACCTTGTCCGATGTCAGCGGCAGCAGCGGCGTCCCGCACCAGGTATTCATCAGGCCGGTAAACTTCTTGCCGCTAAAACCTTCCTTCAAATTGTCCGGCTCGCTGCGTGAACCGACGCAGCCATGCCAGGTCGAAGCGCCCGTCGGCCAACAGGACTGAATCTTGTCAGCGCCATATATCGGCTCGCAGCTTTGATACTTCACCTCGACACCGTCGACAAAATAGCTGGCTGGCGTGCATTTGTTTGAATAGGCAATCACCGGATAGTACCAATCCGAGCACGTCTTGCCTGTGGAAGCGCTATCGCTGGGAACGTCCAGCCATGGTTGGCCGCGCATTGATGTGCCGACATTGACATAACGCGAGAATGGAACGACTGAAATCCGCCGCGTAGCGGCAGCATTCAACGCGCCAAAGATTGCATTGTTGAACTTCAGCGACGCCACTTTGAGCGCCGTCAAACGGTCGACGTCGTCCGAAGACGGCGGGAGATATTCGCCAGTTGGGTCAAGCTTGCTCGCTGAAGTGCCTGACGGTTTGGTCATCGAATAGGTCGTGTCCAGCGCAAGGGCAATTTCAAGCTCTTGATCACTGCCGATATTTACAACGCTATTTGCTGGCAAGTCATTGTATTTATAGCCAAATATCGCCATGATGGCATTGTTTTTGCGAACCGCTGTGTCGAGATAGAGCTTGCCGTCTTTAATCTCGTAGCGATTGACGGTCGGCTCCGCCTCGGAAGCGGCGCGCGTGAAATCGGTCAAAAGATAGTTTTCAGCCCGTCCCACGACAGGCAAAACCCCGGTTTTTCGATATTCGCTTGCCGCAAAAAGCGCGGCTGCATCGGTCGAATCCTGCAGTCGCGTCTTGGCCTGCAGCAAATAGGAATAGTCGATGGCCATGCCAATACCCGCAAGAACCGGGATAAGGCAGAGGGAAAAAAGGATGGCAAATTGACCGGACCGGTCTAATGCAAATCGCCGCAGCTGAGCAAATACAGGCATTGTCCCTGCTTTCATCTGATATATCTGCGCACATTTTCGCATGGAATATTCAAGAAACGCTTACCCGCATGTGACGCGTTGCAACCTGCGGATTAGGGTTTCATCAACCTGACATGACGGCGGCGCTTTCAAGCCTGCCTATCTTTTGTGCGCTTTTTCGGCTTGCGTCCCCGCTGCTTCCCGTCACACAGTGCCCGGCAGGGTGATCCATGAGTACAAAAAGCGCATTTGACGAGATGTTGTCCGGGCCGGGAGGCGTCAGAGATGCCTACCATTCCTATTCGGCATGGCTCAAATCACAAAGCGCCCCGCATCTCCTGCAAAAAGCGTCAGATGCTGAAAGCGTGTTCCGGCGCACGGGCATCACGTTTGCTGTTTATGGCGACGAACAGGCCGACGAGCGGCTGATCCCATTTGATGTTGTCCCGCGCATAATCTCCGGGGCGGAATGGCGGCGGCTTGCACAAGGCATCGAGCAACGGGTCGTGGCCATCAACGCCTTTCTCGACGATATTTACCACCGTCAGGAAATCATCAAGGCAGGGCGCATTCCGGTTGAACTGATTGCGCAAAACGAAGCGTTCCTTCCAGAGATGATGGGCTTCCGCCCACCCGCCGGCGTCTATACCCACATCATCGGCATCGACATTGTCCGCACCAGCGAAAACGAGTTTTTTGTCCTGGAAGACAATGCGCGCACCCCGTCGGGTGTGTCCTACATGCTGGAAAACCGCGAAACCATGCTGCAGCTGTTTCCCGAGCTGTTCCAGCAGATCAAAGTCCGCTCGGTGGAGGATTATCCAAAACTTTTGCGCAATTCGCTGGAGGCAGTGAAGCCAAATGGCTGCACTGGCAAGCCGACCATCGCAGTGCTGACGCCCGGATCATTCAATTCCGCCTATTTTGAGCATGCCTTCCTTGCCGACCAGATGGGCGTTGAGCTGGTCGAAGGATCAGACCTGAAGGTCATGGATGGGCGTGTCGTCATGCGCACCACGCAAGGGTACAAACCGATCGATGTGATTTACCGGCGCATTGACGATGCATACCTTGATCCGCTCACCTTCAATCCGAAGTCGCGCCTTGGTGTGGCCGGGATCATGGACATTTACCGGGCAGGAAATGTCACCATTGCCAATGCGCCCGGCACCGGCATTGCCGACGACAAGGCGGTCTATTCCTACATGCCCGAAATTGTCGAGTTTTACACAGGCCGCAAGGCGATCCTGCAAAACGTCCCGACATGGCGCTGCGGCGACCCGGACAGCCTGAAATATGTGCTCGAACATCTGGCTGAACTTGTGGTCAAGGAAGTGCATGGCTCCGGCGGCTACGGCATGCTGGTCGGCCCCGCGGCGACCAAGGCGGAGCGCGAGACATTTGCCAAGAAACTGAAAGCGCGGCCGAAAAACTATATCGCTCAACCCACATTGGCGCTCTCGACAGTGCCAATTTTCACCGAAAAAGGCCTCGCCCCGCGCCATGTTGACTTGCGGCCTTTCGTGCTGGTTTCCGACCGGGTGCGCATCACACCGGGCGGATTGACGCGCGTTGCCCTGAAAGAGGGTTCGCTGGTCGTCAATTCGAGCCAGGGCGGCGGCACCAAAGACACATGGGTTCTGGACGACTGACATGATCCTGGGAAGAACCGCAAACGGCCTGTACTGGATGCACCGCTACATTGAGCGGGCAGAAAACATGGCGCGCCTGATCGATGCCGGCATGCGCATGGCGCTGACCCGCACGGCTGGCTCGCCTGATGAATGGTCTTCCGTCGTGCTGAGCGCGGGCGCGAAAGACACATATACGGCAGCCCACGAAAGCTATACGGCCGAGAAAGTCGTGCATTTCCTGCTCTGCGATCCAACCAACGCGTCAAGTGTCACCTCGTCAATCACGGCAGCACGGCAAAATGCCCGAATGGTGCGCACCGCCCTCACCCGCGAAGCCTGGGAGGCGGTCAACATGGCGTGGATGAGCATGACCCGGGCGCTTGCCAACCCGATACCTGACAATGAATTGCCGCAGGTGTTGGACCTGATCAAGCGCGAGACCGCGCTGATCCGCGGCGCTTTCCACGGCACAATGCTGCGCAATGAAATTTTCAACTTTTCCAATCTTGGAACCTACGTAGAGCGCGCCGACAACACAGCCCGCATACTTGACGTGAAGTATTATGTGCTTTTGCCGTCAATTTCCTATGTCGGCTCGGCGATGGACACGTCGCAATGGGAATCAATCCTGCGCTCGGTTTCCGCGCACCGCTCTTACCGCTGGGAATATGAGGCCGAGTACAAACCGGCAAATATTGCCGATTATCTAATCCTCAATGACCGCATGCCACGCTCGCTGGCCTTTTGCTATCACAATCTGGCAGTCAATCTTGGCTACCTCGACCATGACTATGCAATGTCGACGCCTGCCTATGCATTGGCATCGGAAACAAAGGCGATGCTGAGAGGCAATACGGTCGCCAAGATCATCGATTCGGGCCTGCATGAATTCCTCTTTGAATTCATCAATCAGAACAACCGCCTCGGGATGGCGATTTCCGAAGCCTACAATTTCGATTAAATCATGCAGCTCAAGATCAGCCACACGTCAACCTATCATTACGACCAGCCGGTGCCCTATGCGCTGCAAAGGCTGCGGCTGACGCCGCTGTCGAACGCCTGCCAGACAGTTCATGGCTGGACCGTCAACTGCCACGGCGCGGCCAAGGAAGTATCGTTTCGCGACGGATTCGGCAATGTCTGCGATCTCATCCGACACGAGCGGAACGCGTTCGAAATCTCGATCACGGCGGAAGGAACGGTCACAACCCATGGCACCGCCGGCGTCTTTGGTGAAGATGGCGGCCAGTCGCCCTTATGGATGTATGGCCGCCAGAGCATGTTGACGCTTCCAGGCAATGCCATTGTCGATCTGGCAAACCATGTGACCGCGATTGCGGGTCCTCTCGAGCAGCTGCATGCGCTGATGCAGGAAGTGACTGTGCGTATGCGCTATGAAGCGGGCTGGACCGATGTGGAAACGGAAGCTGAAACAGCGCTCGCGGCCGGCCATGGCGTTTGCCAGGATTTGGCCCATGTGTTTTGCGCCGCGAGCCGCTTGAATGGCATTCCGGCCCGTTACGTATCGGGATATCTGATGATGGACGGCGTCGAGCAGCAGGCGGCGAGCCATGCCTGGGCGGAAGCGCACGTGCCTGGACTGGGCTGGGTCGGATTTGATCCGGCAAACAACATAAGCCCAAACGAGAAATATGTTCGCATCGCCATTGGCCTGGATTATCGCGATGCGGCGCCAATTTCGGGGATACGCTTCGGCGATGCCGGTGAAAAACTTGAAGTCAGTGTCAAAGTAGAGCAGTGAAGTGCTGTTTTCAGGACGGAATCGGACAACAGCATTATGACCTATTGTGTGGGCATGAAGATCGACAAGGGGTTGGTGTTCATGTCAGACACCCGCACCAATGCCGGTGTCGACAACATTTCCACTTTCCGCAAGATGTACACGTGGGAAGAGCCCGGTGAGCGCGTCATCGTCTTGATGGCTGCCGGAAACCTTGCGACCACGCAGTCGGTCATCAGCCTGCTCGACGAGCGCACCAAGGCGCCGCAGGAGCGTTCGCACACCCTGCTTGCCACGCCGTCCATGTTCCAGACAGCGCGGCTGGTCGGCGATACGGTCAAGGAAGTGATCCACGCCAATGCAGCGACAGGACAGAAAGCGGATTCATCTTTCAATGCCAACTTCATTCTCGGCGGCCAGATCCGCGGCTCGGAACCCAGGCTCTTCCTGATCTATCCCGAAGGCAATTTCATCGAATCGACGCCCGATACCCCGTTTTTCCAAATCGGCGAGCACAAGTACGGCAAGCCGATCATCGTGCGGGCCTACGACAAGGCCATGAACTTTGCCGAAGCTGCCAAGCTCCTGCTCGTGTCATTCGATTCGACCCTCAAATCCAATCTCTCGGTCGGCCTGCCGCTGGATTTGGCATTTTACGAACGCGACACCTACAAGATGACCATGCAGCGGCGGATCGACCGCGATGATGCTTATTATCGCACGATTTCCGAAGGCTGGTCCGACGCGCTGAAGACCGCCTTCAGCTCGCTGCCGGCCTTCCCGGAACGTTGAGACCGCGCATTCCATTTTCGGGACACGGCAAGCCCGCACTTAAACCTGATATTAACCAAGTCTGGATGACTCTGCGCCGGGCAAAAAAGAACGCGGTGCCGGCCATGACTTCATGATCTGCATGCGCGTCGAGGGGCAGCGGTCGCATGAACGCGCAGGTCAAACAGCATTTTATTGACAATTACGGTTTGGAAAAAACAGTCGATATACTGTTCGACGTGCTTGACGCCATTCCGGTTTCCATTTTCATCAAAAATGAAAAGCTCGAAAAGATTTTCGCCAACAAGGCCAATCTTGAGCTCGACGAACGGACGTTTGACGAGACTGTCGGCTACACCGATTTTGATATCCATACACCGGAGAATGCCGCGATATTCGCCGCTGAAGACAAGGCCGTCCTGTTGGAAGGCAAAATTCGCTGCAATGAAGAATCGAAAATCAGCAAAGACGGCACACGCGTCGATTTCCTGACCAGCAAGAACCGGGTTGAGATCGATAGCGGCCGGATGCTGATAGTTGGCGCCAATACGGTCATAGACGAGTTGAAGGCGCGCGAAGCGCAACTGGCCAACGCCATGCACGAGTTGGCCAACCACCGCAAAAGCCTTATGGAAATCGCCGACGCAATGCCGCTTGGCATCACATTGATTAGCCCCGACTTCACTGTTCTGGCCGTCAACGCGGCCAACAAGAAATTCTGGAATCTCGACCCGCGGCAAGACTTCGCCGGCATGCCGTATGAAGACATGTTGCGCGCCTCGCACAAGGATTTTCCCGATGTTTCCGCCGCCGATTGGGAACTCAACGTCCAGCGATGCCTGAGCGAAGCACGAATCGGCGATGTTCCGCTGCGTGAAGAACGGGGTATCGGCGATACAACCTATATGTTTTCCAGTGTCAAACTGTCGAATGGCAACCGGTTGACGTCTTGCTTTGATATCACCGAACAAAAGAAAGCCCTGGCTGCTCTCGCGGCTGCAAACCTGAAATCCGAGCACGACTTCGCCGACTTGAAGGCAACGATGGATTCCATGCATATGGGCGTTGTCCTGCTCGACAAAAATCTGGAAGTGCAGTTTGTCAACAAAGCCAATTATCAGATTTGGGACTGGCGGCCCGGCGACATCAAGCCGGGAGATCATTTCCGCCACCTCATAGACCTTAACCGCCAAAAGGGAATGTATGAGGTCGACGACGGCAAGTGGGAGGATTATGTGACTGGCCGCGTCGCAGAAATTGCCTCCGGCGAGATCGAGCCCAGGGAATTCACCCGCAAGGATGGCAAAACCCTGGTCTATTCCTGCACTGCTTTGTCAGGTGGCAAGCGGCTGGTTTGCTACTTCGACATTTCCGAGCAGAAAAGAGCGGAATTGGCGCTGCGGGAGGCCGAGCAGAAGGCAATCCTGGCCGACCGCGCCAAGTCTGAATTCCTTGCCAACATGAGCCATGAAATCCGCACTCCAATGAACGGTGTCTTGGGCATGGCAGAACTGCTCGCCCGCACCGAACTTGACACCAAGCAGAAGACATTCACCGATATCATTGTAAAATCGGGCAATGCTCTCCTGACCATCATCAACGACATTCTCGACTTCTCGAAAATCGACGCAGGACAGCTGACGCTCGACCCCGCCCCGTTCCGCCTGGCCGAAGCCATCGAAGATGTGGCAACGCTTGTCTCGGCACGGGCGCAGGAAAAAGATCTTGAACTGATCGTGCGCGTTGCTCCCGGCCTTCCCGAACATGTCGTCGGCGACATCGGCCGGGTCCGCCAAATCATCACCAACCTGATGGGCAACGCCGTCAAATTCACCGAGCACGGCCATGTGCTGGTCGATGTGTCAGGCCAAACCGACGCTTCCACCGGCATCTGCAGCCTGATGTTCCGCATCATTGACACTGGCATCGGCATTCCTGCCGATAAGCTGAATTCGGTCTTCGACAAGTTTAATCAGGTCGACACCTCTTCGACACGGCGCCATGAGGGCACGGGTCTGGGCCTTGCCATTTCAACCAAACTGGTGGCGCTGATGGGCGGCGAGCTCGGCGTCGAGTCAGTGCACGGCAAAGGCTCGACATTCTGGTTCACCATCGCGCTGCCAATCCATGGCGCAGCCGTGCGCAAGAAGGTGCTGCCGTTTGATGTTGACGGCGCGCGCGTGCTCGTCATCGACGACAATCAGGTCAACCGGTCAATCCTGTTGGAGCAAATGCGCTCCTGGCATTTCGATGCCTGTGCCGCCACCGGCGGGCGCGAAGGCATAGCCGTGCTCAGTCAGGCCAAAACGCTCGGCATGGAAGTCGATGTGCTGATCCTTGATTATCACATGCCATTCCTCAACGGCGCGGATGTGGCGCGCATCATCCGCAACAATCTGGCGCTGTCCAACCTGCCGATCATCCTGCTCACATCAGTGGACACGGCCATGCAAGGCGCCGAGTTCGAAGGCATCAAGATCAATGCGCATCTGATGAAACCGGCCCGCTCATCGCTGCTGTTTGACACCATCGTCAGCGTCGTGCGCGAGGCGCGGTCGGCAAAATCCGACAACGACTCTGCGCCGCTTCCGTTGGAAGCGATCGAACCGGAAAAGCGCAGGCAGAAAGCGGCAAGTCAGACAATTGAAATTGCTTCGGCGCAGGTTGCCGATTTGCCGGCAATCGCACAGCGGCCGCATGTCCCGGTTCAGGCCGCGCCGGTTTCCATGCTCGACATTCTCGTTGCCGAAGACAATGCGGTGAACCAGATCGTCTTCACCCAGATCCTGGAAAGCCTGCCGCACACATTCGCCATCGTCGACAATGGCCGCAAGGCGCTTGAAACGATGAAAGCAAAGTCCCCGTCGATCATCCTGATGGACGTGTCGATGCCGGAAATGAGCGGGATCGAGGCAGCGATGGCAATCCGGGAACATGAACTGGCCAATGGCCTGCAAAGAACGCCTATCGTTGGCGTTACCGCCCATGCGCTAAAGGGCGACCGCGAGCGCTGTCTTGAAGCGGGTATGGACGACTATCTGTCCAAACCGATTTCGCCGGACATGCTGGAGGCGAAGATCGCCCTGCACATGGCAAAAGCTTCAATCCAAAAGACGGCTTGAATCGATTAGCCCGCCAAAAGGCGGATTGTGAGCGTGGTTGCAAGGCCCTAGATAGACATTGAGCCTTTCATTGTCCGGAGCATCCCGATGGCCGAAACGTCCCTCAACGATCTTTTCCCGCTGGGCAAGGACGACACGGAATACCGCAAACTCACGTCCGATTTCGTCTCGGTGGAGACTTTTCGCGGGCAGGAAATGTTGGTGGTCGAACCGGAAGCGCTGCGGCTCTTGTCCGAAACCGCATTCGGCGACATCAATCATCTGCTGCGCCCGGGCCATTTGAAACAGCTTGCCCACATTCTCGATGATCCGGAAGCCACCGAGAACGACCGTTTCGTCGCCTGGGACCTTTTGAAGAACGCCAACATCGCCGCCGGGGGCATCCTGCCGATGTGCCAGGACACTGGCACGGCCATCATCATGGGCAAGAAGGGCCGGCGCGTCTGGACCGAAGGCGGCGATGCAAATGCGCTCGGCCAAGGCATTCTAGACAGCTACAACAGGCGAAATCTGCGCTACTCGCAGCTCGCGCCGATTTCGATGTTCGAGGAGAAGAACACCAAGACCAACCTGCCCGCGCAGATCGACATCTACGAGGAAGGCGAGGACGCCTACAAATTTCTGTTCGTCGCCAAAGGCGGCGGTTCGGCCAACAAAACATTCCTGTACCAAGGCACGCCGTCGCTTCTGACGCACGACCGGTTGATCGCATTCTTGAAGGAAAAAATCCTCACCCTCGGCACGTCCGCTTGCCCGCCATATCATCTTGCAATTGTCATCGGCGGCACCAGCGCCGAACAAGTGATGAAAACAGTGAAGCTGGCCTCGACCAAGTATCTGGATGCGCTGCCGACCAAAGGCAGCGAAAGCGGTAACGCCTTCCGCGATCTGGAGATGGAAGATGAAATCCACAAACTGACCCAATCGCTCGGAGTCGGGGCGCAATTTGGCGGCAAGTATTTCTGCCACGATGTGCGCGTCATCCGCCTGCCCCGCCATGGCGCCTCGCTGCCCATCGGCCTTGGTGTCTCCTGCTCGGCAGACCGCCAGGCGCTGGGCAAGATCACCAAAGACGGCGTGTTTATCGAGCAGCTGGAACACAACCCTGCCCGCTTCATGCCCGATATCGATGAAGCCAAAATGTCCGGCCATATGGTCAAAATCGATCTTAACCGTCCGATGAAAGACATCCTGGCAGAGCTGTCAAAGCATCCGGTCAAAACGCGCCTGTCGCTGAACGGCACGATCATCGTCGCACGTGATCTGGCCCATGCCAAAATCCGCGAACGGCTGGAGTCAGGCGGCACAATGCCGGACTATATGAAAAACCACCCGGTCTATTACGCTGGCCCGGCCAAGACCCCTGTCGGCTATGCTTCCGGCTCATTCGGCCCGACAACAGCGGGCCGCATGGACAGCTATGTCGATCAGTTCCAGTCCTTCGGCGGCTCGATGGTCATGCTGGCCAAAGGCAACCGCTCGGCAGCCGTGCGCGAAGCCTGCAAGGCCCATGGCGGCTTTTATCTCGGCTCCATCGGCGGCCCCGCCGCGCGCCTTGCCCAGGATTGCATCAAACATGTCGAAGTGATGGAATATCCGGAACTTGGCATGGAAGCAGTGTGGAAAATCGAGGTCGAGGATTTCCCGGCGTTTATTGTCATTGACGACAAGGGCTATGATTTCTTCAAGGAACTGAACCTGGGCTGAGCGATCACATCCGCTTGATTGCTGCTGTTGGCATTGACGCAGCGCCGCGATTCAGGTGAATTCCCCCCCACTCTCGCAACACAGAGGCCAAACCGAACATGAAGAAGCTTGTCTCCCTGCTTTTCCTCTCGCTGATGATGGCTTTGCCGGCAGGTTTGATCACCCAGGCGCAAGCCGAAAGCGCGTTTGCCCGCTTCATACAGGGTGGCCAGCCGCGCGCCACGCACGGCAAGTTCCGCTCCAACAAATCGCCGATCCCGCGCAGGACGGTCCGATATGACGCGTCAGTGCCCGAAGGCACCATTGTGATCGAAACCTCAGAGCGCCGCCTCTACTATACGCTCGGCAACGGCAAGGCGATCCAATATGCCGTCGGCGTCGGGCGCGAGGGCTTTGAATGGGCTGGAACCAACAGAGTGTCACGCAAGGCCGAATGGCCGGGCTGGACCCCGCCTGCCGAGATGCGCGCCCGCGTCAAGCGCGAGGAAGGGCGGGTTCTGCCTGTCTACATGCCCGGCGGACCTGAAAATCCGCTCGGCGCGCGCGCCATGTATATCGGCGGCTCGATCTACCGCATCCATGGCACCAATCAGCCCTGGACTATCGGCAAGGCCATGTCGTCAGGCTGCATCCGCATGGCCAATGACGACGTGACACATTTGTACAATCAAGTCGGCATTGGTACGAAAGTGATCGTGCGCCGGTGAGCGCGCCCGCGCTGAAAAAGGGCTGCAAGGCGCTGCTGGACGAGGCTTTGGCGCAAGTTAAATCCATATCCGCCGACGACGCCAAGGCTCTGCACGGCCGCGAGGATGTCGTGTTCGTCGACCTGCGCGACATCCGCGAACTGGAGCGCGAAGGCCGCATCGAGGGCGCGTTCCACGCCCCGCGCGGCATGATCGAATTTTGGATTGACCCGGACAGCCCCTATTTCAAACCGGTGTTTGGCGAAGACAAAACCTACGTCTTCTTCTGCGCCGCAGGCTTGCGCTCGGCTTTAACGGTCAAAACCGTTCAGGACATGGGCTTTGACAAGGCTGTCAACATGGACGGCGGATTTGGTGCTTGGAAAGCGCAGGCGCCTTCAGGCTGCGACGGAAACAGGGCGGTTTGACGCAAACTCGCACAAGGCCAAAAATACCTTTTCGTCTGCAATAATCCGGCGATGACCCAGTCCCGGTATTGGCAGCAAGGTCACATGGCCACCCGCGCCTGCCATGGCCTCGGCTCCTTCGAATGGCACCTCGCGATCATCAGGCGCATGGATCACCATCACGTTGCCGTCAAATCGCTTGAGTTGTTCTGCCATAACAAACGTGTCCAGCCGGTGTCCCGCAACAAATTCAACCCGCGCTTCAAACGCAGCCTGTGCGGTGGCCCGCAGACCCATATGTTCGCCCGCGCGCCCAAACAACTTCGGCATGGAGTTGGGCGACGCAATGATTGCGAGCCGCCCGAATGGAACCGGTTCAAATCCCTTGATTCCCCCGACAGCCGCGTTGACAGCAACAACGCCTCCAAACGAATGACCGACTGCCAATTCAAACGGTCCGAAGGATTCGTCGATGATCGCCAAAGCCTCAACGCCTAGCTTGACGTTTAATGAACGGCCAGAGGATTGGCCGTGGCCGGGTAAGTCCACCGCAGCCACCGCCCAACCTTCCTGCGTCAGGCGCTTGATCATCGGGGCCATCAGATCCGTTCGGGAATGCCAGCCGTGGATGACAAGCGCACGACCTTTCAACGGCGAACGGGCGGCAAACCAATGAACAGCAACCCACCCGCCAGACGTTTGAACCCGTATTGTGTGGGCGCCTTGCATCAACGGCGCATTGCGGGCAATCGCCCCCGCCATGCCCCGTCCTGGCTTGGATGGATTGTCTGTCCGGCAGAACAGGTCAAACGCCAAACGGCCAGCAAGGGATGGAAACAGCCTGCCGCCTTGACCCAGGGCCAGTGTTATGACTTTCTGCCGGTTGAACGCCATGTCGGCACTCCAAATGGTTCAATCATGAACAATATTGTTCAAGCATGAACAAAAAGCAACTGCCAAAATCGCCGTCCCTGCCATGGGATAATCCGCGCTTTCGCAATTGGGTTTCTGTGGCCAAGGCGGCGCAGGCCGTCGGTCGGGCCATGACGGATGCCCTGGCGCCGCTCGACATGAAGCCAGCTCAGCTTGACATGTTGATGAACATCTACCGCCACCCCGGCATGTCGCAGCAGGAACTGGCGGAAAAGCTGATAGTTGGCCGCTCAAATATCACCATGCTGATGCCTGGCCTTGTGTCGCGCGGCATCGTGACCCGAACCGGCGACAAAGGCGACAAGCGCATCCAGCGGCTGACAATGACCGATGAGGGAACTAAGCTGCTGATGCAGGCGCTGGCGATCTACTCAGACCTTATCGACAAGGCCATGGCCGCCGCCACGCCGCAGGAATGCGACAGGGTTGGGGCGCAGATGATGAAGATAATTGAGGCGTTGAAAGCTCAACCAGAAAATCAATGAAGCGCGCTGCCCCGGCTCAAGCCCTTTTCTTTCAACTCATCCAAGTATGCCTGCCATTTTGTCTCTTTGTGCGCGCCAAGTTCGGAAAGATAGACCCAGGTGAACAGGCCTGTGTCATGCCCGTCATCGAACACGATTCGGATGGCATAGTTACCAACTGGCAAGAGCTGGCGGATCGACACATTCGCCTTGTTGGGGACGGTCACGCGCTGTTCGGGCGAATGGCCTTGCACTTCAGCAGAAGGCGACATCACCCTCAGCATTTCGGCGGTGAAGCTGTGGGTATCTCCATTGGTGAAGCTCACAGTCAACAGCCGCTTGTCGGGAGAAACCCGCAATTCGCTCGGCCAAGGCTTGTCGTCGGACATGATTTGTACCTGTTTGCATGAATTGATCTCGTGCTTAGGTGCAATCTCGGCCCGCTTCAAGCCAATCCCGCTTGACGCAAGGCTCGCTCGGCCCGACATAGGGGCCATGGAAAATGAAATCGCCTTGGGCGCCGATACTTCGGGTGCAAGACCTGAACCGATGATAGACCCGTTCGGGCGGCATGTGTCATATCTGCGCGTGTCGGTCACTGACCGATGCGATTTCCGCTGCACCTATTGCATGGCCGAAGACATGGTCTTTCTGCCAAAAAAGGACTTGTTGACGCTCGAGGAGCTGGACAGGCTTTGTTCGGCATTCATCGAAAAGGGCGTCGAAAAACTGCGCTTGACCGGCGGCGAGCCGTTGGTGCGCAAGAATATCATGCAATTGATCCGCTCACTGTCGCGCCATCTGAAAAGCGGCGCACTGAAAGAATTGACGCTCACAACCAACGGCTCGCAACTGGCCAAATATGCGCAGGAACTGGCCGATTGCGGCGTCAAGCGCATCAATGTGTCGATTGACACGCTCGACCCTGACAAGTTCCGCGCCATCACCCGCTGGGGCGATCTGGGCAAAGTGCTGGAAGGCGTCGATGCGGCGCAGGCCGCCGGCCTCAAGGTCAAAATCAACGCCGTGGCGCTGAAGGATTTCAACGACCGCGAAATCCCCGACCTGATGCGCTGGGCCCATGGTCGCGGCGCAGACCTGACCCTCATCGAAACCATGCCAATGGGCGAGATAGACGAAGACCGCACCGACCAGTATCTGCCGCTGAGCCAGGTGCGCGCCGGGCTGGAAGAGCAATTCACTTTGTCCGACATCGCCTACAAGACAGGCGGCCCTGCCCGCTATGTCGAGGTCAAGGAAACCGGCGGGCGGCTCGGCTTCATCACACCGCTCACCCACAATTTCTGCGAAAGCTGCAACCGCGTGCGCCTGACCTGCACCGGCACGCTCTACATGTGCCTTGGCCAGAATGACGCTGCGGACCTTCGCGCGCCGCTGCGTGCGTCCGAAGGCAATGAGCTCCTGTCCAATGCCATCGACGAGGCAATTCTGCGCAAGCCCAAGGGACATGATTTCATCATTGACCGCCGCAGTGCCAAGCCCGCAGTGGCGCGCCACATGAGCGTGACGGGCGGATAAGTCCGCCAACACTGAAGTTTGATTGACAGCAAATCGGCACTTGCCGCCAGGTGCTAAGGTCACCGCTTCCAACCGGCTTTCAGCCAGGAGGCACACATGACAATCAGACTGCTCGCCATCGCCATGGTCACAGCGATCATCTTCATTGTACCGGTCATCGTCTACGGCATTTTCTCCAAATTCGGTCTCGCCCAGATTCCTGGCGGTTCGCCTGCGGCATTTCTTACTGGTGTTATCATTTCGAAGATCGGCACAGCGTTCGCCTTCGTGCTGTTTTTTGCGCTGGCACCCGCCGAACTTGGCGCGAATTGGCTGCTTTATGCCTTCATTTGGTGGGTCATGTTCGCATTCGGCGAAGTGGGACAGGCTATCGGGCCTGATTACCCGTGGAGCGAAGCGATTGCCGGGATAATTTCCGAAGCGGTTT
>JBAVTG010000090.1:0-25124 GCA_049696015.1 Rhizobiaceae bacterium | reverse complement strand
GATATCCGCGACGAATCCGACCGGCAAGGCTACCGTGTGGTGGTCGAGCTGAAACGCGATGCGGTTGCCGATGTGGTTTTGAACCAATTGTACCGTTTCACCCCGCTGCAGACGAGCTTTGGCTGCAACATGGTGGCGCTGAATGGCGGCAAGCCGGAGGTGATGAACCTGCCGGACATGCTGCGCGCCTTCATCACTTTCCGTGAGGAAGTAATCTCGCGCCGCACCAAATATCTTTTGATGAAATGCCGCGAGCGGGCCCATGTCTTGGTTGGCCTGGCGATTGCTGTTGCCAATATTGACGAGGTGATCGAGCTGATCCGCCGCGCGCCGGACCCGGCGACGGCCCGTGAGCAGTTGATGACACGGCGCTGGCCAGCCCATGATGTTGCCCCGCTGATCGCGCTGATTGACGATCCGCGCCACGCCTTGAACGACGATGGCACCTATAATCTGTCCGACGAGCAGGCGCGCGCCATACTGGAGTTGCGCCTTGCCCGTTTGACAGCGCTTGGACGCGATGAAATCGCCGAAGAACTTGAGAAGATCGGCGCGGAAATCACTGATTTCCTTGATATTCTTGGATCGCGTGCCCGCATCATGGGCATCGTCAAGGACGAACTGACCGCAGTGCGTGACCAGTTCGCAAACCCGCGCCGGACCGAAATTTCCGACTATGGCTCGGATATGGACGATGAAGATCTCATCGCCCGCGAAGACATGGTGGTGACCGTCAGCCACGCCGGCTACATCAAGCGCGTGCCGCTGGTAACCTACCGCGCCCAGCGCCGGGGCGGCAAGGGCCGTTCGGGCATGGCGACCAAGGACGAAGATTACGTGACGCGGCTGTTTGTGGCCAATACCCACACGCCGATGCTGTTCTTCTCCTCGCGCGGCATTGTCTACAAGGAAAAGGTCTGGCGTTTGCCGGTGGCCACACCGCAATCGCGCGGCAAGGCGCTGATCAACCTGTTGCCGCTGCAACAGGGTGAGCGCATTACCACCATCATGCCGCTGCCGGAAGATGAGACCAACTGGGGTGAGTTGGACGTGATGTTCGCGACAACGCGCGGCACGGTTCGCCGCAACAAGTTGTCGGATTTTGTCCAGGTCAACCGCAACGGCAAGATTGCGATGAAGCTCGATGAAGAGGGCGACGAAATCCTGTCGGTCGAAACCTGTTCTGAAGGCGATGATGTATTGCTCACCGCAGCATCCGGCCAGTGCATCCGCTTCGCCGTCGATGACGTGCGCGTGTTTGCAGGTCGCAATTCGGTCGGCGTGCGCGGCATCAACATGGCAGAGACGGATCGCGCCATCTCAATGACCATTCTTGAACATGTCAACGCCGATCCATCAGAGCGCGCCGCCTATCTCAAGCGGGCCACGGCCGAGCGCAAAGCAGCGGGTGCTGACGAAGATGAAGTGACGCTGACAAATGAGGAAGTAACGGAAGAGGCGTCACTGTCTGATGAGCGCTTTGAATTCCTTAAGGCACACGAACAGTTTGTGCTGACAATGACGGAATTTGGCTACGGCAAGCGCTCGTCATCCTATGACTTCCGCCTGACAAATCGCGGCGGCAAAGGAATCCGGGCAACTGATGTGTCGAAGACGGCGGACATCGGGCCGCTCATTGCAGCCTTTCCTGTGGGCAATGACGATCAGATCATGATGGTTTCGGACGGTGGCACACTTATCCGTGTTCCGGTTGCCGGCATCCGCATCGCCAGCCGCGCCACCAAGGGTGTCACCGTGTTCAACACGGCCGCAGGCGAGAAGGTCGTCTCAGTCGAGCGGATATCCGAACCGGAGGGCGACGAGGGCGAGGATCCGGTTGTTGACGAGTCAGCAGTGAGCGATGAAGCGGCGCCAGCAGACGAGGGCGGCGAAGCCTGATCAAGCTTTGCTGCTCAGAACCGTGAGCGGACCTCGCGGTTTTCGCTCTCTGTCGTCTCATTGTGAAGCATGACAAGCGTTGCGGTCATCATCGCAGTGGTCATGGCGGCGGCGAGCAGTAACAACATGGTCTTTCTCCTTCACAGTCTGAATGGCTGTTGTGCGGACTTTGCATTGCCCCGAGTGAACCACGCCTGAGCGGGTTGTTCATCCCTCATTCATGTGAGAGGAACGGGCCGAATGGACATAAAGTTCCAAAACGGCTAGAAAATTTTCATGAAAATAGCATTGTACCCCGGCTCGTTCGACCCGGTGACCAACGGACACATGGACATTCTGGGCCGCGCGCTGGCGCTGGCGGACAGCGTGATCGTTGCCATCGGTATTCATCCTGGGAAGAAGCCGTTATTCACCTACGAGGAGCGGCGTGATCTGTTGATCAAGGCGGCAGAAGTCGCATTTGGCAGCAAGGCCATTGGTTTGCGGGTGATTTCATTCGACGGCTTGGTTGTCGACGCGGCCAAGACGCATGGGGCAACGATGCTGGTTCGCGGCCTGCGTGACGCCACCGATTTTGACTATGAAATGCAGATGGCGGGCATGAATGGCGCGATGGCGCCAGACATCCAGACGATTTTTGTACCGGCATCGCCGCAAACCCGTCCGATCACGGCCACATTGGTGCGACAGATAGCGGCCATGGGTGGCAACGTTTCGACTTTTGTGCCAAAAGCCGCAGCGCATGCTCTCAAGGCGAAATTCAAATCCTGACAGGACGAACATGACCAAGATACTCGGCCGCCTCGTTGCGGCAATCATGATGACGCTCGTATCGCTCTCTGCTTTTGCGGCTGAGCCCGAAAACACATTGGTGATATCGCTGAAGGATGGCGATGTGACAATTGCACTGCGGCCAGACCTTGCGCCCAAACATGTCGAGCAGATCAAGGCTCTGACACGCAGGGGCGCTTACGACAACGTCGTGTTCCACCGCGTCATCGAAGGCTTCATGGCCCAGACCGGCGACGTGCAGTTCGGCAACTCCGCCAAGGACTATAATCCCGGTCAGGCAGGCATGGGCGGTTCAGATTTGCCGAACATTCCGGCCGAGTTTTCCAAAGAAGCATTTGTTCGCGGCACTGTCGGCATGGCTCGCGCCCAGGATCCGAATTCTGCCAACTCGCAGTTCTTCATCATGTTTGGCGACGGCGCATTCCTGAATGGCCAATATACGGTCGTCGGCACTGTCGAAAGCGGCATGGAACTGGTCGACAAGATCAAACGCGGCGACGAAGCGCAAAACGGCGTGGTGAGCGACCCTGACAAGATGGTTAAGGTCAAGATCGCCGCAGATAAATAATCTGACAAACACAGGACAAGACAATGGCTTACAAAGACCCGGAAAACACGCTGATCCTTGAAACCACCAAGGGCAATGTCGTGATTGAACTGTTGCCGGACCTGGCGCCCGGCCATGTTGAGCGCATCAAGGAACTGGCGCGGGCTGGCGAATATGACGGCGTGGTGTTCCACCGCGTTATCGAAGGCTTCATGGCGCAGACCGGCGATGTGAAATTCGGCAAGAAGGGCGGCAAGGATTTCAATCCATCGCGCGCGGGCATGGGCGGTTCGGACAAGCCGGACCTCAAGGCGGAATTCTCCAATGTCAACCATGCCCGCGGCGCGTGCTCGATGGCCCGTTCGCAGAACCCGAATTCGGCCAACTCGCAGTTCTTCATCTGCTTTGCCGATGCCTCGTTCCTGAACCGCCAGTATACTGTGTGGGGTCAGGTCATCGAAGGCATGGACAATGTCGATAAGATCAAGCGCGGCGAGCCTGTAGCAGACCCGGATTCGATCGTCTCGGCCAAGGTCGCGGCGGACGCGTAATCATGAAATGGGCGTTGGCGGTAACCGGTTTTTTGCTGGCGTCTGCCAACGCCGCTTTTGCCACGGGTGATGTTTCTTGCCGGAGCGCTGACGATAGCGTCAGCGTGTCGCTGCTGGTCACTCGCTCCACTACGCTCAACGTGTTGCGGACCGTCATCAGCGTCGGCGATGAGACTTGGTCATCTGACCCAAATGTCCAAGCCGGTACGCCCATCCTTTCCGGACAGGCTTATGAGAATGACGGCATGCTGCTTGTCGATTTCATCAGCGAGCCCGCCGGGGCTGTTTCCGCGCGGCTGAAGACGTTTTCACTTGAAGAAGGGGGCGAGTATGCTTCCGGCGGTGTGTTTTCGCTCATGGGCAAGGGCGCCTGGGTGGTTGACTGCTCTGAGCGCGGATGAAAGTCGACAATTTCGATTTTGAATTGCCCGAAGACCGCATCGCGCTGCGGCCGGCGGAGCCGCGCGAAAGCGCTCGGCTGCTGGTGATTGCGGGCGGGCATTTATCGGACCGGACCATTGGCGATTTACCGGACCTGTTACGGCCTGACGATGTGCTGGTGTTCAACGATACCAAAGTGATCCCGGCGCAGCTGTTCGGCTTGCGTGAACGCGATGGCAATTTGGCCCGCGTCGAGGCGACGCTGCACATGCGCCATGGCTCCGCCGAGTGGCGCGCATTCCTTCGGCCTGCCAAGCGGGCCCATGTGGGCGATCGCATCCGCTTTGGCCATGACGAGAGCGCCTGCATGCTGGGCCAGCTGGACGCAACAGTGATCGAAAAGGGCGAGGCTGGCGAGGCGCTGCTGCGGTTTGATTTTTCAGGACCGGCGCTGGACGACGCCATCCGCGCCGTCGGCCATGTGCCGATCCCGCCTTACATCGCCGCCAAACGCGCGGATGATGACAAGGATTTGCACGATTACCAGACAATCTACGCCCGCGAGGAGGGCGCTGTCGCTGCGCCGACCGCCGGGCTGCATTTCACGCCGGAACTGTTTGCCAAACTCGACGCCAAAGGCATCGAACGTCATTTCGTGACGCTGCATGTCGGGGCGGGAACGTTTTTGCCCGTGAAGGCGGACGATACGGCAGACCACAAGATGCACCATGAGATCGGTCAAGTGAGCGCTGACGTTGCGGCCGGCCTGAACAAAGCCAAGGCTGAGGGGCGGCGGATTGTTGCTGTTGGCACGACCTCGCTGCGCTTGCTCGAAAGCGCTGCTGATGCAGACGGCAAACTGCATACATGGTCGGGCTCAACGGATATCTTCATCACCCCCGGCTACCGCTTCAAATTCATTGACGGGCTGATGACCAATTTCCATCTGCCGCGCTCGACGCTGTTCATGCTGGTGTCTGCGCTGGCGGGGCTTGACGTGATGCGTGAGGCATATCAACAGGCGATCAACAGCGGCTATCGCTTCTATTCCTATGGAGACGCCTGCCTGATCTTGCCAAAGGGATTTTGAGTGTCAGACGAATTCAAATTCACACTGCTCAAGACCGACGGCAAGGCCCGGCGCGGCGAGATTTCCATGTCGCGCGGGACGGTGCGCACGCCTGCCTTCATGCCGGTCGGCACGGCGGGCACGGTGAAAGCCATGTACATGGATCAGGTGCGCGGCGTCGGCGCGGATATCATCCTTGGCAACACCTATCATTTGATGCTGCGCCCCTCTGCCGAGCGCATTGCGCGGCTGGGCGGCCTGCATGAGTTTGCCCGCTGGCCGCATCCGATCCTGACGGATAGCGGCGGGTTTCAGGTGATGTCGCTGGCCAAGTTGCGAAAGCTCAACGAGCATGGCGTCACATTTCGCTCCCACATTGACGGGCGCGCCTATGAGATGACGCCGGAGCGGTCGATCGAGATCCAGACGCTGCTGGGCTCCGACATACAGATGCAGCTGGATGAATGCGTGGCTTTGCCATCGACTCCCACGGAAATCGAGCGGGCGATGGAGCTTTCGCTGCGCTGGGCGGAGCGTTCGTGGAAACAATTCGGCACGCAGGCAGGCAAAGCTATGTTCGGCATTGTGCAAGGCGGCGACCAGCCGGATTTGCGCATCCGCTCAGCCGAGGCGCTGACGGCAATGGATTTGCCGGGCTATTCGGTCGGCGGGCTGGCAGTCGGCGAGCCGCAGGCGGTCATGCTGGCAATGCTAGACGTGACGTTGCCGGTGCTGCCCTCAACCAAGCCGCGCTATCTGATGGGCGTCGGCACGCCGGACGACATCTTGAAGTCTGTGGCTCTTGGCATCGACATGTTTGACTGCGTTATGCCGACGCGGGCAGGGCGGCATGGCCTTGCCTACACACGGCGCGGCAAGGTGAATTTGCGCAACGCCCGCCACGCCGACGATCCGCGCCCGCTCGATGAGGAAAGCGACTGCCCGGCGGCGCGCGACTATTCGCGAGCCTATCTCCACCACCTCATCAAGTCCGGCGAGGCGCTCGGCGGCATGCTTTTGACGTGGAACAATCTGTCCTACTATCAGCACCTGATGCAAGGCATCCGCGCGGCGATAGATGAAAGCCGGTTTGAGGCGTTCACCGCGGCAACACAGGATGGCTGGGCGCGCGGTGATTTGCCCGTGCTTTAGGCCGACGAATCATCGCCCGGCAGCAATTGGACGCCATTGATCTTCCATAAGCCGTCGGACTGGCGCACCAGCGTATAGATCGCCGTCCAGGGCTTGCCATCCGGCCCGGTGACCAGCACTTCCTGGATGACCGTGCCGTCTGCCGGCTCTTTCGTGCGGCCAAAATCATAGTTTTTCGGATTGTAGACCGGCTGGTAGCCGCGCTTGACCATGTCCATGAAGATACTGACGTCGGGGAAAAAGCCCTTCACCGTCGGTGAAGCGAAAGAATAGGCTGCAGCATCCTGACCCGATTTGAATGCCTCGATCTGGCCGCGAATGATATCCTGCGCCTGTTTTTGCGATACTTCATCGGCAAGCGCCAGTGAAACACCGGCAATGGCCGCCAGCAAAACCGGGATCAAGGCACGCATGCGAATTCCCTCCGTATCAATCAGGTGAAGAATGGCACCCGAAGTCATTACGGCAAGAGGGGGAATTAAGTTTCACGACAAAGTGTTGTGAAAGGCAGTGAGCGCGCAGGAGTCCTGCATGTGCCGCTGGCTCAGTAGGGGGCCGCAGGATCGCGAACGAATAGACAACTAAGCGATGCGGCGATCAGGAATGCGATTGAGACCATCAAGCCGGCCGTGTATTTCTGGCTGAGATCGAAGAAATGCCCAGTCAGCGACGGTCCGACAAGCGCGCCGAATCCCCAAGATGTGTAGAGCGCGCCGATGATGGTGGAGAGCTGGCGTCCCCCAAAAAAGGTCATGACCACCACGGGTAGAATCGAGATGTAACCCCCATAGAATGCGCCGAAGACCAAAGCGTAGAAATAGAGACTGTACAGCAGCGGGGGCAGGAGGAGCCACAACCCGACCGCAAGCGCCATGCCAGCAGACATCAGGCTGATCGAACGACGGCCGCCGATCCGGTCTGAAAGGCCGCCGAAAAGAAAGCGCCCGATAATGCTGGCGATGCCGACTGCGCCAATGAGGCCCACGCTGGACGAGCGTTCGTTGCCATTATCGACCGCATAAGGAACGAGATGCACATAGGTCGTGAATACAACCGCTGCCGTGAAAAGGCTCGCAATGTAGAAATGCCAGAAGGTGCGTTGGCGCAGCGCCTCCGGCAAGGTCAGGCCGGTTATCGCCGGTTCTGCCCCCTCCGCGAAAGCCGCCGAATGTCCGTCGGGGCCAAGCCCTATGGCTTGGGGATGCGCGATAAGCGAGAAGCTCAGACTGCCACAGACGACCAGAGCGATGGCGGCGAAAAGCATGTGCACCCCATCCCATCCGAGTGGAACCAGCAGCGCTTCGCCCAGCAACGGATAGGCGAAGGTTCCCAGCCCTACGCCACACAGCGCAATACCAGTTGCGAGCCCGCGCTGGCGCTTGAACCAGCGCGGCACGAGGCTGATGGATGGGATGTAGATGAAACCCCCGCCGATGCCGACGCCGATGGCATAGGCAAGCATGATTTCTGTGAGAGTTTGCGACTGGCTGGCAAAAAAGAGTCCACCCGCCATAAGCAGGGCGCCACAAAAGACGACGCGAATTGGCCCCAGGCGGTCAGCCAAGAACCCGCCCAAGAAACCTGAAATGAACCAAACAAACTCTGACAAAGAAAAGATCAGCGAGACCTGCGCTCGCGAAGCATCGAATCGCCGCGATAATTCTTCGAAGAAAACAGAGAAGGCATAGATGAGCCCTGCGGCCGTGCCAGCCAACAAGAAGACGGCTGCAACGATGCGCCATCCGTAGAAGATTTTCGGCGTTCCGATTGGGACTTGGGGATAGGCCATCGTTGAGTCCTTGTGTCAGGCGGGTTGGCAGACGAGGTTTTTCCTCATCTGACGCAGTGGCAGATCATGACCGTTGGGCAAGAACACGTTGCAATAGGGTCCCAGTGCATATCCCGCGCGCGCATAGAGTGCCTCGGCAGTTTTCGATGCAGTCAGGGTCAACTGACTTATTCCTGCGGCAAGGGCGTCCGTTTCAATGCAACGCAACACTTCTTGAGCCAGACCGCGCCGGGCATGTTCTGGGCAGACATAGACACAGCGGACCACACCGGTAAGATCTTCGCCGCGTGCGCCGCCTTCAACCGGCATGTATTCGAGCTCGCCGCGTGACCAGCCGCCACCGGCAAGGATATTGCCCTCGGTATCGGTCAGCACAAAATAGTGTCCCTCCTCAATCAGGCTGAGGCTTAACCCCTCGAAATGGTCTAATGCGCATTTGATGTCTTCAAGCGGATAAAAAGCCGAGCCGAGTTCGATGAATGCCCGCCGTTCAATGCGGGACAGGGCCTGGTAGTCTGGGGGCGCCGCCTTCCGAATCTGGTGGCACAACGGGTCAGCCATGGGCAAGCTCTCTGATTTTCGCATCGGTCATGCGGAATATCTTCCAACCATCCATGGGATTGGCGCCGAGGGATTTGTAGAACTGTATTGAGGGCTCGTTCCAGTCGAGTACGAACCATTCCATGCGCGCGCAATTGCGCTGGACGGCTATTCTCGCCAGCTCTTTCAACAGTAGCTTGCCCAGTCCTTTTCCACGGGCATGGGGACGGACAAAGAGGTCTTCGAGGTAGAGGCCTTTGCGCCCAAGGAAGGTTGAGTAATTGTGGAAATAGAGGGCGAAGCCTTCTGCTTGTCCGTCTACTTCGCCGATAAGCACTTCGGCGGCAGGGAACTCTGAAAACAGTGCTTGCCCAATGTCATCTTTCTTGAACGCAACTGAGTTGCCTAACTCTTCATAGACGGCCAATTCATGGATGAGCTCGGCGATGACGGTAATATCGCCTGGCTGGGCGGCGCGGACATTTATGCCTTGGGTCATGTGCGGGTCTCCATTCTGTCTCTGGGTTGTGGAACGTGCGAGGCCAATCGGGCCGCAGCTTCGATGACAGCGGCCTGATCCGCGCCCATTTGATGGACCGGCTTTTTCAGGTGCTGCAGGAAGGGGTCGACCACCTCCGTCTTGATGCCGGAGAGTTCCTCCAATACGGCGAGCCCGCAAAAAGGCGCGTAGAATTCCGAATAGCCTCCCTCGTGGAGCATCAAGAGACGCCCCGCACAGGTCTCGGCTGCACAGGCCAGGACAGTGCGGGTCAGGATCCGATAGGTCTCGGACATGGCCATCTGTCGCGCCAGCGGATCGAAGAGAGATCCATCGAAGCCGCTGGAGACAAGGATGAAGTCGGGGCGGAACCGCCTTAGCGCAGGCCCGATAACCCGATTGGCCACGGCCATATAGGTCTCGTGTCCGGACCCGGGGGGTAAAGGAACATTGATGTTCGCACCCTTACCCTTACCCGCGCCAGTTTCGCTGATAGATCCGCCATCAACCGGATAGTTAGCAGCCTCGTGCACCGAGAGTGTGAGTGTGTCCGCGTCATTGTAGTAGAATTCCTGTGCGCCGTTGCCGTGGTGGGCATCCCAGTCGACCACGGCGATGCGCTTGACGCCATATGCGGCACGCAGATACTCCACCGTCATGCAGCCATTGGACAATAGGCAGAAGCCACGCCCACGGTCGGGCTCGGCATGGTGACCAGCCGGGCGAACGAGGGCGTATGCATTCGTCACCAGGCCGCCAACAATGGTGTCGGCTGCGCGCAGACATCCTCCTGCCGCCAGAAGGGCAATTTCCCAGGATCCCGGGCCGACCGCTGCCTTCTCACCGGCATCGCCATGTCCAGACGCGCTGAGCGCCTGCAGCCGCTCGACATAGCCGGGTGTGTGCACGCGCAGCACATCCGCCAAGCTCGCCTCTTCGGCCTCGATCTGCACAAGCTGCTTCAGCAGGCCGGACACGTCGATTAGGTTGCGGATGCGCCGCTTCGCGGTCGCGTTTTCAATATGAAAGAGGCCTGGTTCAACGAAGCCGCCGGCCGGCACAACACCGGCTGCGATGCCCGTGTTATGCCACATGAAGCGTTCGTCCCAGACAAAGCCGGTCTTCGAACGCGCCGTCTGCTTCTTTGTGATCCCCCGCAACCCGGTATCCGCCTGTCACGCGTCTTCGAGGCTTAGCAGGTCCTGAAAATCCTGACGCCGGCGGATAAGCTTGTGTGACTCGCCCTTGACGAGAATTTCCGGTGCCAATGGGCGGCTGTTGTAGTTTGAACTCATGCTCGCGCAGTAAGCGCCGCAATCGGAGAAGATGGCAAGGCTGCCGATCTCCGGATTGTGCAGATCGCGGAATTCAATCATGCCCTCGGAATCCTGAGTGAAGACATCGCCGGCTTCGCACAGCGGTCCAGCCACGATCGTCTGTCGCCTCTGATGTGTATAGTTGCCCGCCTGCCGGGGGATGATGGCGAGTTCGTGATAGCCGCCATACATGGCCGGACGCACCAGGTCGTTGAAGCCGGCGTTGAGCAGAATGAAATGGTTTTCGCCTACCTGCTTTTTTGCGCAAACCTCGCTAAGGAGGTAGCCAGCATTGCCGACGAGATAGCGGCCTGGTTCGACTTCAAGCTCGATCGGATGACCCAGATGAGCTTCGATCTTCGATTTTGCCGAGGACCATGCCGCCCCATAACTTTGGGCATCGAATTCGATGTCGCCCTCTCTGTGACAGATCGGCAGGCCGCCGCCAGTGGAGATGGCTGCTATGTCGAATGGGCATGCACGGACTTGTGCAATCATGGCATCACAGACGCGGTGCAGTTGTTCCTCCTTTGCTCCCGAGCCGATGTGCATGTGCAGGCCCACCAGCCGAAGGCCGTACGTCTTAATCAGGCGGTAGCATTCCGCAAGTTCGCCATGCCAGATGCCATGTTTGCTGAAAGCGCCGCCTGTGTTTGTCTTGCGGCTGAAGCCGCTGCCAAATCCGGGGTTTATGCGCAGCCAAACGCGATGTCCGGGGCTCGATTGGCCAATCTGCTCAAGCATTTGCGGCGAGCCGACATTGACGGCGATGCCGGTCTCGACAATACGTAACAGGTCGCCCTGATCGAGAATATCAGAGGCATAGACAACATCGTCTGACGTAGCTGAGAGTTCATACCCGGCCGCTTCCGCTCGCGCGATTTCGCCAAGTGATACTGCATCAACGACAACCCCGCGCGACCTCAGATAGCCCAGAATGTGGGTGTTGGAATTCGCCTTTTGCGCATAACGGATTTTGGTAAAGCCATCCATCCGCTGCACGATATCGAGCCGGCGGGCAATTTCTTGGAGATTGTAGACCCAGCAAGGCGTGCCGTGCTCTGCTGCGATGGCGCGGAGCTGGTCTTCTGACAGGCGAAGGGTAGTCATGGGCAGCGATCCTGTGTCTTACCAAAACGCGCGAAAGCGCTTTGGGTTGTATAAGTGGTGCATTGGGTGAAGGTCGCCACGCATGGCTGCCAGCGCAGCCTTGGCGACGCCTGTGCTTTGGCTGAACCCTCCGGTGTTATGGCCGGTAGCCACGATGAGACAGCCGGTCTGCGCCGGCTGTATTTCGAACGCCGCGAGACAAGTTGGAGTCCACGGACGGACACAGTACTTCCGCCGCGCCATAAGCGAGCCATCGTCGAGAGCCGCCGCAAAGGCTTCTGGGAAGAGCTGACCAATGTAATCTTGCATGGAGTCAAACAGCTGGTCGAGACGTGCATGGCAAATATTGTCAGCGTCAGCGCCGAGGTAACCAAAACCAGAACCGAAGACGAGCTGGTCGGCGCCAACCTCATCCTTGTTGAGGATGATGTTGCCGCAGTTTGCCAGGTAGCCCTCACGCGAGACCTTCATGGATCGCTGTAGCTTTGGCTCTGTATTGGGGAAGGAAATCCAGGCGCCCAGCACACCGTGCACGGAGCCGCTTGTCGCTGTCAGGTCAAGCAGTCCACTCACATAAGCGCCAGGGGATACGAAATAATGGTCTGCGCGATGCAAGTTGCCATCGACCGTCACCCCTGCGACAACATCACCATCGCGCACAATCCCTTCTACGGGAGTGCCCCAATGGAAACTGACGCCAAGTCGCTCGGCTCTTTCGAGGACATTTCGCACAAAGCGGTGAATGTCGAGGGTAAAACCCTCGACTTCGATACCGCCGAAGATTTCATCGTTGGCACAGCCGGTTTCGAGCGCAGGATAGGCATCAATCAGGTCGGCGCGGTCTAGCTCGCGAACAAAGGCCCGGACGTGCTTCTGTCGTTCAAGTTGCTTTTGGTGATAGGTTCCGGTTCGGCAGATTCGCAGCAATCCCTCGGTGAACACCACATCCTCAAACAAGGCGGGCTCCGCCTCGATAGTGTCCCGCCAGAGCCGGTAGCTTTCATGGTTCAGCGCGAAGATGTCTTCGTTGTAGTGATCGGCCAAGAAAATTGGAACGTCGCGAAACTCGGATTTCCAGGCCATTTCTTGCGCGCCAAAATGGCTTTCGTCGCCCAATCCCCAACCCATGCGATCCAGGGCAGTGTCGATGAACTGATGGGGCTTGGTATCCCCTCCGCTGCTGCGCTCATGGTAGTTGTCGCATTCAGTCAGTGAGAACATGCGCACGCCCTCGCCGCCGTGCGTGCAGCCCATGAGAGTCCAGTCAGGGCGGCAGCGCGGATCGGGGCTCTTTTCGAAGACATTTACCGCGTAGCCCGCTTTGGCAAATTCAAGCACGGAGATCAGGCTTACAATTCCGGCCCCGATAACGGCGACCGATTTGTTCGCGGGGTATTCACTCAAGCGCGTCATCGGCGCGGGCAGAACCGGAGCACTATAGGTGTGGGCATGTTCAGCTTCAGACAACGCCTGCTCCAGTGAAACTGCCTGTCGATCAAAGCAGCAGCGGATCAGATTGTCATGGCTAAAGGTTCGGTTGTTGAGGACCGTGAGCGCATCAGGGCTCCGAAATACAGCGACGATGAGCGGCCCTGTTACTCTGTCACGCCATTTCGTTATGATCTCGCCTGTTGGAAATAGATCGGTGATTAGCACCGTCGCACCGATGGATATGAGTGTTTCAGCAAGCAGCGCTTCCTGGCAAGAAACTGGTTCCAGATGCGCCGGACGCAGGATTTCAATCTCGCGATCGCTCAACGTGATGGTGGTAACAACGCATTTGGCGGTGTGTCCGGCCGCGGCGAGGGGGCGGGATTGCAAGCTCCGATCCGTCGAAGTCCGATCAAAAGCATTCATGACAGACACCCTCAATTATTTGGATCGCTGCTGAAATTTCTTCCGCAGAAGTCGTGAGCGGTGGCAACAGGCGAACAACACTGTCTGCCGCGGCCATGACGATCAGGCCTCGTTCGAGACAGGCCTTTTCGAATGATGCTGCCGCTGCTTTGGTCTGCAACCCTTGGATAAGGCCTCGCCCGCGGCGCTCCCGCAAGGCTTTCGGGTGGGCCGCAACGAGCCGGTCAAGAGCCAGCCTGAGTTGCTCTCCCATTTCTCTCACGTGGGGCAGGAAGCCTTCTGAAAGGACTTCCGAGATCACCTCGGCCGCAATTGCACAACCGAGTGGGTTTCCGCCGAACGTCGTGCCATGCGTCCCGGGCGTCATCGACTGGGCCACCGCCTCAGAGCACAAGACCGCTCCTATCGGGAAGCCGCCTCCGAGCCCCTTGGCCAATGAAACGATGTCGGGCGTGACGTCGAATTGTTCGCAGGCCAAGAAGGTGCCTGTCCGACCTATTCCTGTCTGTATCTCATCGAAGAGAAGCAGGAGACCCCGCTCCAGCGTCAAGGCACGGAGTTCGCGCACGAAACCCGGATCGAAGGCCCGAACGCCGCCCTCGCCCTGAATGGGCTCCATCAGGATCCCCGCCGTTTCCGGCGTGAGCGCTTGTTCGACTGATGTCAGATCGTTGCGGGCCGCTTGCACGAAGCCTGGAACTGCCGGGCCGAAGCCCAACTGATAGTCCTGGCGCCCCGTTGCGGATAGTGTCGCGAGAGTGCGTCCATGAAACGCCCCTTCGAAAGTAATGCAATGCCAGCGCTCAGGCCGCCCGCCGACATATTGGTAGCGCCGCATCATCTTCAGTGCGCCTTCGTTCGCCTCGGCCCCCGAATTGCAGAAAAAGACCCGGTCGGCGAAGCTCGCCCGCCGCAACATCTCAGCGCACTCAATTTGGCTTCGGATATGAAACTTGTTCGAGCAGTGCCAAACTGCCTGCGCCTGCTGCATGAGGCGATTCAAGAGCTTCGGATGGCCATGGCCCAAGGCGTTGACCGCGATACCAGTGCCAAAATCAAGATAACGCGCGCCGGTTGTGTCAATCAGATAGCTGCCTTCGCCGGCAGTGATTTCGACCGGCGCACGCCTATAGACATCAATGAGCGGAGACGCGCTGCACTCTTTCGTCTTGTCCAGCATTGCTCTCATCCCTTGTGCTCGGGGTTTCGTCTGCCATGGCTCTCGCGACCGGACGGGACAAGGCTGGGCAGGAATTTCGGCCCCAATTCGCAAACGAGGACGCCCAGAATAATCAGCACGACCATCAGGCCTTGGAAGAGGCCCGGTGTTTCACCAAGGACGAGGAATGCCAAGACGAGACCAAAGACCGGAATGAGATTCAGGAAGATGCTGGCTTCCACAGCGGAGGTCTTGGCGATCCCCCAGTTGTAGAGGAAATAACCGCCGAAGGTGACGAAGGTGGCCAGATAGACGATTGCCAACGCGCTATTGAGTGGCACATCGAAACTCAAGGGGCGGCCGATGAAGATCAACGGGAAGAAGAGGGCGACCCCTGCGAAGGATTGCAGGGCTGTCAGGAAAAATGGGCTATAGCGGTCTGAGAGCTTCTTCAACAGGATCACATAGACGCCCGAAGCTGCCATGGCGCCGAACTCCAGTAGATTGCCAAGCCACGGCATGGGAGCATAATCGGTGCTTTCCGAGCCGAGGCTCAGGCCAATGGCCCCAAAAATGCAGAGTGCGAAGCCGCCGAGCGTCCAGATGCGCGGACGCTCGCGAAGGAGAATCCATGCGAGCAATGCCACGATAGGGGGCTGCAGCGCGTTAATCGTGGCGGCAGAACCAGCAGTGGTTAGACGCAGGGCGTGGCTTTCGAGGAAGAAATAGATCCCGGGCTCGCAGATCGACATGATCGTCAGATAGATCCAGTCCCCCTTTTCATACCGAAAGCTGCCCCAGAAGCGGTAGAGCAGGAGGAAGCCGGTTGAAGCAATCAACATCCTGACGAAGATGATCTTGCCCGGATCGAGCACCAGAACGGCGGATTTCATGGCGATGAAGGAACTCGCCCAGAAAAAGACGGCGCAGAGGAGCGCCATCTTCGGGAGTGTGCGCGAGGCCGCCGCACTCACAGCATGACCCGGATTTTCTTGCTGTCGCGCAGCCCGAAATTGATCCTGCGGCCGTTGGCGATATTGACACGGCGCATCCAGCGATGCTTCTTGCCATAGTCGGGCACGTAGATGGACCGACCGTGCGCAACGCGCAGGTTGTCCAGCAGCACGATGTCACCCGGCTCCATTTGCAATGGGATCGCAGCGCGGTCGAGGGCGGCGTGCAGCTCGGAGAGCGCAGCAGCTGCCTCTTCGTCGCCGTCGACAGTTGAGACAAAAGCCTGATCGACCCGCATCATTGGCATATCGTTGCGCCCATAGATCAGCGGCACAGGCTGCGGATTGTTCATCATCTCCTCTATCGCGCTGAACGCTTCTGCGTTTAGTTTCCATTGCTCGCTCGTGTTCTCGACCGGCGTATGGGACTTGTCAGGCAGGATCGTGAAGCGCGGTTTGCGCAGGATATTCAGGGTGGTTTCGGGGAGGTCCAGATCGTCGACGCAAGCAATGTTCGTCGTCGCCTGTTCGCGATTGCGGTAGCACATCAACGTGAAGAAGTCCGCACGACCGGTATGGAATGCTTCTTCGGTATGCCACATCAGCGTCGTCGCGCTGCTGCCGCCGAGTTGTTCGTTCTTTACGGACTCAATTGGCACAATGTGACGCAGGAACCGTCCGTTTTCCTGTGTGCGCCACCCAAAAACACCGCCGATCGCCGAGGAAAGCAAGACCTGGAAGAGTTCCTCGCGCAGGTAGGGACGATCATGCCAAGGCTGGTCCCAATGCTGAGGGGAGTCACCGATCGCCTCGTCGTCAACCTCGAATCCGCGGATCAAAACATATCCCGAGCGCGCGTATCCGCTTGCCACGATCTTGAGCATGGACAGAAGGCCAGCAGGCAGACGGGTGGCTGCAACCTCGCAGGCCAGCGCAGTCTCCTCGCTCTCGATTGTCGAGAATCGTGCGGCCAATTCCGTAAGAACCACTTCAATTTGTGATAGTTCTTTCGAGCTCAGAATGTAAGTCCGCTCAATATTGATAATATCCGGTTGATACGCAGGATGTAATGCAAAATTCATCGTGGCCTCTTCGATATCAGCTATCGTTTCTGTAAGATCTAATAAACATTTGATAAGATTTTCCGCGCTTTGCGGGAAGTGCCACTTGACACTTTTCTACCTATGACTGTACCAGTGTTTATTGCGGCACAGGCGCGTAACACTATGAACAATCTATAAGAAATGACATATACGAAACTTTCATCACGCCTCGGCGGCATCCTCGAAGGCAAGATGCGGGAGATTCGGTCTGGGCTTTATGAACCGGGCAGCAAACTGCCCTCGCTCCGGCAATTCGCCAGCGAACAACGGATCTCGAAATCCTCTGCAGTCGAGGTCTATGAACGCCTTGTCGCGCTCGAACTGGTTGAGCCGCGTGGTCATCAAGGTTTCTTTGTCCAGAAGCCTCGGGCAGAAGTTTGCAACAAGGCGCCGGTGGATAACGTGCTGGCCGTTGAAGCTCTGCGGCGCGGGCGGCGGTCCTCGCTCAAGCACCACCCGAGCGGTGGTTGGATTGATACGAAGTTGTTGCCGGGCGAGGCTTTGAGGGCCGCAATGCGCGACGCCTCGCGTATGCCAGTTTCCGATCTGCTGAGCTACGGCGACTGCCAAGGCTATATGCCGCTGCGGAACCTGCTTTCTGATCGCTTGCGCCGCTCTGGTATCGAGGCCGGGCCAAACGAAATTCTCATCACAGATTCGGCCAGTATGGCCATTGATCTTGTTTGCCGGCTTTTTCTGGTGCCGGGCGACACGGTTCTCGTCGATGACCCGACCTCGCTCGATTTTGAGGCCTTGGGGCGGCTGTATGGGGTGGAGGTGGTCGGCGTACCCTTTCGCGATGGGCAGCGTGATCTGACCCGGCTTGAAGAGCTGGTCACACGCCACCGGCCAAAGCTATACCTATTGGCGACGACTCTGCACAATCCGACTGGCATGAGCCTTCGGACTGCGCAGGCATTCGAGCTTCTCTCGATCCTGCGCTCCGGCGGCGTTTACATGGTGGAGGACGATGTTTACGCAGACCTTGTTGACGAGCCGACGACACGGCTCGCCGCCCTTTCAGGCCTGAGAGGTGTGGCTTACATCCGCAGCTTTTCGAAAACCATGTCGGGAAGCCTGCGCTGCGGCTTCATTTCTGCCGAACCTGAGATCATTGAAAAGATTGCTGCACTGGTCCTTGATTCAAGTTTCGGATTAAACTCGCTGACATCCATCGTCGCATACAAATTTCTTGAAAGCGGGCTCTACCGCCGAAATCTGAGCCTGCTTAGAAATTCAATCAGCCAGATGCGGCGTGACACGATGCGCATTCTGCGGGAACTTGGCTTTGAAATCCCGATTGAGCCGGATGGGGGTGTCTTCATTTGGGCCCGTTGGAATGGCGAGGCGGACGCAGCTCTCATTTCGGAGACTGCAAAACGGCGACTGGTGTTGTTGGCGATTGGACCGAGTTTCAGCCCATCTGGCGAGTATGGCCAGTACATTCGCTTCAACTGCACCCTCATGAAGGGCGTGGCGTTTTGGAAGCAGCTCCGAGAGATACTGATCGAAGCCGAGAATCTGGCGCGTGGGGCCGATCTTCGCCAAACGGATGTCAAGTAGTCTCAACATGCCTACACTGATAGCAGTTGGCATTTACGGGCAGCATTTCTGATCTGCCGTTGCTCTCAAATTTTGTCCGGCGTGAGCGAGACTCCGGGTTTCAGTTTTTGTCCGAATGGGCGGGTTGGGCAACGGCGCCAGTGCCGGGTTGATTGGTTTGCACAGCGTTTGGGCCCTGTTTCGTGGTGAAGTTCGGAGCGAACTTGGCAGTGGTCTTCCCGCCAAAGCGCGAGTGGCGCCGTTCGGCGTTGCAGTCCCTGCGCCAGGCGGGCGGTGTTATATGCGCATTGGTGCAGGGCTCGGGTTTCGTTCAAGAGTCCATCGGGCAGGCGGCCAACCAAGCTCTCGATGAAGGCTTCCTGGGTCGGCTTGCCCTGTGCGATTCAGTGCCATTCAATCTTGCGGCTGTCTGGCAACACCGGGACCGCGTTCAAGGTGAACTTGGTTCCATCGCCTCTGATCACCGTCATTGGTTTGGTGCGGGCTTGGAACAGGCAGACAATCTCCCGCGCCACCCGAGGGCCGGACAGCGAAGAGCCGGCAAATCAAGGCCGGGCATTCGCGGGTGCAGTCGTCGACCGCAGGCGGCTTCGAAAGAGCGATTCCGCAGGCGCATTTTGGCCTCGGCGCTTCCGATGTGATTGCGAGCCCAAAGCGCGGTGCGATTGAAGATGACTAAGTCATTGAATTTGTTGGTGAGCGCGCAGGGGGTCGAACCCTGGACCTACTGATTAAAAGTCAGTTGCTCTACCAGCTGAGCTACACGCTCCCGAAGCATTTGCCTCAGGCAATGGGGCGCGTCATAAGCGGCATGGGTTTCAAGGTCAACACCTCTCGTGCAGATGTGTCAAAGGGAAGTGTTGATGAGGGCTGATTTTTGCGCGGCGGCACGAAACCGCTTATGCGCAACCAGTGGGAGCAGGCAGGTGATTCCGCTTTGAGAAACATTCGGAATATCTTCGCAAAGTCTTTGGCAGGGTAGAACATGAGCAGTTTGAAATTCGGAACCAGCGGCCTGCGCGGTTTGGTGAGCGACCTCACAGAAGAGGTTTGTTTTGCCTATGCCAAGGCGTTCCTCGAACACATGGCTTCGGCGGGCCAGCTGCCTCCAGCAGCGATGGTATTGGTTGGGCAGGATCTGCGGGACTCCAGTCCGCGCATCGCCAGGGCCTGTATGGCAGCCATTGAGTCTTGCGGTATGACCATTGAGAATTGCGGCGCGCTGCTGACGCCGGGATTGGCGCTGCGGGCCATGCATTTGAAAGCGCCAGCGATCATGGTGACCGGCAGCCACATTCCGGCGGATCGCAACGGATTGAAATTTTACCGGCCAGACGGCGAAATCGACAAGAGCGACGAGGTGGAAATTACGCGGCGCGTTGCCGTTGCTGGAGTGATGGAAAGCGCCAGCATTGAGGTGCCGGTTCAAAAAACCGCGCTTGATGCCTATCTGAAGCGATGCGCCGCCATTCTGCCCGAAGATGCGCTGAAGGCAAAGCGAGTGGGCGTCTATCAGCACAGTTCCGTTGCGCGCGATGTGATGGTGGACGTGGCGCAGGGCTATGGCGCGGACGTGATTGCGCTTGCCCATTCTGATGTTTTTGTGCCGGTGGATACTGAAGCTTTATCGCCTGAAGATTTGGCTTTTGCAAAGGCAGAGGTTGCCAAGCATGGGCTGGATGCGCTGATCTCGACCGATGGCGATGCCGACAGGCCGATGCTGTTTGATGAAAATGGCCAGTTTGTCCGCGGTGATCTGCTCGGGATTTTGACGGCGAAGTTTTTGGGAGCGGACGCCGTGGTCACGCCGGTGACATCCAGCTCGGCAATCGAAGAGAGCGGTCTGTTCAAGTCCGTTATCCGCACCAAGGTAGGCTCGCCCTTCGTCATTGCCGGCATGGAAGCGGCAAAGGCGCAAGGCGCGGCCTGCGTTGTCGGGTTTGAGGCCAATGGCGGGGTGCTGCTGGGTTCGGATGTGCAGGTTGAGGGCAGAACACTCTACGCGCTGCCGACACGGGATTCGATGCTGCCGATGCTGGCGGTGCTCGGGCTGGCCATACAGAGCGGCAAGACGGTGTCCTCTTTGGTCGAGGAACTGCCGGCGCGGTTTGCCAAGAGCGGACGGATTGAGCATGTCGGGCCGGAAAAGTCCGGGCCATTTCTGGAAAAACTACTGGATGGCCCGTTTCAAGCAGCCTATTTTGCTGGGAAAAACGCAATCAGCGGTGTGGACAGGGTCGATGGCGTGCGGTTCGTCTTTGAAAATGGCCATACGCTGCACTACCGCGCGTCTGGCAATGCGCCAGAACTGCGTTGCTACGCGGAAACCGGCGACGCGGACCAATCCGCGACGCTGCTTGACTGGGGATTGGCGCTGGCCGCACGATCCTTGTGACCTGATACCGGCAAGACTGGGCAGCGCGGAGAAACATGATGGACAGGGCATTAGGGCCGTTAATCGACAGCGCCGAATTGCGCATGGTAAGGCTGCCTTTGATCCGTCCCTTCACGATTTCCACCGGAACGATGCACGCCAAAGAGTTTGCGCTGTTGACGCTGCGCAGCGGCGGGCTGGAAGGTTATGGCGAGGGCGTGATGGACACGTTGCCGGACTATCTGGAAGAAACCAATACCAGCGCGCTGATGCTGCTTAACGATGCCATCCTGCCGCAAATCCTCGGCAAACAGTTTGAAAACCCCGCGCAGATCGAACAGACAATGGTTCATTGGCGCGGCCACCGGATGACCAAGGCCATGGTGGAAATGGCGTTTCAGGACCTATGGGCGAAATGGCTGGGATTGCCGCTGAAAACCGTGCTCGGCGGCGTGCGTGATATGGTAGATGTCGGCGTATCGCTGGGTATTGGCGATATTGCGGAAACAGTCGAGCGTGCCAAGGCCCATGCGGCCCAGGGCTACAAGCGGATCAAACTGAAAATTATGCCGGGGCATGATGTTGCCCTCGTCGAAGCGGTGCGCAAGGCAATGCCTGAAGCGTATCTCAGTGTCGATGCCAACAGCGCCTACTCGCTTTCGGACTTGTCGCTGTTCAAGCGCCTGGATGCCTATGGTCTCGACTATATCGAACAGCCGCTGGCACATGATGATCTGATAGACCATGCGTTTCTGCAAAGCCGGATCGACACTTCCATATGCCTCGATGAAAGCATCCGCACCGCAGCAGATGCCCGCAAAGCCTTGGAAACAAAGGCAACACGGGTGATCAACATCAAGGTCGGGCGCGTCGGAGGTTATCAGGAAGCGCGGCGAATCCATGATTTATGCGCCGCGTGGGGCTATCCGGTCTGGTGCGGCGGCATGCTGGAAAGCGGCGTGGGACGGGCGCACAACATTCATGTGTCGACCTTGCCGAATTTCCGCAAGCCGGGCGACACGTCCAGTTCAAGCCGTTATTTCGCCAAGGACATCGTGACGAGCGCGCTGGAAGCGGTGGACGGGACGATGGCGGTGCCGCACGGGCCGGGGATCGGTGTTGAGCTCGACCGGCCGTTCCTCGACAGTGTGACGCTTTCCAAACAGGATTTCGCAGCGTGAGCGAAGCGATCTTCCGCGACTTGTCCGGCATGGCCGAATTCAACGCTGCCGAGGAATTGCAGCGCATCGTCTGGGGTACGGACGATACGCCGGACCCGGCTGATCTGATGATGGTGATCCAGAAAGAGGGCGGGTTGGTCGCCGGCGCGTTCGTGGACGGCGTTTTGAAAGCCTATGTGTTCGGTTTCCCGACCAACGAACCGCATGTGCAGCACTCGCACCGGCTGGCGGTGCATCCGGACCAGCGCGGCGGTGGGCTCGGGGTGAAGCTGAAATGGCACCAGCGCGACTGGTGTCTCCAGCGTGGGATCGAACTGGTACGCTGGACCTATGACCCGATGCGGCATATCAACGCCAGCCTCAATATCGGCAGATTGGGCGCGGTTTCAACGACCTATCATGTTGATTTTTATGGGCAGATGGCCGGGATCAACGAAGGTGTGGCATCAGACCGGCTGCTGGCAGAGTGGCATCTCAAGTCAAACCGCGTCGCAGCGTTTGCCGCCGGACAGCCACCGGTGCTTGCCTCAGGCGGGCGCAGTGCACGTGTCCAAATCGGCAAGGACTTTGATACGCTTCTTTCCTCGGACCGGCAGAAAGCGGGCGACGAGCGTCTGCGCGTGCGGGCGGCAATGACAGCGCTGCTGGCGCAGGGATATGCCGTGACCGGATATGACAGCATGGCAGCGGATTATGTGCTGGAACTGCCCGATTGAACAGGTTGCTTTGGCGGCTGCGCCGCTGGACTTTAATCAAACGATTGATTAAAAAACAGTATGGCGAAAACCGGAAAGCCAGTGGCGGACGTCCAGCGTGAGGGAACGCGCGATGCGCTTGTGCGCGCGGCGATGCGCCTATTTGGCGCAAAGGGCGTGGAGGGCACATCCACGCGCGAGATCGCCGACGCCGCCGGCACGAATATCGCCTCCATCGCCTATCATTTTGGCGGCAAGGCGGGACTGCATCGTGCCTGCGGCGAGGCGGTTGCCGAGATCCTGATCAAGGCAACACGGCTTGCCGCGAGCACGGAGCCTGCCGCCAGTGGGCCGCAAGCGCTGCAGCGGCAGCTTTCGGCCATCCTTTCTAGCATGGCCGGTTTTCTGTTTTCGACCGACCAATCGGGGCTCATTGTGCCTTTCATCCTGCGGGAAATGGCCCAGCCGGGCGCTGCGTTCGAGGCCATTTACACTGGCGTGATGGAACCCGTGCATGGCAGGCTTTGCCGTTTGTGGGGCGCGGCGACGGGGGAAGACGCCGAAAGCGCCTGGGTCAAGCTGACAGTATTTTCGCTCATTGGCCAGCTGCTCTATTTCCGCATTGGCGAGCCTGCCATCGCACGGCGGCTGGGTGTGACACGGCTTGGCGCCGAAGAGGTTGACGCGATCCGGCGGGTGATCGAAGCAAATATTGCCGCAAGGCTTGCGACCCATAAGGGAGTGAAACCATGAGCATCCTGTGTTCCCTGCCGATTGTCGCCAATCTGATCGCGGGCTGCGCGCCGGTGCTGCCGGTGGCGGTCGGCTTTGTCGAGGGCGAGCATGTGCTTCTGGCGCCTGTCGAGGTGACGACGGTTTCACAAATTCTCATTCGGCGCGGCCAGTCCGTGGAGGCGGGTGAGCCGTTGGCGAAGCTGGAAAGCCAGGACGCGGAAATCGCCGTCGCCGCCGCTAAGGCGCAGCTGGCCCAGGCGCGCTCGCAACTGGCCGATCTGAGGCAGGGACGGCGGCCGGAAGAGCTTGCAGTGCTCGAAGCGGCCCGCAATGCCGCCGCCGTGCAGCTTGCCGAGGCCCAGCGCGCCAGCCTGCGGGTGCAAAGCCTGTCCCGGCGCGGCATCACCACGACGGCAGACAGCGACCAGGCCTCAACCCAGCTTGACGTCGCCAAGGCCCAGCTCGCGCAGGCGGAAGCGAGCCTGTCAGTCGCCAAATTGCCGGCGCGCGACAATGCGATTCTGGCTGGTGAACATCAGGTTGAGGCGGCGGGCGCGGCGCTGAGCCAGGCCGAGTGGCGGCTTTCCAAGCGGGTTATCACCGCACCGGCCAAGGGAACGGTAAGTGACCTGATACTGACGACCGGCGACACGGCGGGCCCGTCCGCGCCGGTGATGGCGCTGCTCCCGGACGGGGCGGTCAAGTTGAAGCTTTACTTCCCGCAAGCGGAGCTTCCGCGCCTGAAACCGGGAACTGAACTCGCCATCCATTGCGACAATTGCCCGGATGATCTGAAAGCCACAGTCAGCTTCGTCTCGAGCGAGCCGGAATTCACGCCGCCGGTGATCTATTCTCTCGAAAACCGCCAGAAACTCGTGTTTCTGGTGGAGGCGCTTGAGGCCGGTGGGCGCTCGAAGTTGATGCCGGGCCAGATTGTGGATGCCGATTATGGCGTCCAGCCATGAGCGACACCCCGGAAAACGCAATCGATGTGCATGGCCTTGTCAAAATCTATGACGGACGGCGGGTGGTCGACGATGTGTCGATTTCAGTTGCCAAAGGCGAAATTGCCGGCTTTCTCGGGCCAAACGGCTCGGGCAAGACGACGACGATCCGGATGATCTGCGGCCTGCTGCGACCGGACGCCGGCGAGGGCACTGTGCTCGGATTCAACCTCCGCAGTGAACAGCTCAAGATCAAGAGCGAAGTCGGCTACATGACACAGAAATTCTCATTCTACACCGATCTGTCGATCGAGGAGAATCTGATGTTCGTGGCGCGGCTTTATTCGCTTTCACCGGCGCAGAAACATGTGAATGAGACTCTGGAGACGTTGGGCTTGACGAGCCGGCGCAAGCAACTGGCCGGCAGTCTTTCAGGCGGTTGGAAACAGCGTCTGGCGCTGGCGGCCTCGATCATGCACCACCCCAAGCTGCTGCTGCTGGACGAGCCGACGGCGGGCGTTGACCCGAAGGCACGCCGCGAGTTCTGGGACGAAATCCATCTTCTGGCCGCAGATGGGCTGACGGTCCTGGTTTCGACCCATTACATGGACGAGGCGGAGCGCTGCCACCGGATCAACTATATATCCTACGGAAAACTGCTGGCCAGCGGCACAGTTCCCCAAGTGGTCGCCGGCGCGAACCTGACGACCTTTTATGTCTCCGGCGCCAACCTGGGGCCAGTTGCGCAAGCGCTTCGGCAGATGCCCGGCGTCGAGCAAGTCGCACCGTTTGGCAACACGCTGCATGTGGTGGGCGCCGATGGCGTGGCGCTGCAAGCGAGCGTGCGCAACGTGGCCAGAACGCACGAAATCACGGCGTCGCGTGGCGAAACAAGCCTTGAGGATGTCTTCATCC
>JBAVTG010000089.1:0-2215 GCA_049696015.1 Rhizobiaceae bacterium | reverse complement strand
CACCGCGGTCGAACGCTCCGGCATGGGCCAGCTCAATGAAGGCCAGAAGGTCAAGTATGAAGTCACCCAGGACCGCCGCACCGGCAAGTCCTCGGCAGACCAGCTTTCCGCCGCCTGATTTCAGGGTGCCTGATTAACGAAAAGCGGGGCCCCGGCTCCGCTTCAGCCTTCTGACAAACCCCTGGCAATTGCCTGGGGTTTTTGATTCACTGGGTTATGCTCAAAACACCCTCGCCTGAACAAACCGCGCTTGAGATTGTGACGCTTGAAGCGCTTGTGCCGAAGGATCACCTGCTGCGCCGGATTGAGGCGGTGATCGACTTTTCGTTCATCCACGATTTGGTCGCCCCGCTGTATTGTCCGGACAATGGCCGTCCGGCTTTGGACCCGACGTTGATGTTCAAGGCGCTGTTTGTGGGCTACCTGTTTGGGGTGCGCTCGGAACGGCGGCTGGTTCAGGAGATTGCGGTCAATGTCGCCTATCGCTGGTTTTTGCGGCTCAAGCTGACGGATGAGGTTTTTGACGCCTCGACGTTGTCGCAGAACCGGCGGCGGCGCTTTGACGGCACGGATGTGGCGCAGGTGATCTTCGACAAGATTGTCGAACAGGCGGTGAGCCATGGCCTTGTGGATGGCACGGTGCTTTACACCGACTCCACCCATTTGAAGGCCAATGCCAACAAGGGCAAATACGATCTTGAGGTGATCGCCAAGTCGCGCTCGGACTATTGGGACGATCTGGATGCGGCCATTGACGAGGACCGCGCCGCCCATGGCAAGAAGCCGATGAAGGTCAAGGCGCGCCAGCCGGTGGAGAAAGAGACGAAGGTCTCGCGCACCGATCCAGAGGCCGGATACATGGTGCGCGACGGCAAGCCGAAAGGCTTCTTCTATCTCGATCACCGCACTGTGGACGGCAGATTGGGCATTATCACCGACACATTCGCCACCCCGGCCAATGTGCATGACTCAATTGTCTATCTGACGCGCCTCGACCGCCAGCGCGAGCGCTTTGCCTTTGACGTGAAGGCGGTCGGGCTGGATGCTGGCTATGCCACGCCCGGCATTGCCAGAGGTCTGGAAGAGCGGGACATTCTCGGCGTCACCGGCTACCGCAACCCGACACCGCCAAAGCCGGGCATGATGCGCAAGAAAGCCTTTGTCCATGAGCCGTCAGAAGACGGCTATCGCTGTCCGAACGGCCAATTGCTTTCTTATGCCGCCACAGACCGCACCGGCTACCGCCACTACACATCAGATCCGGCCATCTGCCGCACATGCCCGCTTCTGGCCTCCTGCACCACAAATGCCAAGTCCATCCGCACCATCACCCGCCATGTCTGGCAGGACGCGCGCGAGCGCACCGATGCAAACCGGCTCACACAATGGGGCAAAGCCATCTACAAGCGCCGCAAGGAGACAGTCGAACGCTCCTTCGCCGACGCCAAGGAACTGCATGGCCACCGCTACGCACGGTTCCGAGGCCTGGCCAAAACCGCCTTCCAGTGCCTGATCGCAGCCGCCGCCCAGAACATCAAGAAAATCGCCAATGCAATGACCCCAAAGCCGCAAAAGGCCCTCGCCTGAGGGCCGAGCTTCACACGCACCGCTTCCAAACCAGCACCAATCAAATGCAAAAATAAAACCCCGCCAAAAAGACGGGGTTTGTCAGCAGGCTGACCTCGCCTTTTGGCGAGGTCTTTCTATTGATGCTTAGCCACATTAACCAGCATATTCGGGACAACGCGATTGCGTCCCAATTGACCCATACCGGACATTGATCCCTGTCTTCAACAAAGACCGCTTTGCGCCCCCGACTCGGCCATTCAAAGTCGAACAAGAGTTTCCTGAAAGCAGACGTTCCTTGCTGCTTGATCGAAAGACAAAGGCGGGCGGAAAGCGATCATTCGGTTCGCTTTCACATGCAGACCGCGCCCCCGCTCTCGCAGAGCGGCGCGGCCTTCTCGCGGCATGATATCAGGGTGGGGTAGTAGAAACGGAGACCGGTTCGCATTCGTCTGACAGCACCGGCGGAGGTGTTTCGTGAAACCGACGCGCTGCGCTGGCTCGACCGGGTTGCCGAACATGCCGAACTGATCGCCCATTAAGGCGCGCAGACGGCCAGCCCGCAGATGAACGCCGTGCGCCCAGTTTGACACACGGCTTGCGGAGTGAATTCTGCGGGACAGGGATGACATGAGTCAAGGACAGTATC
>JBAVTG010000088.1:0-2055 GCA_049696015.1 Rhizobiaceae bacterium | reverse complement strand
ACGAGGCGCTGATGAGCGGCGTGACCACCATGCTTGGCGGCGGCTCCGGCCCGGCGCACGGCACGCTCGCCACCACCTGCACCGGCGCTTGGCACATCGAGCGGATGATCGAAAGTTTCGACGCTTTTCCGATGAACCTTGCGCTGGCTGGAAAAGGCAACGCCTCGCGCCCTGCCCCGCTGGAGGAAATGATCCGCGCCGGCGCGTCATCGCTGAAGCTGCACGAGGACTGGGGCACGACACCGGCCGCGATAGACAACTGCCTTTCCGTGGCCGACGACTATGACGTGCAGGTGATGATCCACACCGACACGCTGAACGAGAGCGGCTTTGTCGAGGATACGGTTTCGGCGATTAAGGGCCGCACCATCCATGCCTTCCACACCGAGGGGGCGGGCGGCGGGCATGCGCCGGACATCATCAAGGTCTGCGGTCTGCCGAACGTGATCCCCTCCTCCACCAACCCGACGCGGCCTTATACGGTCAACACGATTGCCGAGCATCTGGACATGTTGATGGTCTGCCACCATCTGTCGCCGCACATTTCCGAGGATATCGCGTTTGCCGAAAGCCGCATCCGCAAGGAGACGATTGCGGCGGAAGACATTTTGCACGACATCGGCGCGTTCTCGATCATTTCGTCCGACAGCCAAGCGATGGGGCGCGTCGGCGAAGTGGCGATCCGCACTTGGCAGACGGCGCACAAGATGAAGGTGCAACGCGGGCGCTTGCCGGAAGAAACGGGCGACAATGACAATTTCCGCGTCAAGCGTTACATCGCCAAATACACGATCAACCCCGCGATTGCGCAGGGCCTGTCGCGGCACATCGGGTCAGTGGAAGTGGGCAAGCGGGCGGATCTTGTTTTGTGGAACCCGGTGTTTTTCGGCGTGAAGCCGGAGATGGTGCTGCTCGGCGGTTCCATCGCCGCTGCGCCCATGGGCGATCCCAACGCCTCGATCCCGACGCCGCAGCCAGTGCATTACCGGCCAATGTTTGCGGGCTTCGGCAAGAGCGCCGCACGCTCGTCGGTGACGTTTGTGTCGAAAGCGGCGATGGATCTTGGTCTGCGGGGGCGCCTCGGCGTCGACAAGGGCATGTTGGCGGTGGAGAACACGCGCGGCCGGATCGGCAAGCGCTCAATGATCCACAACGACGCGCTGCCGCATGTTGAGGTCAATCCCGAGACCTATGAGGTGCGGGCAGACGGGGTGTTGCTGACGTGCGAACCAGCGACGGTATTGCCGATGGCGCAGCGGTATTTTCTGTTTTAGGGTCAACCTCTTAACATACAAAGGTGCAGGAAATGCAGCCCCGCCAAAACGCCCGCGCTTATGGCTTCCTCACCCCCGCCCTCATGGTCATGACCCTCACCGGGCTCTTCCCGATGGCCATCGTTGCATTCTACTCGGTCAACGACACATTCGCGGGCAATAGCTTCTTCTTTGTCGGCGCGGCGTGGTTCAAGCAGGTGCTCACGTCACCGGAGTTTTTCGGTGCGTTGGGGCGAAGCATCGGGTTTTCGGTGCTGGTGCTGGCCATCCAGATTCCGCTCGGCATTTTCATTGCGCTGCGCATGCCGGCCACGGGGTATTTGTCTTCGTTTTACATCGTGCTGATGGCCATTCCCCTGCTCACTCCATCCATAGTCGTCGGCTATCTGTGGAAGGTGTTGAGCCTGCCTGACATCGGCCTTGTTACTGCCGCCGCGGGGCTGACCGGTTTCGCTTGGAACATGAACAACAGCGCCATTGTCTGGGCCACGTTGCTGCTGATGGATGCCTGGCACTGGACGAGCCTTGTCGTGCTTTTGTGCTTTGCAGGGCTTCGCGCGATACCCGATGATTACTATCGCGCCGCACGCATTGATGGCGCGAGTGGCTGGGCGATCTTCCGTTACATCCAGTTGCCGAAACTGAAACTCGTGCTGCTCATTGCCGTGCTGCTGCGCTTCATGGACAGTTTCATGATTTACACGGAGGCCTATGTCGTCTCGCGCGGCGGCCCTGGCGTATCCACAACGTTCCTCAGTCACGAGTTGGTGCAGACGGCGAC
>JBAVTG010000087.1:0-10065 GCA_049696015.1 Rhizobiaceae bacterium | reverse complement strand
GGTTGGCCAGCGGCGCAGTCGGCCTTAACCGGCTATTCGACTTAGGTGGCGTGCCGCAGTGCGGCTTCCCCGTACCGGTCATCCATGCTTGTTGCAGCGAAATCGACGGGAAAATGTCGCCGAAAGCGCCCAAATGTCCAACACGTACGAATGTCAGATTCGCGCAGTTGGCGTCTAGAAGCCGCCAGTCCGCAAAAGGCAGATTCCGAACCATGGCATACGAAGGTTGTATGTCCGCCTTCATCTTGTAAAGCCCAGCAAGGGACAGTCCGCTACCGGCCCCTTTGCAGATATGTCAGCACCGGCCATACAGGCAATAGAACCTACACGGAGAGAGCATTCGTCTGGCAACCAATTTAAGCTAAACCACAGTCTCACCACCGTCGACGACCAAAATCTGCCCCGTCATGTAGGATGAACGGTCAGACACAAGAAACAGCACAGATTCAGCAATTTCTTCGACGCTGGCCCAACGCCCCATCGGCACTTTTTCGCGGACATAGGCTTCAATGGCTGCGCGCCCCCCCATCTGATTGATGAAGGGTTCGTTGAACGGTGTATCAACCCATCCAGGGCAAAGCGCATTAACTCGGATTCCAAACCGGGCATAATCGCCTGCCATTTGCCGGGTCATGGCGATTACCGCATGCTTTGTTGTCGTATAGGCGATCATTTCCCGGTCATAGAGCACGCCGGAACTGGAAGACGTGTTGACAATGACGCCACGTCCCGCGGCCTTCATGTAGGGAACAACGATCCGTGCGCCCATGAAATGCGAACGCACATTCAATTGCCAGGAGGCGTCAAAGCCTTGCAGGCTGACCTGCTCCAGATTGCCTTCAACTTGCGCACCGGCATGATTATGCAGAATATCGATGCGACGGTGCGTTTTGATGAAGGTGGAAAACCGGCTTTCCAATGCAGCATCGTCGGTCACGTCAAAGACCAGTGCCTCTGCCACCCCGCCTTTTTTGATGATTTGTGAAACGGTTGCTTCTGCGCCCTGCCGGCTCTTGTCGGCCACGCCGACAATCGCACCTTCCTTGGCCATGGCCAGAGCGGCAGCTTGACCAATGCCTGAGCCGGAACCAGTCACAATGGCCACCCGGCCCTTGAGAATCATGTCGGTTCACCTGAATGTTTTGAATTTCTCTCGAGCATCAAGCGGCGTGCCGATGCGATAACCAGTATGGACGCGACCAGGACAAGCGTTGCGATGGCATTGATTTCAGGCGTGACGCCGCGCCGTATCGAGGCGAACACATAGATCGGCAACGTAGTCTGCGTTCCGGCAACGAAAAACGCGATGATGAAGTCATCGAACGAGAATGTGAAAGACAGCAGAAATCCAGCAAGGATTGAGGGGCTGATTTGCGGCAGGACGATACGGCGGAAAGTTGTCAGCGGGGTAGCGTAAAGATCGCTTGATGCTTCGACAATGTCGCGACTGAGGTTTGCGATGCGCGCCTTGACGATCATGGTCACCAAGGCCAGCGAAAACAATCCGTGAGCCGCGATGATCGATGAATAGCCAAGGCCAAACTGCGGCGGGGATTCGCCCGGCCAGACGTTGGCGAGAAGCGGGTTGAGCATTCCGAAAACTTCGACCAATGCCACCAGTGTGGCGATGCCTATGACGACACCGGGCACGACAATGGCTGCAGCCAAAAGCGCGTCGAAAACCATGCGTGTGCGGGATCCAAGGCGTTCCATGCCGATCGCCGCCATCGTTCCGAAAATTGCTGCCAGCGTGGCGCTGGCAAGTGCGATAATCAAGCTGTTTTGCAGGGCTTCAACTAGAAACCGGTTGGAAAGAGCCTTTCCGTACCAGGCAAGAGAAAACCCGGTAAATTCGCTGGCGCTCCGCCCCGCATTGAACGAGAACAACACGACCAGCGCGATGGGCGCATAAAGGAACAGGTAAACCGCCGTTACAAAACCGCGCATCACAAAAGATCCACCTGTCTTGTGCCTGCAGAGCGATAGGCGACTCGCATGGAGAGCCCCATGACGATCACCACGATCAGCACCAGGGTGACAGCAATTGCCGAACCGAGCGGCCAGTTGCGCGATTGCAGGAAGAGATCGACCAATGCATTGCCGATGAAGTAGATTTTGCCGCCGCCAAGCATTTGCGGAATCAAGTATTCGCCGAGCAACAGAACGGTCACCAATGACAGACCAGTCATAACGCCAGGCAGAGACAGCGGAAATGTAATGCGCCGGAATGTGGCCAGCGGCCGCGCTCCAAGGTCAGACGATGCTTCCAGCAACCGCCGGTCCAGCTTCTCCAGGCTCACATAGATCGGCATGATCATCAGCGGCAGATAGCCATAAACAATCCCTAGCAACACGGCCGCCGGGGTATTGATCAGCCGCACATCCGGAAAACCGATCATGTCCAGTACATTGGGTATGCCACGCGATCCCAGCAGGTACATCCAGGCATATGTGCGGACAAGCAGGCTGGTCCAAAATGGAATGATGATCAAAGAGACCAACAACAATCGATACTTAGGGTTTGCCTTTACCGCCAGGAAATAAGCGACCGGATAGCCGATAACCAGGCACAGGAGGGCTCCGGCCGGAGCCAACACAAACGTGTTTTTGAATGCCGCCGCACGCGATGGGAGGTTGGCAAACTGAGCAAAGGTCAAAGCGGCCTGATAGCCGCCTTCCGGGGCGCGCTCACCAAAAGCAAACACGAGAATGACCAAGAATGGCAGAACCAAAAAGACAAATAGCCAAAGGGCTGCCGGCGCCATCAGACCTAAGGTCAGCCATCTCATGGTGGAGACATTCCCAATTGCCATCAGTCAAATGCTCCCTGCCTGCCGCTTCCACACCGTTGGCGGCAGGCGGGGAGGTCCTTCATCAGGCTGACTTGAACCGTGCCATCACTTCGGCGCGGCCGGGATCGGTCAACGTCGCTGCCGCGCCGAATTCAAGCGGCGTCAAGGCTGATTCGTCCGGATAGATAATCAGGTTGGATGTCGCCTCTTTCGGCAGCAGTGCCATGACGCGCGAGTCTGTGGTTGGCGCGCCATTGGCGATGTGTTCTTTCACGGCGTTGGCTGGGTCCATCAGGTAGTTAAGCAAGGCATAGCCCGCCGGTTTATTGGTGGCGCTTTTGGGAATCGCATAAAAATCGCACCAGATCTCACCGCCGTCCTTGCCCAGAGCGAATACAATTTCGGGCATGTCGCGGTTCAGCTGCGCGCCGTCATTGGTCCAGCACATGGTCATCCAAGCATCTGTCGCACGCATCCCCGGCTGGTAGTCCGAATTAATGCCGAACAAGTGTGGTTTCACCTTGATCAGCAACTCTTCCGCCTTTGCCAAGTCTTCCGGCTTTGTCGAATTGAAGCCTAGGCCAAGTGCAACAAGTGCATTGCCGATGGTTGTCAGCTGATAGTCATGCACCAGCACGCGGCCATCAGCTTCACCCATTGCCACATCGAAGAATTCTTTCCAGCTCGTAACCGGTGTTTTGATCTTCGAGGTGTTCACTGCCATGCCCGTGGTACCCCAGTTTTTCGGCAAGGCATATGTCTTGCCATCAATGGTGCCTTCACTAGTGAAACGGGCATTCTGCGTAGCGGCCGCGAAACTCGGGACTTGCGCAAGATCAAGCTCGTCGATCAAGCCAAGTTTGGCGTAGGTCGAGATTGTATAGTTCGTTGGAACAAAAAGATCCCATCCTGCGCCGCCCGCCTGAAGTTTTGCCAGCATTTCTTCGTTGGAACCGAAAACATTGACTTCCACTGCGCAGCCGGTGGCTGCGGTGAAAGCCTCAAATGTTGCCGGATCATGATAGTTCGGCCAGGTCGCCAATGACATTTTCGAACCGATGTCACCTGCAAAGGCGGGTGTCGAAAACAATCCCAGTTCGCGCCCTAGAACCGCCGTTGCCAGACCGAGGCCAGTGACTCCAAGGAAGTGGCGCCGGCTCACCGATCCGCGCTTGTAGCGTATCAATTCTTCGGCAAACTCCTTGGCGGAGATGGGCATATTGTCCTTGTATGATTTGGTCATGGTTCATTCCCTCTCTGGTTATTGTCAGCTTGCAAACACTTGCGGCGCATTTGGCGCAACATGAAGATCAACCTTGTCTCCAGGCTCGAGCACCGGAGCGCCGGAGTTCAAGCGCCCGTCCGTCGCCACCATGATACCGCCAAGTCCGGGCACGTCGACGACATACTCAGCAGATGCGCCCAGAAAGATGCGATGGGTGATAATCCCTGAGAGGTTGGCTTTGGCATTTGCATCTACGCGTTTCATTTCGATCAGTTCCGGACGAATGGACAGGATCGCATTGCCCGATTGCAATTCAGTCCTTCCCGACAAAGGAAGCAGCGTCCCGTCGGTCAATCTGGCGACAGCATCCAAGCCGGAGACCTCCAAGATTGCGTCGAGTTTGTTGGTCTTGCCGACAAACTCTGCAACAAACAGGTTGGCGGGCCGGGCATAGATTTCTTCCGGACTTGCCAGCTGGATAATCTTGCCGGCGTTCATCACACACACGCGGTCACTCATCGACAGCGCTTCTTCCTGGTCATGCGTGACAAGAAGAAAAGTGATGCCAAGCTCGCGGTGCAGGTTTTGCAATTCAAGTTGCATAGCCGTGCGCAGTTTTTTATCGAGCGCTGCCAGCGGTTCATCCAACAGCAGCACTCGCGGTTTGTTTATCAGCGCCCGGGCAAGGGCGACACGCTGCTGCTGGCCGCCGGAAAGTTCATGAATCTTGCGCTTGCGATAAGCCCCCAGATGCACCATCTCCAGCGCTTCACCGACGCGGCGCGAAATCTCTGTGGTTGACAGCCTCGGGCGAAGCTGTTCGAGACCATAGGCAATATTGGCCTCGACATTGAAATGCGGGAACAACGCGTAACTCTGGAAAACCATGTTGACCTGTCGCCGGTATGGCGGCATGCCTTCCATGGATTTGCCGGCGACGATGACCTCGCCGCTGCTGGGTTGCTCAAATCCGCCGATCATGCGCAAGCATGTTGTCTTTCCGCAGCCGGATGGTCCCAAAAGTGCGATGAATGTGCCTGCGGGAACTTTGAGGTCGACGTCGTCCACGGCCGTCACGTCGCCGTAACGTTTGATGACGGAGCGGAATTCAATGTCATGTCCGGAAGACATGTCCAGGCCTTTCCAGATGCATACCAAGCTGTTGCACCTCTTTCGACTTGATCAGACTAGTCAGCGCAGGCCAACAGGGTATATACCCCAAAAGGGGTAGAATGGCGCTACTTTCACATTTTAAGGAGTAGCAATATTGTGGGGATCAAGGGTTGCGTGCCAATCTCGATGCACTTTTTGAGGTGAGTGCAGCGTTAATTTCCGCGGTTGAGTTGGCTGATCCAGCTGTGGCCACCTGCTTGATCGAATTGCTGTCGTCCATTGCGCGCTTTGATCATGTCGTCATTTTCGCATACCTTGGCGAGAAGGCGCCGATCCATTTGTATTCAACCTTCGGTGCGGCTGAGTACGACGTGTTTGTCACGCAATATGTGGCCGGTCCCTACTTGCTTGATCCTTTTTATCGCAACACTTTGGAAGGCGGAGATGGCGTTTGGCGCATGCGTGAACTGGCCCCTGACCGCTTTTTTTCCAGTGAGTATTATCGCAGTTATTACTCCAAAACGGCGCTGGCCGAGGAAATCGGCTTCTTTGTTACGCTCGACAAGGAGGCCAAAGTCGTCATTTCAGTGATGAGAAAGTATGCAACCGGCATGTTTTCACCGGTTGAATTTTCTCAAGTGCGAAAGGCGGCCCCTGTCATTTCTGCGGTTGCAACCCGCTTCTGGTCAAATGTTGCGGCGCGCTTCGAACCCGATCCGGCTGTCCATTCAGATAAAACAAAAATAGATCAGGTCTGGAGCCGTGTGCTATCGACTTTCAAACTCACGGTCCGCGAGGCGGCGATAATTGATCTGGTGCTGCAAGGGCACTCATCGGAATCAATAGGACTGCGGCTCAATATCAGCACCGGAACAGTGAAAGTTCACCGCCGCAACATTTACCGGAAACTGGGCATTTCCTCTCAGACGCAACTTTTCTCGATGTTCTTCTCAACCTGAGAATTGGATGTAAGGCTGAATAGTCAGCCGCCAGTTTTTCGAGCATCAAACTGATGTGATCTCACGTTGCCTTCAAGGAAAGCTGGCTGAGGGATTCTTCGGTCGACTGTGCGTATGCAGCTTACTGCGGCTGAAACCGGACATTCTGCTCACGGCCCCGGCCAGGACGTTAGTTCGTGCCGCAGCTAAGGACCGCTATTGGCCCGTAGCGGCAGGCAGGACCGTTGGATTTTTCGTCTGCAGTGGTTTCGAATGCAGAGACAGCAGAGCTTGGGTCTATAAAGAAGCTTTAAAATGCAAGCTGACCCGTGATCCGGCATTCATGCCCGCACGACGGTCTGAATTGAAAATCAATCCATCGCTTTCCCACCGATTCATCTTTAATTTCCCGCATGAAAACCGCATATAGGGAACGAATCCGGTCCATGGGGGCCAATCTGACCATTGAGGGCAAGTGATGCGCGATCCCTATCAGGTGCTCGGCGTCGCAAAGAGTGCGAGCGATACCGAGATCAAATCGGCTTACCGGCGCCTCGCCAAGAAATATCATCCGGACCAGAACCCGGACGATCCGAAGGCGAAAGAGCGGTTTGCCGAAGCCAATCAGGCTTATGAAATTGTCGGCGACAAGGCGCAGCGCGGCAAATTTGACGCTGGCGAAATCGACGAAGCCGGCAAACCCAAGGCACAAGGATTTGCCGGAGGCGATCCTTTTGCCGGATTCCGGCAGCCTGGCGGCCGCCAGGGCGGATTTGAATTCCGCCAAAGCGGCGGGGGCTTTGGCGCGGAAGATATTTTGAAGGATATATTCGGCGGCGCGTTCGGCGGCGGCGCGCAGCAGCGCGGCCGACCGCAACAGCAGGCCGTGCCGGACATGGCTTTTGACCTAGCGGTGACGCTTGAAGACGCAGCCTCGCACGGCAAGGTCGAGGCGCGCATGCCCGACGGGCGGCTCTTGTCAGTGGCGCTGCCCAAGGGTGTGGAGGACGGCCAGCAAATCCGGCTGAAAGGGCAGGGGCATCAGACACCTGCTGCCCGCGGCGACGCGATTGCGACGGTGCGCCTGCGTCCGCATCCGGATTTTCGCGTCGACGGCAAGGATTTGCATATTGACCTGCCTGTCCCGCTTCACCAGGCAATTCTCGGGGTGAAGCTTCCGGTCAAGACACTGTCGGGAAAACTTGCGATCACCATTCCGCCGCTGTCCTCATCTGACAAGGTGCTGCGTCTGCGCGGCAAGGGGATGATGAAAAAGGACGGCACGCATGGCGACATTCTGGTGCATGTGCGCCTCATGCTGCCGAGCGCACCGGATGGCGAACTGGAGAAATGGGCCAAGGGCCGCGCCGGGACTGTGTAGCCGGCATGGCTTGAAGGCCGGGCACTGGTGTGCGATAGGGCCAATAATTCGCACACCGGAGTAATGCGCATGACTTCTGCCAATGGTTTGATGGCGGGCAAACGCGGCCTCATCATGGGTCTTGCCAACAACCGCTCCATTGCATGGGGAATTGCCAAATCGCTTGCTGATCAGGGCGCTGAAATTGCACTGACCTATCAAGGCGATGCGCTGAAAAAGCGCGTTGAGCCGCTGGCAGCCGAACTTGGCGGCTATGTTGCCGGGCATTGCGATGTGTCGGACCAGTCGACCATCGATGCGGTGTTTGAAAACCTCAAAGCAAAATGGGGCAAAATCGATTTCCTTGTCCACGCCATCGGCTATTCCAACAAGGATGAGCTGACCGGCCGCTATGTTGAAACCAGCCGCGGCAATTTCCTGATGACGATGGACATTTCGGTCTATTCGTTCACCGCTGTCGCCAAAGCCGCCGAGCCGCTGATGAGCGATGGCGGCTCGATGCTGACGCTGACTTACTATGGCGCTGAAAAAGTGATGCCGCACTACAATGTCATGGGCGTTGCCAAGGCTGCGCTTGAGGCATCGGTGCGGTATCTGGCTGTGGATCTTGGCGGCAAGGGCATCCGCGTCAATGCGATTTCGGCAGGACCAATCAAGACACTGGCGGCCTCCGGTATCGGCGACTTCCGCTATATTCTCAAGTGGAACGAATATAACTCGCCGCTGAAACGGACTGTCACCATCGAGGAAGTCGGCGATTCGGCGCTCTATCTGTTGTCCAATCTCGGCCGGGCTGTGACAGGCGAAGTGATGCATGTGGATTCAGGCTATCATGTTGTCGGCATGAAGGCCGTCGATGCGCCCGATATCACCAAAGACAAAGATTGACGGGTTTCCTTGGGCTGGAAAAAACTGCCGCTGATCTGGTTTTGCCGCCATGGCGAGACTGCGTGGAACGCCGAGGGACGCGTCCAGGGGCAATTTGACACGGATATGAACGAGACCGGCCGGGCGCAGGCCGATGCCAATGGGTTGAAACTCAAATCATTGATCGGCGACCCGCTGGGCTATGACTACATCGCCAGCCCGCTCAAGCGCACACGCGATACCATGCAGCGGATCCGCACCGGGATCGGCCTGCCGCCAACGGACTATCTTCTCGATGACCGGCTATTGGAAGTGCATTTTGGCGACTGGCAGGGCTTCACCCTTGCCGAAATCGGGCTGGTACACCCCGAGCTTCTGGAAGCGCGGCACCGCAACAAGTGGAACTTCATCCCGCCGGGTCCGGACGCGGAGAACTACGACATGCTGGCGCGGCGCTTTGCCGGGTGGCTGGAAACGGTCAAGGCGCCGACGATTTGCGTGACGCACGGCGGCATAGTGCGAAGCCTTTACTATCTGGTAGAGGGCATGGACGGGGAAAAGGCTTCGCGCCTTTCCGTGCCGCAGGATCAGGTGCTTCGGCTCGAAGATGGCAAGTTGGATTGGTACTAGAAAAGATTGGTCTTGCTGGATTTCAGTTGATTTCTTCTATTTCGTTTGCCTAGAGTTGCAACTCATAGGGGGAAATCATGGGTCACCTTACAACTAAATGTTTGCTTGCTGCGGCGTTTCTATTGCTGGCAGGAAAGTCGGCTTTTGCGGAAGTCAAAAACGTGCCTGCCGGTCGCACCAGTGCCGTCGCATCATTCAGTCTTTTTGATCCGCGGAATTGTGCGCACGGACCCAAGCCGAAGGTTACGTTCAAACAACCAGAGCATGGAATGCTGAGCGCAAAATGGTTGTCGGCCAAATCGAACCAAAGCGGCATGTGCAATAGCAAAACGATGAAGTTCTATATGATCTACTATCAGCCAAAGGCGGGTTACCGTGGTCCGGATAAGGGCGCCGTGAGTTTCTTTTATCCAACTTATGTGAACGGATCGCCCGACAGGGCCAATCACCAGAAGTTAGATATTCTCGTCAAATGACTGACGCAAAAAAGGCGGCACATTGGCCGCCTTCCTCAAATCAGGTTGTAAAAAGCCTATTCGGCTTTCTCGATGTCGGTGACCAGCTTTTCCTCGCCGTTCACGTCAAAAACGATCATCACCTTCATGTCGGGCGCGATGACCGTGTAGTCGAATTCGCCCGGAAGCTTGTAGACATTGCCGTCGTCCAATTTGAGCGATTGTTCGCCTTCATCGATGGATACGATTTTGCCCGTGACGTCATCGGCCTGCGCGGTATGGGGCAGTGCGAACAGCAGGGCGGCGATCAAAAATGCCAGCTTCTTCATTTTGTTTCCTTTCAAGCGTCTCTTCACGGTCAGTTTTTTGTCTTTGTTGGTCCGCTTTCACAACAGCAATGTGTCAAAAGATGTGCCGGACCAAGGTAATTTTTGGGATTGCGCGGCGTTTGACATTAAAGGGTTAAGACAAATAGAACGGCTGCGCACGCGGGAAAGCGACATCATATGAGCCACAACACGTTTGGACACATGTTTCGGGTCACGACCTGGGGCGAAAGCCATGGGCCGGCGCTCGGTTGCGTTGTCGATGGTTGCCCGCCCGGCGTGGAATTCACGCTCGCGGAAATCCAATCCTATCTCGACAAGCGCAAGCCAGGACAGTC
>JBAVTG010000086.1:0-6680 GCA_049696015.1 Rhizobiaceae bacterium | reverse complement strand
GGCCCGAGCACCTTCTCGATTTCCGCGCGCATCACCCCGCGCACTTCCTCATCCGACACATCCTTGCCGAAGCGCCCCGCGCTCAGCGTATCAGTGATGCGCATTGCCGTTTCCATGCCAAGGTCAGCACGGATCAAGACATCCTCCAGCTCCTGCAGCGTCTCTTCATCCAGCTTGCGCTTGGTGAAAATGCCGGTGATCGAGGACGACAGTTCCTTGGACGAGCGCGACAGTCCGCGCTTGAGCCGCTGGAACCACGAGACCTTCTCTTCAGGTTCAGGCGCGGCCGGAGCCTCCGGCATCGTGCCGATGTAAACCTTTGCCCCGGCTTCCGTCACCGGGATTGCAGCTGCCACAAGCGGAGGTTCAGGTTCTGGCACGATCTCCGGCAATACCGGCGGCTCCGGTTCCGCAATCGGTTCCGCTATCGCTTCGGCGACAATTTCGGCTTCGCCGCCAAACGCGCCATCAGACCCGGACGCTTCATCCGCCAGTGAAGTTTCAGACAATTCGCCCGCTGCATCCCCCGCGCCCGGCATCGGCTGCGGATGGCCGATCTCCGGCTCGGATGATTCATCCAGCGGCTCCGGCGTCTCGATGTAAGGCAGGCCATTGTCTGCCGTCTCGGCTGTTGGCTGATAAACGCCGTCAGGCGCAAAGCTCTCCTCCGAGCGCGCCATTTCGGTCATTTCCGAAACGGTTTCAGGCTCAGGCTCAGGCTCAGGCTCAGGAATCGCTGCCGTGACCTCTTCCGGCGCCGCAAGCGGTTCGGCGATTTCCGGTTCAGCTGCAGCGACGGATTCAACCGCTTCAGCCACATCCTGTGAAATCGGCTCAACAACAGCATCCGGCGCTGGCAGCTGCGCCGCATCCTCCTGCGGCAGCGCCTCTGCCGGAACTTCTTCGACCTGTTTTCTGCCGAAGGAAAATATCTTCTTGATGAAGCCGAACGCCATGAATCAGGCCGCCTGTTGCGTCGAAAGAGTGCCCGTCAGCATGGACCCGTCATGCCCGTCAATGTCAACCACGGCAATCGAACCGGCAACACCGCCGTCAAGCTTGACCAATGTGAAACCTTCAGTGCGCCCAATGCCCGGCTTCTCGATTAAGACACGCTGGACAAGCCCCGTCATCGCATTGAGATGGGCAAGGTAGGCGCTGTCTCCCTTGGCCCGCAGCTTCGCCGCCCGCTCTTTGATCAGCGCCCGCTCCAATTGCGGCATCTTGGCAGCAGGCGTCCCCTCGCGCGGCGAAAACGGAAAGACATGCAGATTGGTCAGCCCGCACTCGTCGACAATCCTCAGCGAGTTTTCAAACATCGCTTCTGTCTCAGTCGGAAACCCGGCAATGATATCTGCCCCAAACACAATGTCCGGACGAAGCGCGCGCATATCCTGGCAAAAGCGGATCGAATCTTCGCGCGCATGGCGTCGTTTCATCCGCTTCAAAATCATATTGTCGCCCGATTGCAGCGACAGATGCAGATGCGGCATCAGCCTGTGCTCAGACGCGATAGCATCAATCAGCGCCTCATCCGCCTCAATCGAGTCAATCGACGACAGCCGCAATCGTTTCAGCTCCGGAACGGATTTGAGGATCGACTGAACCAGCCTGCCAAGCGAGGGCGTGCCCGGAAGATCCGGCCCATAGGATGTCAGATCAACGCCGGACAATACCACTTCCAGATAACCATTGTCATTGAGCCGCCGGATCTGGTTCACCACCGCGCCCATCGGCACCGAGCGCGAATTGCCCCGTCCAAACGGGATGATGCAAAATGTGCAGCGGTGGTCGCAGCCGTTCTGCACCTGGACAAATGCCCGCGCCCGCCCTTCCAGCGCATCCACCATATGCGAAGCGGTTTCTGCAACGCTCATGATGTCGTTGACGCGCACCTTTTCGAAATCATTGACGCCAAATTCCGGCAGCGCGCGGTAGGATTGGCTTTTCAGCTTTTCCTCATTGCCCAGAACCAGATCCACTTCCGGCATGTCGGCAAATCTCTGCGGATCAGTCTGCGCCGCACAGCCGGTGACGATGATGCGCGCATTGGGGTTCTCGCGCCGCGCCTTGCGGATGGCCTGGCTCGCTTGGCGCACCGCTTCACTGGTGACCGCACAGGTGTTGACGATGATCGCCCCGCCGTCCAGCGCCTCAAGTCCGGCAGCTTTCGCCTCGCGGCGGATGACCTCGGATTCATATGTGTTCAGCCGGCAGCCGAATGTGAGCACATCAAGCCCGCTCATGCCGCCCCGGCCGTCTCGTCGAGGCGCATGTATGAACCCGTCAGCGGGTCCAGCCTGCCGGCAAATTCCCATTCGGCCGGCCCGGTCATGATCACATGGCCGTCCTCGCGCCAGTCGATGTGAAGCGGCCCGCCCGGGACATGCACCGTGACCGTGCGTCCGGTGCGCCGCGTCCGCGCGGCAGAGACAGCTGTTGCGCACGCGGCAGAACCGCAAGCCTTGGTCAGCCCCGCCCCGCGCTCCCAGGTGCGCATGATGATGGTCTGGCGGTCGGTAACCTGCGCCACCGTGATGTTGGCGCGCTCGGGAAACAGCGGATGATTTTCCAGAAGCGGGCCAAAGCGTTCAAGGTCATAGCTCCACACATCCTGATCCACCCAGAAGATCGCATGCGGATTGCCCATCGAAGCCACCGAAGGCGAATGCAGGATTGGCGCGCCGAGCGGCCCGATTTCCAGTTCGATATAGCGCGTGTCGGCAAATTCTTCCGACAGCGGAATATCCTGCCAGCCAAACTTCGGCGTGCCCATGTCAACGGAAACCTGCCCGTCCTCAAGTTCGCTCGCTTCCAGAATGCCGGCGATGGTCTCGAAGGTGAAGGCCTTGCGCCCGGTCTCCGCGGCAAGCGCCTGCACCACGCAACGCGTTCCGTTTCCACAGGCCTCAGCCTGGCTGCCATCGCTGTTGATGATTTCGATATAGGCATCCGTGCCTTCGGTCCTCGGATCATGGATCGCCATGATCTGATCAAACTTGGTTTCGCCCGCCCGATCCAGCGCAATCGCCGCCTGCGGCAATATCCGGTCCCCGCGCCCACGCATATCCGCCACCAGGATCTGGTTGCCCAGCCCGTTCATCTTGGCGAAATCGACATCGAGGGTCATTAATACATCCCGGTTCGTTCAGCGTTGGCCAATTAAATTGGTATTCAGAGCAAGTCCTGCCACTGGCGTGCGCCATGGAAAACACGAAGAATTTCAGCTCCGCCGACAATGGGACGATAGCAGATTATGTATTTTCCAAGCGCAACTGTCCGCAAGTCTTCCATGATTTCCGGTCGATGAGCACCGAGCTTGGGTGTTTCGGCAATGGCATTGAGTTTCTCCTCAATGTCGTCAATCCAACGCAACGCGGCATTGGGGTTGTCTTGCGCTATATAGTCCGCGATTGACTCGATATCGTTATCGGCGAACTGTGAGCGAACAAGCCTCATTGATTTGCCTGCCTCGCAATCTTGGTTCGCAAGCGTTTGAAAAATGCCTCGCCTTCAACAGAGGGCCCGCTGTCAATTCCTTCCTGAATCAACTGCCTGAGTTCTTCAATCCCTTGTTCGCGTTGTTTTCTTCGATATTCCCAATCTCGAAGCGCGTCTCGCACCACTTCGCTGGTGGAAGCGTATTCCCCCGCTTCGACCACCTCACGCATGAGTGATGCCATCTCCGGTGTTACAGCGATACTGATCTTCTCGACATTGGCCACGGTTCGGCTCCTTTAGAAATTCAGACAAATGGTAGGAAACCTTCCTACCATTTGCAAGGTTTCAAAATTCAAGCCGCCTTTTTCTTCGGAACAATCAGCCCCTTGGCAATCAGCAATTCCGCGATCTGCACCGCATTCAGCGCCGCGCCCTTGCGCAAATTGTCAGAGACAACCCAGATCGCCAGACCATTTTCGACTGTGATATCCTCGCGGATGCGGCTGATATAGGTGGCATCTTCCCCGGCGCAATCGAGCGGGGTCGCATAGCCGCCGTCTTCAAGCTTGTCGATCACAAGACAGCCCGGCGCGTTGCGCAGGATCGTGCGCGCTTCCTCTGCCGAAATCGGGTTTTCAAACTCGATGTTGATGGATTCCGAATGGCCGATGAACACCGGCACGCGCACGCACGTTGCCGTCACCTTGATCTTCGGGTCGAGCATCTTCTTGGTCTCGGCGACCATCTTCCACTCTTCCTTGGTATAGCCGTCTTCCATGAACACATCGATGTGCGGGATGACATTGAAGGCGATGCGCTTGGTGAACTTCTTGTTTTCCACCGGATCGGCCACAAACACCGCGCGTGTCTGCTGGAACAGTTCGTCCATGCCCTCTTTGCCGGCGCCCGAAACCGACTGGTAGGTCGACACAACAATGCGCTTGATCTTGGCCGCATCATGCAGAGGCTTCAGCGCAACAACCATTTGCGCGGTCGAGCAGTTCGGATTGGCAATGATGTTGCGCTTCTTGAATTGGGTGATGGCGTCCGGGTTCACTTCCGGCACGATCAGCGGCACGTCCTGGTCATAACGCCAGGCCGACGAGTTATCGATGACGATGCAGCCTTGCGCGCCGATCTTGGGCGACCATTCCTTGGAGACATTGCCGCCAGCGGACATGATGCAGATATCCGTGTCCGAGAAATCATAGTTTTCCAGCGCCTTGACCTTCAAGGTCCGGTCGCCGAACGACACGTCGGTGCCCACCGACCGGCGCGAGGCCAGCGCCACCACTTCCGATACCGGAAAGCCGCGCTCTTCCAGAATATTGAGCATTTCACGGCCGACATTGCCCGTGGCTCCGACGATTGCGATCTTGAAACTCATGTTCGTTCTTCCTGTTCCTCTCCCCGCCTCGTTCAAACCCGCTTGGCCGTGTGCGGGTTCACTCCCTTGGCACAAAGCCCGGGGGAGTTCGGGAAGGCCAGGGTTGTCAGACCGTTTTGGTGGTCGTTTTGGCCGGGGTTTTGAGAGAAAAATGGCGGGCCCGCCCGGCAGCGAATGCCGGGACAATCATGGCAGCGATGGCAAAGCCGAGACGGCGCATGGTCGGGTTCCTTTTCGAAGGCCGCTCATAGACGCTTTTGCCGAAGAGTCAACCGGAGCAGGCATGACCTGCGCTATTAGACGAAAGTCATGAGTCCAAAGCATCGGTGCCATGACAGCCGCTTTTCTGTCATTTCTATCCCAAACGTGGATGCCTGCTGGAGGAGAAAGCGGCAGCGCGTTTTGGAAAAATCAACAAAGCCTTTTTCGGGGAGGACTTACGAAATGGCAACTGTGGCTCAAGCCGTCCGCACGGGTGGCATGACGCGCGAAGAAAAGAAGGTTATCTTTGCTTCGTCGCTCGGCACCGTCTTTGAATGGTACGACTTCTATCTGTACGGATCACTCGCCGCCTTCATTGGCGCGGCGTTCTTTTCGCAATATCCGGAAGCAACCCGCAACATTTTCGCGCTGCTGGCATTCGCCGCCGGCTTCCTCGTGCGCCCGTTCGGCGCTCTGGTGTTCGGCCGGCTGGGCGATCTCATCGGCCGCAAATATACGTTCCTTGTCACCATCGTCATCATGGGCCTGTCGACCTTTCTGGTCGGCCTTCTGCCCGGCGCTGCCACCATCGGCATCATGGCTCCGATCTTGCTGATCGGCCTTCGCATGCTGCAGGGCCTGGCGCTCGGCGGTGAATATGGCGGCGCGGCGACTTATGTGGCCGAACATTCGCCGCCCGGTAAACGCGGCTATTACACCGCATGGATTCAGACCACCGCAACGCTTGGCCTGTTCCTGTCTCTGGTTGTCATTCTCGGCATCCAGACCTATCTCGGCAAGGAAGCATTCTCAGCTTACGGCTGGCGCATTCCGTTCCTTCTGTCGGCAATCTTGCTTGCGGTTTCGGTCTGGATTCGCTTGCAGATGAATGAATCGCCTGTCTTCGCCAAGATGAAGGAAGAAGGCAAAACCTCAAAAGCGCCGCTGTCGGAAGCTTTCGGCCAGTGGAAAAATGCCAAGATCGCCATCCTGGCCCTTCTGGGCGCAACTGCCGGTCAGGCCGTTGTCTGGTACACCGGCCAGTTCTACGCGCTGTTCTTCCTGCAGAACGTGTTGAAGGTCGACGCGCAGTCCACCAACCTGATGGTTGCGGCCTCGCTGATCATTGGCACCGGCTTCTTCGTCGTGTTCGGCTGGCTGTCAGACAAGATTGGCCGCAAGCCGATCATCATGGCCGGCCTTGCGCTCGCCATCCTGACCTACTTCCCGCTGTTCAAGATGCTGACGCAGGCCGCCAACCCGGCCCTCTACAATGCGCAGACCAACGTCACCGCGACAGTCACCGCCGATCCGAAGGATTGTAACTTCCAGTTCAATCCGACCGGCACGGCAAAATTCACGACTTCTTGTGACATCGCAACCGCCTTCCTGACCCGCAACTCGGTCCCTTACAAGACCGTTGACGGCCCGGCTGGCACGCCGGCCTCGATTGAACTGGGCGGCGTCAAGGTTGACAGCTACGATGCCATCGCCGCTGGCGACAAGGCGGCAGCCATGAAAGCATCCTTTGAAAAGGGTGTGAACCTTGCCATGCAGAAGGGCGGTTACCCGCTCGTCCGCGCCAAGACAGACGTTGCCGAATCCAAGCTCGCCGGCTTTGCTGAAAAGAACCCGGAACTCGCACTCGACC
>JBAVTG010000085.1:0-2923 GCA_049696015.1 Rhizobiaceae bacterium | reverse complement strand
ATGTCATCCGCCTCGAGCCGCCGTTGATCTGCACAATGGCAGAGGCTGATCAGTTTGTGGACAGCCTCGACAAGCTGCTTGGCCGAGGCGTGACTTCGATCGTCAAGGATTTCATCGTCTCGCAGGTGTCTTGAGGCCAGCGCCTCGCGGAGGACCGCCATGTCCGACTTGCGTAAACTGTCCGATGCCTTGGCCGCGTTCGCCGCGGCCAATGGCGTTTTGCTGGGTACGATCTGCTTGTTTGGCTATGTCGCCGCAATCACACTGATTTCCATCGTTCATCCTCAGGTCAACTGGGACCTGATCGCCTACACGGCGTCCGCCGCCGCGCCGCGCTTTGCCGATGCGGCTTCGCTGCATGCCTATGCCTATGATCAGGTGCGGCAAGTGGCGGAGGCATCGCAGTTTGCCGCCTTGACCGGCAGCGACGCTTACCGCGCGCACCAGTTCGCCAATCCCGACGCATTTGTCTCGATGCTTGGCATGTACAAGGTCAAGGCGCTCTATGTCGGACTGGTGCAGGCGCTTGCCGGATCTTTTGGCGAGATTGGCGCGATCCGGCTGATCACAACGGTTTCGACTGCGGTCACCGGCACAGTCTTCCTGCTTTGGCTCCACCGGCGCGAGGCGCTTGCTTTTGCCCCTGTCATCATCGGCCTGTTGATCATCAGCGGCTACGGCGACATCGCGCGGCTTGGCACGCCGGATGCGTTTTTCATGGCGCTCTTGTCGCTCGGCCTGTTTCTGCATGATCGTGGCAAGGTCTGGCTCGGCGCCCTGGCGCTTTTCATGGCGACGCTGGTCCGCTCGGACACAATCGTATTCCTCGCCGCCTGGGCCATTCTGTCTCTGCTGTTCAACCTCCGGCAATGGTCAGTGGTAACCGCTTTTCTCGCCTCACTGATCGCCTATCCGCTCGTGACCGGTGCCGCCGGGCATCCGGGTTTCTGGCCACACTTTGTCTTCTCGACCACGGAGCAGGCATTGACCATGGATGGCTTTCATCCCGCATTTTCAGTCATGGTCTATCTCAGGGCCGTCGCCATCGGCGTTGTGCGAACCTTGACTGAAACGTCATGGCCGGCTGCCGTCGCCCTGTTGTTTCCCGTTTGGGTCTGGCTGAAGAAATCAGGCGACGGATTGGACGCAAAAGCTGACGTTCTGGTAATGGCTTTGGTGGCAGGCGTGTTTGGCCGGTTCATCCTTTTTCCGCTGCCTGACACCCGGATTCACGGCGCGTATCTCGCGCCGATGCTGATGGTGATGTTGCCAGCAATTACTGCGGTTATCGAAGGTCTTTCGACGGGTTTTCAAAGAAAATAGCGAAGGTGATTTGCGGCATTCCGCCGTCCGTCGCGCCTTTCCTTCGCCTATGTCGCAAACAGGCTTTGCCTGCCCGCTCGCGGACATTAATGTGCTTCGAACCGGTATTCAGGAGCGCGCAGCATGTCCAAGTTTCCCGCAAAGGCCAAAGTCGTCATCGTCGGTCTCGGCGGCATCGTCGGCGCCAGCGTTGCGCATCACCTGATCGAGCGCGGCTGGGACGACATTGTCGGCATTGATATGTCCGGCATTCCGACAGATGTCGGCTCCACCTCGCATGCATCCGACTTCTGTTACACCGCCAGCCACGACTTCATGTCGGTCTGGACCACGCTCTACTCCATCGATTTTTTCGACAAGATGGGCAATTACGAGCGCATCGGCGGCCTTGAAGTTGCCCGTGTCGGCGATGATGCGCGCATGGACGAAATCAAGCGCAAGGTGGCGTCGGCAAAAGCGTTCGGCTCGCGCTCGCATTTGATCAGCGCGAAAGAAATCAAGGAAAAATTCCCGCTGATCGAAGAGTCGATGGTGCAGGGCGGATTGTGGGATCCGGATGCAGGTCTTGTGACACCACGCTCGCAAACGGTTGCAGGCAAGCTTGTCGACATGGCCGAAAAGACCGGCAAGTTGAAGCCTTTCGCCAACACCGCCGCCAAATCGCTGGTTATCGAAAATGGCCGCATCAAAGGCGTTGTGACCGCGCGCGGAACCATCATGGCCGACCATGTCGTGGTCTGCGCCGGCATCTGGGGCCGCCTGATTGCAGAAATGGCGGGCGAAGATTTGCCGGTCATGCCGATTGACCACCCGCTGACTTTCTTTGGGCCCTACACAGAATTTGCCGGCACCGGCAAAGATATCGGCTACCCGCTGCTGCGCGACCAGGGCAACTCCGCTTACATGCGCGACACGGGCGACCCGACCACGTCAGAAGGCGGCATGATCGAGTGGGGCTATTACGAGGAAAAGAACCCGCGGCTGGTCCATCCGCGCGACATTCTTTCAAAGGAACAATCGAGCTGGTCCCCTTCGCAGCGCGACCTCGACATGGAACAGATCATCGAGCCGCTCGAGCGGGCCATTGAGCTGACGCCGATTCTCGCTGAACTTGGCTACGATGAGCGCCGTTCGTTCAACGGCCTGCTGCAAGTCACAGCCGATGGCGGCCCGTCTTTTGGCGAGAGCCGCAAGGTGCGCGGGCTTTGGTACAATGTTGCGGTTTGGGTGAAAGACGGTCCGGCCTATGGCAAACTGCTTGCCGACCTGATGACCGACGGGCGCACGGAAGTTGACCATGCCAAGCTCGATTACGCGCGCTTTTACGATCACCAACTGACCGAGGAATTCATCGCCGGGCGCTGCTATGAAACGGCGCAGAAGGTTTACAATCCGGCTGTCCATCCGCGCGAACCGTTCGGCAACGGGCGCAATATCAAGCGCTCTCCCTTCTACGAGCGCGAAAAGACGCTGGGCGGTTATTTCATGGAGCTAGGCGGCTGGGAGCGGGCGCATGGCTATGCGGCCAACGAGCATCTCCTGGAAAAATATGGCGACCGCGTTCCCGTCCGGGAAAGCGAATGGGACAACCGCCATTTCT
>JBAVTG010000084.1:0-10347 GCA_049696015.1 Rhizobiaceae bacterium | reverse complement strand
CTTTCAAGCGGACCATCGCGGTCGATAACGAGTATCTGTTCACGGTCACCGACACAGTCACCAATGGCGGCGCGGCCGATGTTTCACTGCTGCCGTATGGGCGCGTTATCCGCTACCAGAAGCCGACCGGCACGTCCGTTTACGTTCTGCACGAAGGCGGGATCGGCTATGACGAGACCAGCGGGCTGACCGAAGCCAAGTTTGCCAAGCTGGAAAAAGACAAGGAAGTCAAACCGGCCAAAGGCACGGCGGGCTGGCTCGGCTTCACCGACAAATACTGGGCGGCGGCGCTTATCCCGTCAAGCAAGACCGGCTACCAGCCGCGCTATTCCTATTTTGAAGATGGCCGCACCCGCTATCAGGCTGACTATCTGTCGGATGCGTTGGCGGTGAAAGCTGGCCAGACGCAGAGTGTTGAAACACGCTTCTTCGCTGGCGCCAAGGAAGTTGCGGTTATCAATGCCTACCGTGAAAAGAACAGCATTCCGCGCTTTGACCTGATGATCGACTGGGGCTGGTTCTATTTCCTGACCAAGCCGATGTTTTTCCTGATGGACACGCTCTACAAGCTGATCGGCAATTTTGGCCTCGCCGTCATGGCGACCACCGTTATCGTCAAGCTGATTTTCTTCCCGCTGGCCAACAAGTCCTATGTCTCGATGGCGCATATGAAGACGGCGCAGCCGAAGATGCAGGAAATCAAGGAAAAATACGCCGACGACCGTCAGAAGCAGCAGCAGGCGATGCTGGAGCTTTACAAGACCGAAAAGATCAACCCGATCGCGGGCTGCTGGCCGGTCCTGCTGCAGATTCCAGTGTTCTTCTCGCTGTACAAGGTCATTTACGTCACCATTGAAATGCGCCATGCCCCGTTCTTTGGCTGGATCAAGGACCTGTCGGCGCCGGATCCGACATCAATCGTCAACTTGTTCGGCTTGCTTCCGTTCGACGCGCCGCATGTGCTGATGATCGGTGTGTGGCCGCTCCTGATGGGCGTGACCATGTTCCTGCAGATGCGGATGAACCCGACGCCGCCGGATCCGACACAGGCTGCAATCTTCACCTGGATGCCGGTGATTTTCACTTTCATGATGGCGACTTTCCCGGCCGGCCTGATCATCTACTGGGCTTGGAACAACTTCCTGTCGATCCTGCAGCAGGGCTTCATCATGAAGCGCAATGGCGCGAAGATTGAGCTTTGGGACAATCTGGTGGGTCTGTTCAAGAAGAAGCCGGCGACTACCTGATTTACAATGCGAACTTGAATCGAAGCCCCGCTCCGGCGGGGCTTTTTTGTTTTGCCAAACCCCGATAGAGCAATGACCATGACCGAAGCTGCCAAACCATCGCTGACCGCCGAACAGAGCCTTCTGTTCCAGCGCCCGTGGATTTTCATCAAGGGCGTGCCGGCCATGCATTTCCTGCCGCCGGAAGGTCCGCCCGAGATCGCATTTGCCGGACGGTCCAATGTCGGCAAGTCATCGCTGATCAACGCGCTGACCCGGCAAGGCGGGCTGGCGCGCACATCGAACACGCCGGGGCGCACACAGGAACTGAATTTCTTCGTTCCTGACGGTTACACAGGCGCAATGGATGATTTGCCGCCGATGACGCTGGTGGACATGCCTGGCTATGGCTACGCTGAAGCTCCAAAGGATCAGGTCGACCGGTGGACCAATCTCGTTTTTTCCTACTTGCGCGGGCGGGTGTCGCTTAAACGGGTGTTCCTCTTGATCGACGCGCGCCACGGCATCAAGCCCAATGACGAGGACGTGCTGAAGCTGCTGGACAAGGCGGCAGTATCCTATCAGATCGTGTTGACGAAGGCCGACAAGCTGCATGTGTCAAAGATCGCGCCGCTGGTCGCCGCGACGTTGGAGAAAATCCGCAAGCGCCCGGCCGCCTTTCCCGAGGTATTGGTGACTTCGTCGGAAAAGAACGAAGGCCTCGAGACAGTCCATGCTGCCATCTTCAAGGCGATTGATACCTCGCCGCTAAGGCCGGCTTAAGCTGCCTCGGGCTTGAACGTCAGCGCCAAACCGTTGAGGCAGTGGCGCATGCCGGTCGGCTTTGGACCGTCATCAAACACATGGCCGAAATGGCCGCCACAGCGGCGGCAGTGCACTTCGGTGCGGGTCGAAAACAGCGAATTGTCTTCTTTCGTGCCAATTGCGCCTTTCAACGATTCATAGAAGCTCGGCCAGCCGGTGCCGCTGTCATACTTGGCGTAAGAGCCGTAGACCGGTAAATCGCAACCGGCGCAATGAAAATTACCGGTGCGCTTTTCATCGTTCAACGCGCTGGAGAACGGGCGCTCCGTGTCTTCCTTGCGAAGCACCCGGAATTGCGCCTCGGACAATATTGCGCGCCACTCCTCATCAGTCTTCTGGATTTCGAAAACGCCTTCAGCGGCGAGGGCTTGGCTGCCAACCGAAAAGCGCACGGCGGCCAAGCCGGCGATTGTGGCCAAGAATGTGGTTCCCAAAAACAAGCGGCGGTTCATGGTCGTCCTCTTTGAATTGTGACGTCCGCGGCACGGGAGCCGCGGACGATGCAAACCGATATGGAGGTCTTATACCGGCTTGAGGGTTTCAACCGGAAATCACGACTTCGGCAGAAGAACCTTATCGATGACGTGAATGACGCCGTTTGACTGTTCAACGTCTGCGATGGTGACAGTGGCAATGCCGCCGGTCTCGTCCGTGACCGTAACCTTGTCGCCATTCAGCGCCAGCGTCAATTCACAGCCGCCGACGGTCTTGGCCTTGTGCATGCCGCCATCATCCTTGACCATCTTCATGACGGCATCGGACATCGCCTTGGCGCCAATCACGTGGCAGGTGAGGATCTTGGTCAATTGATCCTTGTTTTCCGGCTTCAACAGCGTGTCGACAGTGCCAGCCGGCAGCGCATCGAAAGCGGCATTGACCGGAGCGAACACGGTGAACGGGCCCTTGCCCTGGAGTGTCTCAACCAGACCGGCCGCCTTGACGGCGGCGACGAGCGTGGTGTGATCCTTCGAATTCACGGCGTTCTCGACAATATTTTTGTCGGCAAACATAGGCGCGCCGCCAACCATCGGGTTTTCAGCAAAAGCTGCGCTGGACAGGGCAATAGCGCCGGCAAGCGCGGACAGGAAGATTTTCTTCGACATGATAGTGCTCCTCGTTTGATTTTCAGCCCTCAAGTCGCGAGGGTCGAAGGAGGAACGCGGGAAGCGGGGAAAGAGTTTCAGGGGAAGTTCAAGAAAACATCGCGGCTACGAAGACGGCAAAATCACGCGATTGATGATTTGCACCATTCCGTTGGATTGCAGGACATCTACAGCGGTGATTTCGGCTTCTTCGCCGTTCGGTCCGATGACAAACAACTTTCCGGCCTTTCGCGAGAGAGTCAGTTTGCAGCCGCCCAGTGTCACAAGTTTCAATGTGCCGCCATCGGGCACCAAGTCTGACAGCTTGCGGCCAGCAAGGTCGTTGCCGGCGACAATGTGGCAGGCAAGCACGTGGGCCATCTCGTCCCGGTTGATGCGCCGGAAAACTCTATCAGAATAGTCTGCAGGCAACGCGGCAAAGGCGGCATCATCAGGCGCAAAAAGGGTGAATGATCCACGCCGCATCAACGGTTGTTCAAGTTTCACAGATCGCATCGCCTTGATCAGTGTCTTGTGTGTGCGCGAGTCCATGACATTGGAGAGGATCGACTTGGATGAATACATGACCGAATTGCCGATCATGCGGATTTCCTCGGCAAGACCAGTTTGAACCATCAGGCCCAGTGCGGCAATCCACAGTGAAGCGCTTTTCATGCGCATGCAAAACACCTTCGTCAAAGGTTATTTACAAGATAATTTTACGCCTCATTGGGGCGATCACCAAACAAAAATTGCGACGGATCAAATGGCCCGGCTTGCGCCAGCGGCAATGATGGGTCCGGTGGGGCCACCGGTGGGCGAGCCGCCTGCCGGCTCGTCGGTGATGGCAAACGTGTCGCCCGCCGTGATCCGCGCAATCAACTCTGGCTTCACCTTCAGCGCCAATGTCTGTCCATCGGGAATCACGCCCATGGATTTCGGCTTGCCGTCTTCCTCGATCAACCACAATTCGAAATCGCGGCCGGATTGTTTGTCTGCCTTGATGCGGGTGATGCGGATTTCGGCAGCGCCTGGCTCATACAACGCCACAAACCGCACTTCGCCAGTATCGGCCTGCATGGGCGCGACAATCGGCTGGACTTTCGCAATCTGCGGGCCGCGGCTGAGCATGGCCGGAATAAGCACGAATGCAGCCAGGGCGAGCGTTGCGAGACTCACGCTGCGCCAAAAATAGAGGCTCTGCCACAGGCCCGGCTTTGCTTGTGCAACACCAGCAAACAATTGCCTGTCCAGCGCTGCCTTCACGGACGCAGGCGGCACTGCCGGCACATACTCATCATCCAGCGGCGCAAGGCGCGCCTGCCAAGTTGCGAGCAGCCGGGCAAAAGCACGATCAGCGTCGGCGCGCGCTTCGACGCGACCGCGGCTTTCGGCATCCAGGACGCCGAGCACATATTCAGCCGCGATGAGGTCATCGCCGCCGTCAGGCATCATCCCTTTTTCCGCGCCGCTCATTGTTCCAGGCACTCTTTCAGTTTCATCAGGCTGCGCCGCAGCCAGGTTCGCATTGTGTTCAGTGGTACGGAAAACCGCACCGCCAGTTCTTCATAGGACCGGCCCTCAATATAGGCCAGTCGAACGGCATCAGCCCTGTCCGCGCCCAATTGTTCCATGCAGCTATCGATCCGCCGCCCTTCACTGGCGTTGACTGCCATGCGTTCCGGGTCCGGAGACTCGTCGGCAATATCGAACGCCTCGTCAATCGGCTGCGCGGGTCTCTGCCTTGCTCGTATCTTGTCGATGGCGTGGTTGCGCGCAATCGTGCACAGCCAGCCAAGCGCTGACGCGTCGCTTTGCGCATAGCGGTCGGCCCGCGACCAGATTTTGACAAAGACTTCCTGCAACGCATCTTCCGCTTCACTTCTCTGAACAAGAATACGAAGCAGCACGCCGAAAAGTTTCGGCGCAACAAGGGCATACAGCCGGTCGAACGCCGCGCGATCCTTCAGCGCGATACGCGGCAGCAGTGATGCAAGTTCGTCAGCGTTCATTGATAACCCGTCCGGCAATCCAGCCGTGTCTTGAACATGACATGCCCGGCTACAAAATCAACTTTGCTTGATCAGGTCATGTATAGGCTAGGAATTCATGCGTCTGGCCATCGGCAAGCTCGCTCATGTACTCGATCGAATGGCAGACCACGGTGTCCGGCCCCAGCAGGATCACGCCATAGGCCGGCGGCTCCGGTATCGCCAGCGATGTCTCGAGGCTTTCGAGGTCAAACGGCATCTGGTCGACGAGACTTTTGTATACCGTGACCGGAATTCCGTGCCAGGAGGCGCTGATGGACCGGTGGATATGGCCGCAAATGATCTGGCGCACATCATGGCCTTTGAGACTGGAAAGAAAAACCTGACTGTCCATCAGTTTGATGACATCCATGCCAGGAAAGCCTGTGTAGAAAGGCGGATGGTGCAGGAAGATAACGGATGGCAACCCGCCGGAATTTTCTAGCGCATGGCTGAGGAAATCCAGCCTCCCGCCGTCGAGATTGCCCGCGCCTTTGCGGGTGCCTTCAATCAGCGGCTGGTTGAGTGAGTCCAATCCGATCAGGTTATAGCCCCCAAGTATGACGGCAAACTGTACGAAGCCCCTGGCGTCAGTCCCATTCACCGGAAATGCCTCAAGAAATGCATCACGCTTGTCATGATTTCCGATCAGTATTTTCAACGGGATCTTCAGTTGCGCAAGCAGACGCTTTAAAATGGCATAGGACTGGGCGTCGCCAAAATGGGTCAGATCACCAGTGATGACGCAAAGCTGTGCGTCCGCTTGTGTGCGGTTGATGTGGGCAATTGCCTTTTCAAGCCGCTCTATCGGGTCAATTCCAATAATTCTTTTGCCGTCCGGCAGGATGTGGATGTCGGTGAGTGTGACGATTTTCGTGAAACGCATGATCTTCCCGCAGTTTCGGTCAGACTTAGCCTCCCACATGTGACAAGTCGATGTCCGGCAAAAGCGTCATTGCCCTTCCGGGCGATTTTTCCTAAAGACGCCGCGACACGAATTCAGGAATTGCTCTCATGGCCACAACTGTAACCGAAGGCGAATTGCAGGCCCGGCTTCTGGCCGAAGCGCTTCCCTATATGCAGCGCTACGAGAAAAAGACCATTGTGGTTAAATACGGCGGCCATGCCATGGGCGACATTTCGCTTGGCCGGGCGTTTGCGCGCGATATCGCGCTTTTGAAGCAATCGGGCATCGACCCGATTGTTGTGCATGGCGGCGGTCCGCAAATCGGCGCGATGCTCACACGCATGGGCATCGAGTCCAAGTTCGAGGGCGGTCTGCGCGTCACCGATCAGAAAACAGTCGAAATCGTCGAAATGGTTCTGGCAGGCTCGATAAACAAGGAAATCGTCGCGCTCATCAATGCCGAGGGCGAGTGGGCAATTGGCCTTTGCGGCAAGGATGGCAACATGGTGTTTGCCGAAAAGGCCCAGAAGAAATTCCGCGATCCCGATTCCAATATCGAGCGTGTGCTCGATCTCGGCTTTGTCGGTGAGCCGGTCGAGGTTGACCGGACGCTGCTGGACTTGCTCGCACATTCGGAAATGATCCCGGTGCTTGCGCCGGTCGCACCTGGGCGCGATGGGCATACCTACAACATCAATGCCGATACCTTCGCCGGCGCCATTGCCGGTGCAGTCAAGGCCTCGCGCCTTTTGTTTCTCACCGATGTTCCCGGCGTTCTCGACAAGGACAAGAACCTGATCAAGGAATTGTCCGTCGCAGAGGCTCACCGCCTGATTGCCGACGGCACGATCTCCGGCGGCATGATCCCCAAGGTCGAAACCTGCATCGAAGCTATTCAGCGCGGCGTCGAGGGCGTGGTCATTCTCAACGGCAAAACGCCGCACGTGGTACTGCTGGAACTTCTGACTGAGCATGGCGCAGGCACGCTGATCGTGCCGTAGGGCTCAAGCGCCAGTCACTTTCGCCAAATGATCCCCCAGCCGCAGCGCCAGCGCGGTCAAAGTCGTTGTCGGATTGCATTGGCCTGATGTGGTGAATACCGACGAACCGCCGATCCACAGATTGCTCATTCCATGCACCTTGCAGTTGGCGTCAACGACACTTTTCAGCGGGTCGGTGCCCATGCGCGTGCCGCCCATGTGGTGGTGGCCGGCAATTTCCTGATTATCCGGATAGGGTTGGTTGTTGAGCACCCAATCTTCGAACCGCAGCCGCCCGAGATCTGACGCCGCCAAGGTATCGCCAAACAGGCGCAGCCCCTCGACCATGGTTTTGCGCTCAAGCTCGCCCTTTTTCCAATGCAGCACGATCCGCGGTATTCCTGCCGGATCGCGGTCGCTGTCCGAGAGGCTTATCCGGTTGCTTTCGACTGGCGCCTGCTCCCAGCCGAGGTAGATTTGAGCGGCACAGCGCAGATGCGCGCCAAAGCCAGCGGCAACCCATTCGGATATATCGGGCGCATAGCAGGCAAGATCGGCAACCAGACCTTTGACGCCGCGATAGGGAGTTTTGATCAGGCGCGCGCCGAAATTCATGATGCCAAGGCGCTCCATGGCTTGCGGTGAAGGGGAAAAAAACGCCTCGCCCTGCGCATCCCATTCAAAGGCGCTCTCATCAAACAGCAGCGCTACGGCCGGCTCGAACTGCGGATGCTCCATCCAGTATTTGCCGAGCGCTGCCGCCTGCGGCACCACTGCGCCGTTTGACTTATGGTTGGACCACAGCAACAGGCGTGAATTTTCAAGTCCGCCGGTGCACACGACAAAATGGTCGGCCACAAGTGCGCCTGCATCTTTGCCCTGCGACCAAAGGCTGGCGCCGGTCACCTCTGTCCCGTTACCGGTCAGGTCGCTCGCCATTGTGTTCATCACCACGGCGATCAGCTTTGAGGCCTCAAGATCAGCCCGGTATTTCTCGCCGACGTGCACGGCCGGGCTTTTGATCAGCTGCACCCATTCGATGTCATCGCTGATCTTCATGTTCGGGCGGAATGGTTCCAGATCCAGCATTGTGTGGACCTGTTCAAAGTACGGTTCCAGATCAGCGCGGCTGATCGGCCAGCCGGAATTGGCAATCCACTGGCGCGGCTCAAAGTCGTGCTGATCCATGACCCGGCACCAACCGGCCCAATGGTTTGAACAGCCGCCAAGCAGGCGGATGCGGGTTACGTCGAGATCAAAGTAGTGATCGCCGTCGACTGCGCCCTTGTAGAATTCCTGGCTGTCGTCTGTGATTTCGTCTGAACCGGCCTCCAGCATCACCACCGGAATTTTGGCGTGGGCAAGCTGCAATGCGACAGCCATTCCGGCCGGACCGGTGCCGATGACGCAGACTTTCGCTCCAAACCCCGAGGCGCGATAGGCGTCAATGCCCGGGAAAATCAAGGCAGATCACTCCGCTTCAACAGCCAGCCGCCTTTGATAACAGTCTGGCCATCGTCTTTCGCGCGGCCATGTGCCGGCCTTGCAAGCTGCAGCCATGCGGCCAGCGTCAGAAACGCTCCCAGAAAGTGTCGGCGGCTCAAGGACGAAACAGGGGTATAACGTCCGGATCGATCACCTGCCATCTTGGCGGATCTCCGTCTTCGCAGTGATGCCCCTCGCTTCCATAATGCATGAAGCGGTGGCGTTGATTCAATCTCTAGCCAAGAAATTGCGCAAATTGGGTTAACGCAACTGCCGTGGCGTCAGCGTATGAGGACAATCAACACCACACCTGCCGCAACCATCAGGCAGCCGATCGCCTCGATGCGGTTGATCTTTTCCTTGAAAACGAACACCGCCGTTGCAAACGTCAGCAGCATTTCAACCTGCGCCACAGCTTTGACCAAGGCGGCGTTTTGGAGCGTCATTGCTGTGAACCATCCTAGGGATGCAGTCGCGCCTGCCATGCCGGTGATCAGTGAGGGCTTCCATGCCTTGGCGATGTTTGCCAGCTCATGCCGCTCGCGCAGAACGATCCAAGCCAGCATCAAAACCGTTTGCAGCGAAATCACACAGGCAAGCGTGACCGAGGCCTGCATGTAGAAATTGGGCCCGCCAAGCGACAGCGATGCAGCACGGTATGAAATCGCCGACAGGCCAAACAGCGCGCCGGATGCCAGTCCGATCAGCGCGGTGCGATGAGTGAGCGAAGCAAAAAGAGTGCGCAGCGACAGTGGCGCGCGCGCCACCGAAATCAGCATGACGCCCGCCACGCACACGCCGATGGCCATCACAGCGCCCGCCGATATCCGCTCCCCCAACAGCAACAGCCCGAGGATGGCCGCTTGTGCCGGTTCGGTGCGCGAATAGGCGGTGCCAACTGCAAAGTTGCGATAGGAAAAGAGGTGAACCAAAAGAAAGGTCGCACCGATCTGGGCAAGGCCGCCAATGACCATCCAGATCAAGAACCTTGGCGTCAACGGCGGCAACGCGTAGCCGACATGCCAGTGCAGCACCGCCACAAGCGCCAAGACAAACGGCATGCCAAAGCCGAAGCGCACGAATGTTGCGCCGGTCGTGCCCATTTTGCCCTTGAGATGCTTTTGCAATGAAGAGCGCACATTCTGCAGGAAAGCTGCAGCCAATGTGATCCCGATCCAGGCTTCCATTTTCGTTCACAAATCCCATGCGCGCGGCGCGCTTTCATGGCATAGGCAGGCGATGAGCAAAGCACAATCCCTGAAACTTTCGCCCAAGGCCCAATCACCCGACCCGGCTGATTTCGGCCATGTGACCAGCTGGGTGTTTGATCTCGACAACACGCTTTATCCGCATCATTCAAACCTGTTTTCGCAAATCGATGTGAAAATGACGAGCTATGTGGCGCAGCTGCTCAAGCTGCCGCGCGAGGAAGCGCGCAAGATCCAGAAGCAGTTTTACCTTGAGCACGGCACGACGCTCAAAGGGTTGATGATCAACCATGAAATCGATCCGGATGACTTCCTCGAAAAAGTCCATGACATCGATTATTCGTGGCTTGAGCCCAATCCGGCGCTGGGAGAGGCTATCCTGGCGCTGCCTGGCCGCAAGTTCATTTTCACCAACGGCAACCGCTCGCACGCCGAAAATGCTGCGCGCCAGCTTGGTATCCTCCATCATTTCGAAGATGTGTTCGACATCGTTGCCGCTGACCTGATGCCCAAGCCCGGCCGCCACCCCTATGAGCGGTTTCTGGCAAAACATGCGGTTGACGCCTCGCAGGCCGCAATGTTCGAGGACCTGGCGCGCAATCTG
>JBAVTG010000083.1:0-1920 GCA_049696015.1 Rhizobiaceae bacterium | reverse complement strand
CCAGCCTTTACATGCTCTATGTCATTGTCCTGTGCTGGTGGAAGCCGGAGCTTGCGCCAAAACTGCCCAAAGAAGAGCGAAGCGCGCCGTGGAGCACCGTAGCCTATGAGCTTTTCACATCTTTCGTTCCGCTGGCGCTGTTGATCCTCAGCGTGCTCGGGGCGATCCTGATGGGGCTCGCAACGCCGTCCGAGGCAGCTGCCATCGGAGCACTCGGCGCGCTTCTGCTCGCCGCCGCCTACCGGTCGCTGAACTTCACAAAGCTGAAGGAATCCGTCTATCTCACAGCCCGCACCTCCGCCATGGTCGGCTGGCTGTTTGTCGGCTCGTTCACCTTCTCCGCTGTCTTTGCGCTTCTCGGCGGCGACCAAGTGATCAAGGATTTCGTCATCGGGCTCGATCTGACACCATTCTGGTTCCTTGTGATTGCGCAATTGATTATCTTCGTTCTCGGCTGGCCGCTGGAATGGACCGAGATCATCGTCATCTTCGTGCCGATTTTCCTGCCGCTGCTTGATCACTTCGGTATCGACCCGCTGTTCTTCGGCCTGTTGATCGCGCTCAACATCCAGACATCCTTCCTGTCGCCGCCGGTCGCCATGGCGCCCTTCTACCTGAAGGGCGTTGCGCCGAAGCATGTCTCCATCAACGACATCTTCTCTGGCGTCATGCCGTTCATTCTCATTGTGATTTTTGCGATGGTGCTGCTTTACACCTTCCCGGCTATCGGACTTTGGCTGCCGGAATATCTCTATGGCAGCCGTTGACTGTGACCGTAAGCGGCTGACTGGCGCATCGTAAGCGGGCGCGGAGGAAGCGGGGCGTAATCCCGGTTGAAACTGTGGACGTTCCCCGCTATCAAGTCCCGATGGAAACTCTGAACCCAGCAAATTCATGGTGGCGGGCGCGCTGATCGCGGCCTTCCTGACTTTGCGCGTTTGGAATTTGAAACGTAGGCCGCAGCGGGACAACCGGGCGGCTTTTTGTTTATGGAAAGTCCGGCCCCCGGGCAATTGATTGGAGAAACGGGATGGTCGTGACACTCGAAGATGGTTCGGAACAATATGTGACCGGCGGCGGCATTGCTGTGACGCGGTCCAAAGTCCCGACGCCTTATGCGGGCGCTATCGAAGCCTATATCGATGCGCTCAATTCACGGCGGGGCGCGGTGTTTTCGTCCAACTATGAGTATCCGGGCCGCTATACACGCTGGGACACGGCCATAGTCGATCCGCCGGTGATGATCACCGCACGTGGGCGCGACATGGTGATTGAGGCGCTGAACGGGCGCGGCGAGATTATTTTGCCGTGGATCGAGGCGGTGCTGCGCAAGACGGACGATGTGAGCGTTACGGACGTGTCGGCAAAGGCGCTGACGGTCAAAGTATCCGAGCCCAGCCGAACATTTACCGAGGAAGAACGCTCACGGGTGCCGTCTGTGTTCACGGTGCTGCGCTCGATCGTGGCGCTGTTCTTTTCGGACCTTGATGCTTCGCTGGGTCTCTACGGCGCATTTGGATACGATCTTTGCTTCCAGTTTGATCCAATCAAATTCAAACTGAAACGCCCGGATGACCAGCGCGACCTCGTGCTGTTCCTGCCGGATGAAGTGCTGGTGGTTGACCATTACTCGGCCAAGGCCTGGCACGAGCGCTATGATTTCGAGCTAGGCGGCAAGTCGACGTCCGGCTTGTCGCGCGAGACGGCGGATATGCCGTTTGTGCCGGCGACGCACAATCCCGGGCGCGGCGACCATGAACCGGGCGAATATGCGGAACTCGTCAAAAAGGCGATGGAGAGTTTCCGCCGCGGCGATCTGTTCGAGGTTGTGCCGGGGCAGACATTTTATGAGCGCTGTCAAACTGCGCCATCGGAAATTTCGCGCCGCCTGAAGCTGATCAACCCATCGCCCTATTCGTT
>JBAVTG010000082.1:0-20426 GCA_049696015.1 Rhizobiaceae bacterium | reverse complement strand
AGGGCCTTTCCCCGCGCGACGCAGATGCGCGCATTCCGGCCTTTTGCCTCATCGATCCGCTCAAGAGTTACACTTTTGAAGAGCCGGATTTTGAAGCCGGACCAATGCCGCGCATCAGCGTTCCGGGTTTCATCAATCCTGCATTTGTGCTTGTATCGGCGCCTTCAAGCGAACATCCGATCAGCGCAGTTCAACTCATCCGCCGCCTGCAGGCATTGCAGCGCGCGCTCGATAATCTACCCGCACAAGCCCGCCGCCTTGCCCGCTGGCAGGCAAGGCGCGATAGCGTTTTGCGGGGCGGAACAACGCGAAAAATCACCCGCCTGTCACCCTTTCGCCCCGGCCGCCCACCCGGCTTCCGCCAGCATCCCATTCACGATGTCGATGATATCTTGCTCGAATGCCACAATCTCATGCTCGACGTATCGGACCTGCCAAATACCTCTTGAGCTTTGAATCTGATTTGCGATCAATCAGTGCAGCGACCGGCTTTTCATTGAACCGGCGCGACGGCTGGATGTTTAATTCTTGCAATTCTGTACATATCCCGGTACACAGTTCCCATGCGCACCACATCCTTCACCAACCTCCGCAAAAACCTCGCCGCCGCCATTGACGGCGTCAACAATGACCATGAGCCGGTCATCATCACCCGTGAGGGCGGCAAGCCGTCGGCAGTCTTGATGTCGCTGGAAGATTTCGCCTCCTGGCAGGAAACCAATTACCTGCTCAAGCACCCGGTCGATGCGAAGCGGCTACTTGACAGCATCGCTGAACTGGAAGCCGGCAAAGGCGTGGAACGGACGTTGATCGAGTGAGGCTGATATTCAGCGAAACGGCTTGGGACGAGTATCAATACTGGCAGACGGCCAATCCAAAGCTCACCGTCCGGATAAATGCACTCCTAAAGGAGTGCCTGCGAACGCCGTTTCATGGCACCGGGAAACCCGAACCTTTGCGAGGAGATCTGAAAGGGTATTGGTCGCGCCGCATAGACCAGCAGCATCGACTAGTCTATCAACCGACAAATGATGGCTTGTTGGTTGCAAAATGCAGAAGTGACTACTGACATTTCAGCCAACCCACCCTTCAACCACGCCAAAACAAGCCACCTCAGCCGCCCCCGCCTTCACCATTTCCGGCGCAGTTTGCCGGCACACATCCCTTGCATAGGAACAGCGCGGATTGAACGCGCAGCCCTGCGGCGGGTTGAAAGGCGAGGGCAATTCGCCCACAAGTTTGATCCGCTTGCCGCGCCGCTCCGGGTCGGCGACCGGCGTTGCTGATAAAAGCGCCCGCGTATAGGGATGCTTCGGGTTGGTGAACACCTCTTCTGCCGAGGCCATCTCGACCGGCCGGCCCAGATACATGATCATCACATCATCCGCCACATGGCGCACCACGGCCAGATCATGGCTGATGAAAATGTAGGTGAGCCCCAACCGCTCCTGCAGGTCGCCAAGCAAGTTCAAAATCTGCGCCTGAATGGAAACATCCAGAGCCGACACAGGCTCGTCCAGCACCAACACTTTCGGGTTCAGCACCAGCGCCCTTGCAATGGCGATACGTTGCCTTTGTCCGCCGGAAAACATGTGCGGATAGCGCCCGGAATGTTCGGGCCTGAGGCCCACTTCCTTCAGCATCGCCGCAACTTTTTCCTTGCGCTCTGCTTCCGAAAGCGTGGTGTTGATGATCAGCGGTTCTTCGATGATATCGCCGATCTTCTGCCGCGGATTGAGCGAACCATAAGGATTCTGAAACACGATCTGCACCGTCGAGCGCAGCGATTTCAGCATATCGCTATCGGCTCCGGTCACCGTCTTGCCATCGATCACCAGATGTCCAGCGCTTGCCGGTTCAATCATCGTCAACACGCGCGCCAGCGTCGATTTTCCGCAGCCCGATTCCCCGACGACTGCCAGTGTCTTGCCCGCTTCGACAGTGAAACTCGCGCCGGCGAGCGCCTTCAATTCCATCGGCGCGGAGAACACGCCCTTCTTGACCTTGTAGTAGCGCTTGATGTCGGTGGCGGTGACGATGGCGTTCATGCCGCTGCCTCATGTTCACGCACCGGATAGTGGCACAACGCCTCGCCCAGGTCCGGCCCCTGCCTTGGCGGCACGACCGTCCGGCACAAATCATCGGCGCGGCTGCAGCGCGGGTTGAAGAGGCAGCCGGTTGGCTTGTCGAACAGCCCGGGAACCACGCCCGGAATGGCCAAGAGCCGCGCCCCTTGCGCCCGGTCCGGCAAGGCAGACAACAGCGCTGCGGTATAAGGATGACGCGGGGTGCGGAAGAGATCGCGCACGCTCTGCCGCTCCACTTGCTGTCCGGCATATTGCACCACAACGCGCTCGGCCGTTTCGGCCACCACGCCCATGTCATGGGTGATCAGCACCAGCGCCATGCCGGTCTTTTCGCGCAGCGTTACCAACAGGTCGAGGATCTGTGCCTGTATCGTCACATCCAGCGCTGTCGTCGGCTCGTCAGCGATCAGCAATTTTGGATGACAGGCAATCGCCATCGCGATCATCACCCGCTGGCTCATCCCGCCCGAAAGCTGGTGCGGAAATGCAGCCAGCCGCCGCTCCGGTTCGGGGATGCCGACCTGATTGAGCAGCTCCACCGAGCGCGCCCGGCGCTGCGCCTTGTCCATGCCCATATGAGTCTTCAATGACTCGCCGATCTGGTAGCCGACAGTGAAGCATGGGTTGAGACTGGTCATCGGCTCCTGAAAGATCATTGCCATGTCTTTGCCGGTGATCTTGCGCCGCGCCTTGATGTCGAGCCCCATCAGGTCATGCCCGTTGAACTCCATCTTCTTGGCCGTAACCGTCGCAGTCTTTGGCAGCAGCCCCATCAGCGCCAGCATGGCGACCGACTTGCCCGACCCGCTCTCGCCGACAATCGCCGCCACTTCACCCGGGTCGATCGACAGGTCGACGCCGTCCACCGCCTTGAACGGGCCGGAACCGGTGGCGAATGTGACAGTCAGATCACGGATTTCGAGAAGGGACATCATGACCTCCTCAGTTTCGGATCGAGCGCATCGCGCAATCCATCGCCGACCAGATTGATACACAGCACGGTAATGAGGATCGCCAGGCCGGGCATCAACATGATCCACGGCGCAGCGGTGATGAATTCGCGCGCGTCCGCCAGCATCGAACCCCACTCGGCCATCGGCGGCTGCGCCCCGAGGCCAAGGAAGCCAAGCCCTGCCGCCTCCAGCATGCCGTCCGAAATGCCGAGCGCGCCCTGCACGATCAGGGGGGCCGCGCAGTTGGGAAACACAGTCTTGGTCATCAGCCGGAACGGCTTGACGCCGGACACCTTCGCGGCCGTCACATAGTCCTTCGGTAATTCCGCCAGCGCGGAGGCACGCACCAGCCGCACGTAGCGCGGAAGGTAGACAATCGTCACCGCAATGATCGTGTTCATCAGGCTCGGTTCCAGCACTGCCATGATCAGGATCGCCAGGACGAGACTGGGAATCGAAACAATCAAATCCATCACGCGGATAACTATGACATCATAGAGCCCGCCAAACCAAGCAGACGACAACCCGAATGCAACACCGAAGACCATCGAGACAGCCATGACAGCCACGCCGATAAACAGAGATATCCGTGCCCCGTGCATCAGCCGCGAAAGCATGTCGCGCCCCAGCGCATCAGTGCCCAGCAAAAAACGCGGATCGCCCTTGTCGAACCATGACGGCGGCAGTTTGGTAAAGCCGCGATATTGCTCCAGCGGATCGTGCGGCGCGATGACATTGGCGAATACGGCGCAGAAAATGATGAATCCAAGAATGACCAGGCCAGCGACCGCGCCGCGGTTTTCCTTGAATGCGCTCCAGAATGCGGCAAACCGTCCGGGCGGCGCTTTGATGGCCTCATGGGTCACGTCAGCCATGCCGGATCCTCGGGTTGATAAGACCGTAGATGAAATCGATCAAAAGGTTGAAGACGATGACAATTGTGGCAATCAGCATGATGCCGCCCTGGAGGGCCGGATAGTCGCGCCGCCCGATCGATTCAATCAACCATTTGCCAACGCCTGGCCAGGAGAAGATCGTCTCCGTCAGCACCGCGCCGGCCAGCAATGTGCCAGCCTGCAATCCGATCACCGTCACCACCGGGATCAGCGCATTGCGCAGCGCGTGCACGCCGATCACCCGCCGCGTCGACAAGCCTTTCGCCCGCGCCGTGCGCACATAATCTTCCTCCAGAACTTCCAGCATCGACGAGCGCGTCATCCGCGCGATGACTGCCAGAGGCACAGTGCCGAGCACAATTGTCGGCAAAATCAAATGCCGCACCGCGTCCCAGAATGCGCCCTTTTGTCCGGACCACACCGAGTCGATCAGTGCAAAGCCGGTCACTGGCGGATAGAAATATTTGATCAGATCAACGCGCCCCGAAACCGGCGTCAGCCCGAGCGTATTCGACATGATCAATATCAGAATCAGTCCCCACCAGAATATCGGCATCGAATAGCCGGTCAGCGCCAGCCCCATCAGCGATTGGTCGTAAATCCCGCCGCGCCGCCAAGCTGCGATCACGCCAGCTGGGACGCCCAGCAGCACCGCAAACAGCATGGCGCAAATCGTCAGCTCCAGCGTTGCAGGAAACAGCTTCAAAAATTCTTCGAGGATCGGCGTCTTGGACACCAGCGAGATGCCGAAATCGCCGTGCAAAATGCCATAGACATAATCGTAAAACTGCCTCCAGACAGGCTGGTCCAGCCCCATCTCGTGGCGCAGTTCCGCCAGACGTTCGGGGTCAATGCCGCGCTCGCCGCGCCTCACCTCAATCGGATCGCCAGGCACCAGCCGGATCATCATGAACGTGATGAACATCAGCGCGATGAAAGTCGGGATCGTCAGCGCCAGACGTTTGAGGAGATAGGTGAACATGAGCCCCGCCGGAAAACGGACCAAGGGCAGGGTTTCCCCTGCCCTTGGTCCTGTGTGTTACTCGGCGATATCGACGTTCTGGAACTCGTGCGCTCCAAACGGCGAGACCTTGTATCCGGACACGCTCTTGCGCGTCGGTTCAAACACGGTCGAGTGCGCGATGTTCATCCACATGACGTTGTCATGATGGATCTTCTGCATTTCCTGATAGAGCTTGGTGCGCTCGCCCTGGTCGGTCAGCGTGCGTGCCTTCATCATGTCTTCGTTGAATTTGGCATCGCAGATTTTCGACAGGTTTTGCCCCGCCGGTTTTCCGTCCTTGTCGCAGCCGGCCAGGAAGAAGAAGTTGTCCGGATCGCCATTGTCGCCGGTCCAGCCCAGCAGGCCCATCTGGTGCTCGCCCGCTTGCAACCGCTTGCGGTATTCGCCCCACTCGTAGGAAACCAGTTTGGCATTGACGCCAACCTTGGCAAGATCAGATTGCATCATTTCGGCCATGCGCTTGCCGTTCGGATTGTACGGGCGCTGCACCGGCATATACCAAAGGTCGGTCTCAAGCGCTGTCACACCGGCGGCAGTGAGCATTTCCTTGGCTTTGTCGACATTATACTCATAGTCTACCGTCGCGTCGTCATACGACCACATGGTCGGCGGGATCGGGTTTTTCGCCCGCTGGCCGGCGCCCTGATAGACTTCTTTCAGGATCGCATCCTTGTCGATGGCCATGGCGATCGCCTGGCGAACTTCCACTTTGTCGAACGGCGGCTTGGTCACGTTCATCGACAGATAACCGATGTTGAGACCGGCCTGTTCCAGAACCGCCACATCCGCATTGGCCTTGAGTGCCTCAAGATCAGCCGGGTTTGGCGCAATCATGATCTGACATTCATTGGCCTCAAGCTTGGCCTTGCGGGCTGTGGCATCGGGCGTGATGGCAAACACAAGATCGTCCACCTTCGGTTTGCCTGCCCAGCCTTCAAATGCCTTGTAGCGAATGACGGCGTCCTTTTGATAATCGACAAAAGAGAACGACCCAGTTCCGACCGGGATCTGGTCAAACTGTTCCGGTGTTCCCTTGTCAGACAGGAACTTGGCATATTCTGCCGAGTGGATCGTCGCAAAATCCATCGCAAGGTTTGCCAGGATTGGAGCATTCGGCTCCTTGAGCGTCATCACGACTGTAAGGTCGTCTGCGCCCTTGACGATGGAGTCCAGCAGGTCTGGCATGCCCATATCGTTGAAATAGTCATAAGAGCCAGCCGACACTTTGGAATAGGGGTGTTCGGCCTTCCACATGCGCTCGAACGACCAGATGACGTCTTCAGCTGTCAGATCGCGCGTTGGCGTGAATCCGTTGACACCGGAGTGAAACTTGACCCCGGCACGCAGCTTGAACGTGATGACCTTGCCGTCTGCAGAGATCTCATATTTCTCAGCCAAAGCCGGCTCAACCGTTGTCGAACCTGGCGTGAACTGAACCAATTTGTTGTAAACCGGCCGCGCAGCATCCAGCGAAGTTCCGGTTGTATTGATCGACGGCGAGAAATTCTCCGGCGAGCCTTCCGAGCAATAGACGAGCGTCTTTGCGTAAGCGCCTGTGCCCAAGACGGACATCAGTGCGGTTGCCGCAAGAAGTTTGGTGAAAGTTCCCGACATTGGTTTTTACCTTTCGTTACGGAACGCGTTCGGGGCCTACCCTCCCCGGACTGGCAGGCATCGAAGACCCTTTGTCAGGGCTTGGCAAGAGGGCAAAACGGACGCAGATGCAATTTTTTCGACCAAATGGTCAAACATATTGGCGAAATCGCCAGCTGACGCTAAGTCATTGTGAACGCGACGCCTTGGGAGACTTCAATGACGCCTGCAACTTTCCCCAGCCTCAAAGACAAGGTCGCTTATGTCACCGGCGGCGCTGGCGGCATCGGGGAGGCGGTCAGCAAAGCGTTCGCCCGCAACGGTGCCCATGTCGGCATTCTCGATATTGACGCCGAGGCAGGAAAAACGCTAGCGGACCAGCTTTGCAAATCCGGCGTCAAGGCACATGCCGTGCGATGTGATCTGCGCAACATTGATGATTTGAAATCGGGGCTGGCCGCACTCAGGGCAGCGCTCGCTCCCGCAGACATCCTCATCAACAACGCCGCTCATGACCAGCGCCACGAGTGGCGCGATGTCACACCGGCCTATTGGGATGAGCGCATGGCGGTGAACTTGCGCCATATGTTTTTTGCCATTCAGGCGGTCGCCCCACAGATGATTGAGAGAAAGTCTGGCGCGATCATCAACTTTTCTTCGACCTCTTGGAAGTTGAAGATGGCGACCCTGCCCGCCTACACCACCGCAAAAGCGGCGGTGCATGGCCTGACCAAATCCTTCCAGATGGAGCTTGGCAAAGCGGGCGTGCGCATCAACACACTCTATCCGGGATGGGTCATGACCGCTCGCCAGAAAGAACTGTGGTTCGATGCCGCAGGCCAGAAAACCCTGGATGAGCACCAGGCGATGGCAGGCCTTATCCAACCGGAAGACATCGCCAATCTGGTCATGTTCCTGTCAGCCGACGACTCGCGCTTTTGCACTGGGCAGGAATTCACCTGCGATGGAGGGTGGCTCTAGCACCGCGTCGCTGGATGAAAGCAATCGCCGCACCCCAATTCCGGAGAAAAAGTTTCCTTGGCTGTTGACCCGGTATCTGGACTTATGGCGATAGAATTGACCCGCCCGATTTAAGAACTGCTTTCCACCTATAAGGACTATTTATGGAAACCGAATTCACACCTCTCATGTCGCTCATCGGTGGCGTCCTGATCGGCCTGTCATCCGTGCTTTTGATGTGGTTCAATGGCCGCATCGCCGGCATGACCGGTATATTGGCTGGCATTTTGCCGCCATTTGAAAGCGACTGGCTCTGGCGCGCCGCCTTCACCATCGGCTGTATTGCGGCACCGCTCATCTGGCTGGGGCTTGGCAATGAAATCGAATTTGGCGTGCCGGTTTCCACGCGGACTCTCATCTTCGGCGGGCTGATCGTCGGTGTCGGCGTCACCTATGGCGGCGGCTGCACCTCCGGTCATGGTGTCTGCGGCATGGCCCGCCTTTCGAAACGCTCCATCGTTGCAACCATCACCTTCATGGTTTTCACCTTCGTGACTGTCTATTTCATCCGTCACATCTGGGGGCAGGCATGAAAAACCTCACTGCCCTTCTTGCCGGCTTGATTTTTGGCCTCGGCATAGCTCTTTCCGGCATGGCCAACCCAGCCAAGGTCATCAACTTCTTCGACCCATTCGGCTCCTTTGACCCAAGCCTTCTGGTGGTCATGGCCAGCGCCTTGATCACAACCTTCATTGGCTACCGGCTTGTATTCGGCGCGCTTGAAACACCGGTGTTCGAACCTACGTTCTCTGTGCCGGCCAAGCGCGCCATTGATGCGTCCCTGGTTGGCGGATCGGCCGCCTTTGGCATTGGCTGGGGCATTTCCGGCTTTTGCCCAGGCGGCGCGATTCCAGCGCTCGGCTTCGGCGGCATCGGCACTCTCGCCTTTGTCGGCGCCATGATCGCTGGCCTGATCATCGGACGCACGCTCAAACACGGCAACGTTTTCGCCAAACCCTGAACCCGGAGACCAATGTGAAGCTCACCCCGATTTCGAAAGACTTCTCCGTCACCGGCCAGATTGCGGTCACCGACATTGCGGAAATCGTCAAGGCGGGTTTCAAGACTCTGATCTGCAACCGCCCGGACAATGAGGGTTGGGGCCAGACAAATCATGATGTAATCAAAGCCTCAGCCGAAAAAGCGGGACTTGCGTTCCACTACATACCGGTCAGTGGCCAATTGACGATGGATACTGTCATGCAGATGAAGACCGCAGCGACGCAGGCAACACCTGCTCTCGGCTACTGCCTCTCCGGCTCGCGCGCCGCAACACTTTACCAATATGCGATGCAGGCCTGATCAAACGCCGCAGTAAAGCCCGTAGAGTGTCGACACGACGGATGACACGCGAGGATCTGCAATCGAGTAATAAATCATCCGCCCATCGCGGCGTGTCTGCACCAGCCGTTCGTTGCGCAGCCGCGCCAGCTGCTGCGAAAGCGAGGCTTGCGGGATCTGAAGCTTGCCCTCCAGCTGCGTCACCGTCATTTCACCCGATGACAACAGGCACAAGATGAGCAGCCGCGTTTCGTTTGACAGCGATTTCATCAGATCGCTGGCAGCACGCGCCTGCGAAAACATGGCTGTCGGGTCGGTGATCGGCGAAAGTGTTTCTGGTGAACTGGTCGCAGACATGGTTCGTGATACCTTTGCTCAGGTTTCATCGTCATTTGCGAACGGAATTCGAGGATATTTCGATGCCCGTTTCGCGATACATTTGAATAGGTGAATATCACAATTGATTATTCAAACACAATTGCGGGCGCTGCCTGTCCACCGGCTTTCGCGGCTTGCACTTCCGACCAGACCTTAGTGGCAATGCTGCGGTAAATGGCGGCGTGCACACCGTCCGGTTCGGTCGCTGTCAGCGGCGTGCCATTGTCGGAGTTTTCGCGCAGCGCCATATCCAGCGGCACTTCACCAAGAAATGGCGCGCCGATCCGTTCCGCTTCCGCCCTCGCCCCGCCATGGCCAAAGATATCGTAGCGCTTGCCAGTGTCCGGCGCGATAAAATAGCTCATATTTTCAACGATGCCGAGCACCGGAACATTCACTTTGCGGAACATCCCGACGCCCCGGCGCGCATCAATCAGCGCCAGATCCTGCGGCGTCGATACGATGACTGCGCCGGCCAGCGGCACTTGCTGCGCCATTGTCAGCTGCGCATCGCCCGTGCCCGGCGGCATGTCGACGACCAGCACATCCAGTTCGCCCCAGTTCACCTCGCGCAGCATCTGCGTCAAAGCCGACATCACCATCGGGCCCCGCCAGATCATTGGCGTTTCTTCATCCACCAGGAACCCCATGGACATGACCTTGACGCCATAATTTTCCATTGGCTGAATGATCCGGCCATCGACCGTCTGCGGCCGCCCTTTCAGCCCCATCAGCCTTGGCATCGACGGCCCGTAAATGTCTGCATCCAGGATGCCGACCCGCAAGCCATTGGATTTCAAAGCCAAAGCAAGGTTGACAGCGGTCGTTGACTTGCCAACGCCACCCTTTCCGGACGCGACTGCGATGATTGCGCCGACGCCCGGCACCCCCTGTTTTGCGGGCGCGCGGCCCTGCTGTTGCGGAACCGATGCAGCGCTTCCGGCTTTTTTCTCGGCCGTCAGGGCCGCAACAGCGCTGGTAACACCCGGCAGCTTTTTCACAACCGCCTCGGCCGCGACGCGAACCGGTTCGTATGCCTGCGCCTCGTCGGCGGGCGCATTGATCGAGAAAAACACTTTGCCATTGGCAATGAATATGCCCGACACTTGCCCTGCGGCGACAATATCGGATTGTCCGCCGGGAAGCTTGACGGCACGCAAGGCGTCAAGCACTGCGGATTGGGAAATGTCTGTCATGGAAATGCTTTCAAAACTGGCGCGCCAGGATGCACAACGATAGGCTTGAATAGCACGGTGAATTTGCGGCCCGCAATCGCACATGCGCCATAAGGAGGCCAATACCATGGCTGAATCGCCTCAAAGCAAGCCAAGTCCAATCCGTCAAACCACACCAGAAGCGATCCGCCTTGCAAAAACGCTAGTCCGCGCGGCGCAGTTCGGCACAATTGCAGTCATTGATCCTCGCGACGGACGGCCATACGCCAGCCGCGTTTCGCTGGCCACTGACCCGGTAGGAATGCCATTGACACTGATTTCCAACCTCTCCTTTCACACCAAGTGCCTGCAAGCCGATCCGCGCTGCAGCCTGCTGGTGGGAGAGCCCGGCAAGGGCGACGCTTTGGCCCATCCGCGAATCTCGCTTGCCTGCAACGCCACGTTTGTCGAAAAGGGACACGCCGCAGACATGCGGGCCGCTGACCGCTTCCTGCGCAAAAATCCCAAAGCAAGACTGTACGCAGGCTTCGCAGATTTCAACTTCGTCAAGCTCGCGATTCAATCTGCCAGTCTGAATGGCGGTTTTGGCCAAGCCTTTGAATTGTCGGGCACAGACTTGACGTCGCCCGCCATTGACGATGCGATGTTCGATGAGAGCCAGGTCATTGCTGAGTTGATCGGCGAGCATTACATGCAGGTTCGAAATTTTCTCGAAAACAGCATTGGGCGCGTTACACCGCGATTCAACATTTCCAGCATCGATTCAGAAGGGATCGACTTCGATTGTGGCGTTAAAAAGTATAGAGTCTGGTTTTCAAACAAGATTGCAACCAAATCTGACTTATACAGCCATATGTTGAAATGAAGGAAATTGATTGATTTTGTGCGGTTTGTGTTTATCGAACGCAGCGTTCATGATTTTTTTTCAAATTGTTTCACTTTTCGCTTTGTTTTTTCGATTCGCCAATTATGGTCACGTCCCATAATGGCACGGAAACAAAACCAGAAATAATAGCCTGCCATTTGAAGGGACATCCATGACACCGGAAGAACTCGAACCGGTTTCTCATCTTGCAGTGCGATTGCTGAGCGCGCTTGCGAACCAGAAACGCTTGATGATCATGAGTCACCTTTTCCAGGGAGAACTCTCGGTCAATGCACTCGCTCAAAAAGTGCAGTTAAGCCAATCGGCATTGTCGCAGCATTTGGCCAAACTGCGTAGCGTGGGAATTGTTTCAACGCGCCGGGATGGCCAGACGATTTTTTACAAGTCTGCGTCTGACGACGCGAAAACAGTTTTGAATTCCCTCTGCAAAGTCTACGCGCCATAAGCGATAACATTTTACGGCGGATTTTCATTGCTGCACATCATCGAAAATGCGGATGATCCGCGCATTGCGCCTTACAAGGCCCTGCGCGAACGGGACCTTGTCGGGCGCGAAGGCAGTTTCATAGCGGAAGGCAAAGTCGTTTTGACTTGTCTGGCGAAATCGAACCATTTCGAAGCACAATCAATCTTGCTCCTGGAAAACCGCGTGAACGGAATGCAGGCGGTGCTGGATATGTTTTCGCCCGATGTTCCCGTTTACGTCGCCAATCAATCGATTATGGACCAGATTGCCGGCTTTCATGTGCACCGCGGTGTGTTGGCGACAGGGCGGCCAAGGCTCTCACGCGATACATTGAAAATCATGAAAGGTCTGCCGGAAGATTGTCTGGCAGTCATCATGTCGAACATCTCCAACCACGACAATGTCGGGGCAATTTTCCGGAACGCCGCAGCTTTTGGCGCAAATGCCGTTTTGTTGGACGAACAATGTTGTAATCCGCTTTATCGCAAGGCGATCAGAGTATCTGTCGGCGGTGTTCTGACCGTGCCCTGGGCCTATGGCGTGTCATTTGAAGAGATTGCCGGTGAACTTGACAGGCTTGGCTTCCAGTTCGCCGCGCTGTCGCCATCTGGCAAATCCGATATCAGCGCATTGCCGAAAACCGGCCGGCGCGCGCTGGTCCTGGGCAGTGAAGGGCACGGGCTGCCGCCGGCTGTTATGGATCGACTCCAAACATACCGAATCCCGATCAACAGCAACTTTGACAGCCTGAATGTCGCCACGGCGTCCGGCATCGCCATGTACATGGCCAGCAGTCACGCACGCTGAGAGCCGCAATCAGCCGCGCCGGGCCACCTGCTCCAGCGCCCGGATCCGTTCTGCCAGACTGGGCGGCAATTCCTGACCGGTTTTCTTGGCAGGGGCGATTTTCTCTGCTTGCAAAAGGATCGCCGGAATCGGCGACTCGGCGCCTTCATCAACAGCCGTGGAAACGACAATCCGGGCAGCAATATCACGGATCGTTTCGCGCAAAACACTGAAGTCTGCCTGCGCCGCTGCGTCGACACCGCCAATAGTGGCGAGCCGCGAAGAAATCGCGGCGTTTTGGCTCTGGAGATGCGTACGCTGCCGCTCGGCCGATGCGTGCTTGCGGTCCAAATCATTGCGCTCGGACGTGAGCACCTTGATTTGTTCTTTGAGGCGTTCAATTTCCTCCTCGCGCCTTTCAAGGCGTTCTGCACGATCTGCGGCCTGCGCTGACAGCCTTTCGATCTTTTTCTCGGCATCGCCGATGCGGCGCTTGTCGTGCCGTATTTCTTCTTTTGCTGCCCGCAGCTGGTTTGCAGCCGACCGCAAATCCTGCTCTGCCGCGGCAATTGTGCCATTCAGATTGGCAGCATGGGCAATCTGCATTTCAAGTTCACTGGCCAAGGACGCGATCTCGATCCTGCGGCTGTCAGATTCCGTCTTCAGTGAATTGATTTCAACTTCATTGTCATGGATCAGTTTCGCACTGCTTTCGACGATTTTTGTCAGTTCGTCACGCGTTGCTCGCAGCGTGGCCGCATTTTCGATTTCTTTTGCCAATTCTGCCTTGAGGCTCACGATGCTTTGCTCGCGGTCAGACAGCTTGAGTTCTGTTTTACCCAATTCGACGGACAAGGCCGCTTTTTCAGTATCAAGCTGCACGATGTCGATCTGCGCCTGTGTCAGTTTTTCGCCTCTTGCCTTGGCGCGCATTTCCACCTTGCGCAGCTCCATGGCAAATTCCGCCCGTTGCTGGTCTTTGTCAGCCTGCAACTCGTTTCGTGTCAATGGAGTGGAAGCTTCAATACGCTTGCGTGTCAGGATAACGGCGCGCTGCCAAATGGCTGGCGTCACGGCAATCGCAAGGAATGCCGCCGCCAAAAAACCAAGTGCAAAGAACAAGAAGGACTGAACCAAGGCCGGTTTCCAGTTGCGGTCGGCATTTCTCTCACGACTGTGGGATTAAAGAAATCCCGCACCCGGATCAATGTTTGTGCTCAACACCCGCAGATCAGAACGGATTCCAGGTCGGCTGGGCAGTGAGCTTGAGATAGCGCAAATTGACACCGATACGGGCGCCAACGCCGGTATGGACTGGAACCAGCAGAACTTCATTGCGTTTGAGCACGGTAAAACCGACGCCCGCCAGGAAATAGGCAGACCCGGAAACACCGCCAAACCGTCCGTAAGCCTGATTCACATCCGCCATGTTGTAAACCAGCATCATGGTGCGGTCGCCTTGGCCGCCAAAATCCCAGCCAATCGATGGTCCCTGCCAGAACAGTTTGTGATCGCCGGCGTTTTTCGTGTAAAGTGTGCCCTCGCCATAGGTCAAACCACCCACAACGGCGCCGCTGCCTTCTTCGCCGAGGATGTATCCATTTGGCAGGCCGTAGCTCGAGAATATCTTCTCAATGACCGTTGCCAGGCCGCCAGAAGTTGAGCCGAAGAAACTGTGTCCAGTATTGACAATTTCATCGAGGGAATAGCCGTTTTCCGCCCTTGCCGACGATTGCCAAGTGGAAACGAATAAGAAAATGCTCGCCAGAACAGTCAGGAATGTTGCGCGGGCAGATTGAAATGACGCCATGTTAACCTCTGTCGCTGTGTGCGATCCTGATTTGCCGATTGGCGCCTTATCCCGTTGTCGCAGCTCTTGTGGCCGCATCGGTCTACAATAATGCCGATGTGTTGTGTCATGGTTAAGGGTAAAGATGGCGGCAAAAGGGCTTGAGGCAGCTATTTGATCAGCCGGGGCATTTGTTGCCCGCCCTGCCAAGCCTGTGTAACCAACTGGACAAGGCATGTGCATGATTCGCACAGAATGTATTGGACACTGAAACCAACCGTCAGCGAGACCCGCGATATGATTTTTAACCTTTCCGCCGCCGATCTTGCCGCATTGCTTTGCAGCAAAGTATGCCACGACATCATCTCTCCGGTCGGAGCCATCAACAATGGTCTGGAACTGCTGGAAGAAGGCGGCGCCGATGAAGATGCGATGAACCTGATCAAACAGAGCGCCCGGACAGCATCGGCGAGGCTGCAATTTGCCCGCATCGCGTTCGGCGCCGCCGGATCAGCTGGTGTTCAGATCGATACCGGCGACGCGCAGAATGTCGCCAATCAATATATGAATGGCGAAAAAGCAGAGTTTGCCTGGGAGGGCCCGCGGGTTCTCATGCCAAAAAACAGGGTGAAGCTCATTCTCAACCTGTTGCTGGTTGCCAATGCCGCCATTCCGCGCGGTGGCAAGCTGACCGTGAAAATCGAAGAACCGGAAACAAACCTCAAGATATCTGCCCGTGTATCCGGCCCGATGCTGCGCGTGCCGCCAAGATTTCTTGAACTTCACTCCGAAGGCAAATCATCCGAACCAATTGATGCGCATTCGATCCAAGCCTATTACACACTCCTGATGGCCGCAGAATCCGGAATGGAGATTTCCACGAGGGCAACGGCCGACGAAATCGAATTCTCGGCCATCGCAAAGCCGGCCATGGCCTGAAAACCGCCCGTTAACCATCTTCGTTTGCCAGGCATTTACCAGAAGTGCCTATCATCGAATGGTTGTCATTGCGCCCGTTAAAGGGAGCAGGAGGAGTGGTGTTGAAAACCTGTTTGATCGTTGACGACTCGGCCGTCATACGCAAGGTTGCCCGACGCATTCTGTCTGGTTTTCAGTTTGCCATATCCGAATCCGACTACGGCCATGACGCCTTGATCAAATGTCGCAGCCAGATGCCGGACATCATTCTGCTGGACCACGTCCTGCCGGACATGTCGGCGATTGAATTCATTGAGAATATCAAACGCCGCAGCCCTCAGAATATGCCGTCGATTCTTTTATGCATTTGTGAATTTGATGTGCCGCGGATTATGAAAGCAAAGCGGGCCGGCGCGTCCGGCTATGTGCTCAAGCCCTTTACGCGCGAGACGCTGCTGGCTAGTTTCCACAGCCAGATCGCAGACCTCGCCGCTTGATCTAGCCCGTAAGCTGTTGAAATCCATCAGAAAATATGAAAAAGCCCGGTTCAAATGACCGGGCTTTGTATTTTTATTGGACCAATTTCACCGACCAGGCTCAGGCGCTTTCGCGGTATTCCGTCGCCTCTGGCTCGCGCAGCACATAGCCACGGCCCCAAACCGTTTCGATGTAATTCTCGCCGCCCGAAGCCGAATCGAGCTTCTTGCGGAGCTTGCAGATAAACACGTCGATGATTTTCAGTTCCGGCTCATCCATCCCGCCATAAAGGTGGTTGAGGAACATTTCCTTGGTGAGCGTCGTCCCCTTGCGCAGCGACAGCAGCTCCAGCATCTGATATTCCTTGCCGGTCAGATGGACGCGCTGTCCACCGACTTCAACCGTCTTGGCATCCAGATTGACCGTCAAATTGCCGGTATTGATGACGGACTGGGCATGGCCCTTGGATCGACGGACAATCGCATGGATGCGGGCGACCAACTCATCCTTGTGGAAAGGCTTGGTCATGTAGTCGTCAGCGCCAAAGCCGAGACCGCGGACCTTATCCTCAATGCCGGCCATGCCGGAGAGAATCAGAATCGGTGTTTTGACCTTTGAAAGTCGAAGCGTGCGCAAGACTTCATAGCCGGACATGTCCGGAAGGTTGAGGTCAAGAAGGATAATGTCGTAATCATACAACTTACCAAGGTCGACGCCCTCTTCTCCGAGGTCCGTCGTGTACACATTGAAACTCTCGGATTTCAGCATCAATTCGATGCTTTGAGCCGTTGCACTGTCATCTTCAATCAGCAGAACGCGCATCTTAGTCCCCTTGTCCGCCGCCGCTTTGGGAGGCCCCCCTGGCCGCGAAGCAGTTGTCGTGTTGCTTCACAGGTTGCCAGCGAATGGTTAACAAAATCTGATTCCGATTTGCAAGCCTTGTTGACCATCATTTAGCAACCAGCAGCATTATTCTGAATCTGCAAGGAAATCGGCAACATACGAAGCTCACGCTCTGCTTTAAGAAACAGACGCAAGCGACTCAATTGACTCGATACCGGGACTGCAAACGGGTTTTTCGGATTTACCCGCTCTTAAGTCCTAACGCGTATGATTAATGATGCGCGTAAACGAAAGGTTACCGCGCCGATCAAAAATGGAAGAAAATTTCGTTCTTCTTAAGATTTGGCGCTTCGGAACCGGACTTTTGCGTGTTGTGGGGGAGTTTTGCCCTCTGTGTGTAAGGCGTACCAGGAGTAATGCGTATGAAATCGCGAGAGAGCCTCGTCAGGCTTAAGCTATTTCAGGTCAACGAGAAGCGCCGTCAGTTGCTTCAGCTCGACATGATGATTGCCGAATTCGACAAGATGGGCGCAGATCTGGAGAACCAGGTCGCCTACGAAGAGCGCAAATCCGGAATTTCGGACCAAAACCACTTTGCCTATCCGACGTTTGCAAAAGCCGCGCGCCAGCGCCGCGAAAACCTCATGGTATCGCAGCGTGACTTGAAAACGCAGCGCGAAGGCGCTGCCGCGCGTCTTGCCGAAGCGGAGGAAGAGCTGACCAAGGCAGAAATGCTCGAAGGGCGGGATCGAACCGGCAAGGAAATCGCAGACGAACCGGCAGAAAAACGCGCCGTCGCATAAGTCACTCGGCTCTATTGGCCAACAATTTCAAATCAGCCGGGCGCCTTGCCCGGCTTTTTTGTCTGAATAACTATATCGAAATAAATCTAGACACGAAAAAGCGGCCCAAAGGACCGCTTTTTCCAATTTGATACAGAATTGTGCTCTGTGAACTAGTGGCGATATTGCTGGATACGCGTGGTGCGCAGCCCCGCAAGTCCATGATCATCAATCGATGCTTGCCAGGACAGAAACTCGTCCATGGTCAGCGCATAGCGATTGCAGGCATCCTCAAGGCTCAACAGTCCGCCACGAACAGCAGCGACGACTTCGGCCTTGCGCCTGATCACCCAACGACGCGTGTTGGATGGCGGAAGGTCTGCTATTGTCAGCGGGCTGCCATCTGGCCCGATCACATATTTGACCCGTGGTCTCATCAATTCGGTCATTGTACTCTCTACACACCAAGGACCCGTTCTGAGTGACGGTAGCCCGACAGCTTTAACAAACGCCTAAAGAAATGGTCTGATCTGAAACATTTGGTGATTTAGCACCGGCTTCAGACACGAATGTGCCAATCAAGGTGACGATTGCTTGGCAAAACAGTTCCGATTGTCTTATATGCCTGCCTATCGGTTGAACCGGCGGGCCTTGAACCTGCCTCGGGAAATGTGATGAACAGTCTGGATCTGCCCAAGCGCCCTGAAGAGACGCGCATCGTGGTCGCCATGTCAGGCGGCGTGGATTCATCGGTCGTTGCCGGCCTATTGAAGGGCGAAGGCTACGATGTCGTCGGTGTTACGCTGCAACTCTATGACCACGGCGCGGCAACGCACCGGGCGGGCTCCTGCTGCGCGGGTCAGGATATTGAAGATGCGCGCCGCGTTTGCGAGAGTTTGGCGATCCCCCATTATGTGCTCAATTACGAGGAGCGCTTCCGCAAGGCGGTGATCGATCCGTTTGCTGAAGCCTATGCTCTGGGTGAAACGCCAATCCCCTGCGTTTCCTGCAACCAGACAGTCAAATTTGCCGACCTGTTGCAGACAGCCCGCGAATTGGGCGCAGATGCGCTGGCGACGGGACACTACATCCGCTCGCGCCAGAATGGCCCGCACCGGGCGCTTTACCGGCCAGTCGACGCCAACCGCGACCAAAGCTATTTCCTGTTTGCCACCACGCAGGACCAGATCGACTATCTGCGCTTCCCCTTGGGCGGCATGGACAAGCCGTCCGTGCGCAAAATCGCCGAAGACATGGGACTGATCGTCGCCGCAAAGCAGGACAGCCAGGACATATGCTTTGTGCCGCAAGGCAAATACTCCGATGTGATTGCCAAGCTGAAGCCGAATGCGATTTCGGACGGCGAAATTGTCCATATGGACGGCCGCGTGCTTGGCCGCCATCACGGCATCCTCAATTTCACCATTGGTCAGCGCCGCGGCATCGGCATTGCCACAGGCGAGCCGCTGTTCGTCGTTCATCTGGACGCCGACCGCTCGCGTGTCATCGTCGGGCCGCGCGAAGCGCTGGAAACCCATCGCATCGTATTGCGCGACATGAACTGGCTGGGCGACACGCCGCTCGCTTCCATTCCGGCCGCAGGCATGGAGCTGTTTGCCAAAGTAAGGTCATCGCGCCCGCCGAAGCCTGCAGTGCTTCGTTATCAAGACGCTGTTGCAACTGTCGAGCTTCTCGATGGCGAAAGCGGTATAGCGCCCGGCCAGGCCTGCGTCTTGTATTCCGATGACGGCAACGAAGCCCGCGTCCTTGGCGGCGGCTTCATCGCACGGTCCGAACGGGCCCCGGGCGCCGAGGCCATGCTGCGCAAACTGGAAACTTCAGGCGTCGCTGCCTGAATGCGTGGCGGATTTCTCTGCCGGCAGACAAAGCTCAGGCACGCTTGCGGACTTGTCCCAGATGAAACTCTGCAATAACCGCGATAATCCGGTCCTGATCTTCCATTGACAGGTAAGGATGCATCGGCAGGCACAGGATTCGCTCCGGCAGGCTTTCGGAAACCGGGAGTCCGCCCGGCGCAAGCGGATATTTGGCATAAGCCACCTGCTGGTGCAGCGGCTTGACGTAATAGATCACTGACGGGATGCCGTTTTCCTGAAGGCGCGCCTTCAACGCATCGCGATGCTCGGATTCAATCGCATACTGCGCAAAGGCGCTGCGCGACTGGTTGTCAATCACAGGTGTCTTGACGATGCCGGCCAGTCCGTCCGCATAGCGCTGCGCCAGGCGCTGGCGCGCCTGCATTTCGTCCTCAAGGATGGCGAGCTTTTCCAGAAGAATGGCCGCCTGAATGGTATCCAGACGCGAATTCAGCCCAACGCGGATGTTGTCATACTGGCTTTCGCCCTTGCCGTGAAATGCGAATGACCGCATGGCGTCGGCAAGGCCATCATCATTGGTGAACATGGCGCCGCCGTCGCCATAGCAGCCAAGCGGCTTTGCCGGATAGAACGACGTGGACCCGACCACGCCAAAAGAACCGCACATCTTGCCCTGCCGCGACCCGCCTATGGACTGCGCCGCATCCTCGATGACGGCCAGCCCTTCGTCACGGGCTAGGGCTTCAATCGCGTCATAATTGGCGGATAGCCCAAACAGATCGACCGGAATAATCGCTTTCGGCGTCAAGCGGCCTTCGGCGCGAATGGCACGGATCGCTGCTTTCAGCTGGCCAGTGTCGATATTGTAAGTGTGCGGATCAATATCGACGAAAACCGGCTCAGCGCCAGCCAACGCCACCACTTCGGCAGTCGCTGCAAAGGTAAAGCTCGGGCAGAACACGGCGTCGCCGCGGCCAACACCCAGCGCAAACAGCGGGATCAGCAAGGCGTCGGTCCCGTTGGCGCAAGCCACGACGTGCTTGACGCCGACATAGTCAGCCAGACGCCGTTCAAATTCAGCCACTTCGGGGCCGAGAATATATTTGCCTTCGCGAATGACCTTCGAAACCGCTTGATCAATCTCGTCGCTGATGCGCGCACGTTGTGCCGCAAGATCAATGAACTGCATGAAATGCCTGTTTGTTGTTTTTACCCAAGCCCGCCAGAGCCTTTG
>JBAVTG010000081.1:0-2513 GCA_049696015.1 Rhizobiaceae bacterium | reverse complement strand
GGAGACTGGAGTTACCAGACCTCAGTTTTCCAGGAGCGCTCCGAATGGACAACCTGTTGAAAGCTCACATCTAGCCGTGCATGATGGCCATCGCGGCCTGATGCAATTGCGGCGTTGCGGCTGCGATGATGTTGCCGCCTTTCTCGGGCGGCGAACCATCCCAGTCGGTGACAATGCCGCCCGCGGCCTCAATGATCGGCACCAATGCAACGATGTCATAGGGCTGCAGCTTGGTCTCAATCACCAGATCGACGAACCCGGCCGCCAACATGCAATAGGCATAGCAATCGCAGCCGTAACGAAACAGTTTGACCTTTGATTCCACCGCGTCATAGCGGCGGCGAGCTTCACCCTTGAAAAGGTGCGGCGTGGTGGTGAACAGCGTTGCCTGGGAAATTTCGGTGATGGCGCTGACCCGGTTTTCGGTTTCGACACCGCCGACAGTGCGAAAGCTTCGTCCATCAAGCGCATGGAAAAGTTCGCCGGTGAATGGCTGCGCCATCATGCCTGCAATCGCTTTGCCGTGGTGCGTGAGGCCGACAAGCGTGCCCCAGACCGGGATGCCGGTGATGAAAGCGCGGGTGCCGTCAATCGGGTCGATCACCCAGACATGATCGCGGTCCAGCCCCATACCGCCATGCTCTTCGCCAAGGATCCCATGACCTGGAAACCGTAGCTCAATCAGCGAGCGGATGGCAATTTCTGCTGCCCGGTCTGCTTCGGTCACGGGGTCAAAGGCTGCTATTCCGCCTTTGGCGCCCTTGTCGTCAATGCCGCCGCCTGCCCTGAAGCGCGGAAGGGTTTGCGCCGCGGCGGCTGCCGCCAACTCGATGAAAAAGGCGCGTGTGACGGGCATTTTCTTAAAGTCCGGGACAGGAGAAACGGGAATCTATTCGGCAGCCAGACGGCTGAACCCCAGATTTGCCCCGACCTCATCGCCAAAGGCAAGCGCAAATCGCCCGAGCGCCTGACGCAACGCGGCAAAGCCGCTGGTCAGCAACAAAGTCGCCTCGTCCAGATAAAGCCCGCGGTTGATCTCGATCTGCAAAGCGTGGCTGCTTTGGCCTGGCCGGCCGTAATGCTCGGTTATATAGCCGCCCGCATAGGGTTTGTTGCGAACAACAGAAAAGCCGAGCGAATGAAAGATCTCGATTGCCAAATCGGAAATCCAGGGCGAGCTGCTCACACCATAGCGGTCCCCTAGAATGACGTCCGGCGTTGAGCCCATATCACCAGTTTTTACCGTGGACGGCATGGAATGGCAGTCAATCAGCACACTGTATCCAAATTCGCGCTGGATTGATGCCATCTGGCTTCGCAAGGAACGGTGGAAAGGCTTGTAAATCCGCTCGATGCGCTCCAGAGTTTGCTGAACTGGCAGCCGGTGCGCATAGATGTCAATCCCTTCGCCCACTACCCGCGGGATGGATCCAAGTCCGCCTGCGACCCGTGCCGAACCGGTGTTGGCATGGGCCGGCAAAGGCCCATCAAACATGCGCGGATCAAGCTCGTACGGCTCCCGGTTCACATCAACATAGGCGCGCGGAAACGTGGCAGCATGCAGCGGAAATCCGCTTTCGACGACTTCAGCAAACAAGGAATCGACATGGACATCCTCGGACCGGCGGATCATTTTGCGGTCAAGGCGGGTCTGGGCGAGAAAGGATTTGGGATAGAGCCGGCCCGAATGCGGCGAATTGTACAAGATGCCATGGCGGCGATGCGCAGGCTCATGCAGATGCGAGACCGGGAACCCGAAGAAATCAGCCGGCAAGTCCATGTGCAAATCAGCTCCTGTCCTGTGCGATCGTGCCATCTGATACGCCGGCTGTCCATCATGCCGCCGATGATTTGTTGTCAATGGTGAAGTCTTTGTCGTAAAGCAAGCTGTCTTGCATGGTTCGCTAACCCGAACTTAACCATGTTTGTCAATGATCGGGCGCACGAACTGCGGCTCGGCTATTGCCGGGCGGCCAATGCAGCAATGGACGGATAATGATGAACAAAATCCTGCTTGCCGAAGACGACGAGGATATGCGCCGCTTTTTGGTGAAAGCGCTTGAAAAGGCCGGCTACTCCGTCAGCCACTTTGACAATGGCGCTTCGGCCTATGAGCGTTTGCGTGAAGAGCCGTTTTCGCTGCTCTTGACCGACATTGTCATGCCCGAAATGGACGGCATCGAACTTGCCCGCCGCGCCACTGAAATTGATCCGGACCTCAAGGTCATGTTCATCACCGGTTTTGCCGCCGTCGCGCTTAATCCGGATTCGAACGCGCCCAAGGATGCCAAAATCCTGTCCAAACCCTTCCATTTGCGCGATCTCGTCAACGAGGTCGAGAAGATGCTGAAGGCTGCCTGAGACACAAACCCGATTTGGTCATCAAGACGGTTGACGCATCACTGCCTTTATGGTGTATGCGCCGCACGAATGGGCGTATAGCTCAGCGGGAGAGCACTACATTGACATTGTAGGGGTCACAGGTTCAATCCCTGTTACGCCCACCATTCGTT
>JBAVTG010000080.1:0-26276 GCA_049696015.1 Rhizobiaceae bacterium | reverse complement strand
GCCGTGGCAGTGGGAGACAATGGAAGGCGTCGATGTGCTGCGCGTGCCGCTTTATCCTAACCACGACAGCAATGCGCTGGGGCGCATTGCCAATTTCACCAGCTTTGCTCTGTCGGCGGCGACCATTGGTGCGATGGGGATTGGCGGGGCGGATGTTGCCTACGTCTATCATCCAGCGCCGACGATCGGGCTTCCGGCCATCAGCTTGAAACTGTTCCGGCGCATGCCGTTTGTCTATCACATCGCCGATATGTGGCCCGACACGGTGCTGGAATCGGGCATGGTCAAATCCGCCCGGACAAAGGCGTTTGCGGAAAAAGCCATCTCGGCCTGGTACAATCTGGTTTATCGCCACGCTGCGGCGATCACCGTGCTGTCGCCGGGGTTCAAGGATTTGCTGGTTGAGCGCGGCGTGCCTGCGGAAAAAGTCCATGTTTTGTACAACTGGACCGATGAGCGCGCCTTCCGGCCCGAACCTGTCAACCAGGAGCTGGCGCAGGCGCTCGGGCTGGCTGGCAAGTTCAACATTGTCTATGCCGGCAACCTCGGGCCGATGCAGGGGCTGGAAACGGTCATTCAGGCGGCGGCGCTGGTCAAGGGGCGGCCTGAAATCCAGATTGTCATCGCAGGCACGGGTCACGATGAATCGATGCTGAAGGCAAAAGCGGCGGAACTTGGCGCGACGAACGTCTTGTTTCTGGGGCGGCGCCAATATTGGGAAATGGCCGGGATCAACGCGATTGCCGATGTGCTTCTGGTCCATTTGCGCGATCTGCCGTTTTTCCGGGCGACAATCCCGGGGAAGACGCAGGTTGCTCTGGCATCGGGAAAACCAGTTCTCATGGGCGTCGCCGGTGATGCTGCTGATCTAGTGATCAAGGCCGGAGCAGGGCTTGCCTGCACGCCAGAGGATCCGAACTCGATGGCGTCTGCGATGATCGCCTTTGCCGACATGCCGCGCGAGGCACTGGTCCAAATGGGAGCAAGCGCGGTTCGATATTACCAAAGTGAAATCTCGCTTGATGTCGGCGGCGCGCGGACGGAAGCGCTGCTTGAAGCGCATCGCCGGAAAAAGCGCTGACTTGCGAGCTTGCCACTGATGGGGGCGATTCTATATCGAACCCGCTGGCCGCATTTTTGACGCCATTGCAACCTAGGGCGCATTCAGCGTTGCCGTCGTAAAATCTGTTAATCGGGGATTCTATGAAAAAGACTTTGTTCGCTCTTCTATTCGCAGCCTGCAGCGCATTGCCTGCGTTAGCCCAGATTGAAACGCAAAAGGCGGGAGACTGGACAGTTCAAACGCGCCACGATGATCCGACGGTTGATCCTTCCTGTGTATTGGTGTCGCCCAAGACTGATTCAGATGTGCGTCTGCAATTGACCAATCCCGTTCGCTTGAAAGGTGAGGCGTCTGAAGCTGGAAATGCTGCGCTTGCTATCTATGTGCAAACGGATGAGCGGCGCGAAACAGTGACGCTGCCGCAGGTCAAGTTCAAAATTGACCGCCGGGCTGAGTGGAGTGCAAATGTGGTGCTGAAGCCGATAGACACCGGCTACGCGTTTACCGCCATTCTTGATGCAGATATCCGCAAGATACTCAGGCCAATGGCTCTCGGCAATTCCCTGCAAGTCACCTACACACTGGATGGCCAGCCAGAAGAGCAGAAATCAGTTTCGCTTTCCGGTTCGAGCGCGGCATTGGCGCTGTACGAGGAATGCCTTTCGAAGGTCCAGGTCAAATAACGCTGCGTCAATCTTCCTGCACAACTTCGAACCTTCAAGGATGCCCCGCTGCCAATAGACCGGCTGCGGGGCATTCGGCTTTTAGGCCGGCCTCACACGTAATAATCCGCGCTGACCGTTCCGGGCGCGCTGTAGATGACGATGTGCTGGCTCCAGGCGTAGGCGTTGGTCTGGTCATAATCGACATAGACGGCATAGTTCGGCTGGCCGCTGTCATAGTAGGTGATTGAATTGTCCAACAGGTTGCCTGCGGCGTAGTTTGCCGAATAGAGCGACCAGTTGCTGGCGTTGCCCTGGTCATAGTCCGACATGGAATAGGCGTAGATGTTGCCGGCATCGAGGTATTCATAGATGAAGTCGATGACGCTTGCGGACGAATAATAGACGCTCTTGCTTGACCAGGCTTGGACATTGTTCTGGTCGTAGTCGACAATGTTTGAATAGACCGATTGGCCGGCATCATAGCTTATGATGTTGAAATCATAGACATTTGCTGCGGAAAAATAGAGCTGCTGGGTTGTCCAGTAGTTTGTGTTCGCCTGGTCGAAATCGGTGTAGCTTGAATGGTAGCCTTGGCCGGCGTCGAAATAGGTGGTGGCGTTGTCCGCCAGGTTGGCCGGCGTATAATTGGCTGAATAGAACGACCAGCCGGAGCTGTTGGCCTGATCGTAATCTGTAATGTTGTAGGAATAGGCATTTCCGGCGTCGAAGAGTTCAATGGTGAAATCGGTAACATTTGACGCCGAAGAGTAGATGTATCGGCTGGACCAAGCCTGATTGCTGGCTTGATCATAGTCGATCAGCAAGGAGTAATAGGGCTGCCCGGCGTCATAGAGCGCGTTGTAGAAATCCTGGACGCCTGATGCCGAATAGTAAATCTGCTGGATGGACCATGCGTTGGCCGATGCCTGGTCATAGTCAGTGTACAGGGCAAAATAAGTCTGACCGGCATCATAGGCGGTGTAAGTGCGGTCGAGCTGCGCGGTGGTGGCGGTATAGTAGTTGTCGATGGTCCGCCAGTTTTCATTGCTGTCAGCATCAAAGTAGGTCAGCGTGAAAGCGCCCGCCGATGCGACGGCAGCAAGGCCGGCATCGGACAGATATTGCGCCGAGGCGAGGTTGACCGCCGAAAAGAATGCTGCCGAATTCTGTGTGACGACAGACACATTGCCCGCCACTGCGCCAGTCAGCCGGACGCCAGAGACAAGCACATCGCTGCCGCTGATCGAGAAGGCCGGAAGCTGCGTTGTGCTGCCGAAATAGACAAAATCGGCTGCTGCATAGTCGCTGACGACATCAGAGCTGTTGGTTTCAGCTGATGAAAACAGGAACCAGTCGCCGCCGGCTCCGCCAAGATGGGTATCGCCGCCCGCGCCGCCATAGAGCACGTCACTGCCGCCGAGCCCGCGCAGAACGTCAGCGCTGCCGCCGCTGATGAAGACGTTGTTGGCGCCATTGCCGGTGATGTCGTCAACACCGGATCCGCCGACGACATTTTCGATGTTGGTATTGGCATCAATCGACATGTTGCCTATCAGGCCAAGGATGTCGGAGATCGATCCGCCGGCCAGATTGACACGGTTGGAATGCGTCGATTGCAGGAGGTCGATGGTATCATTGCCGCCATCATCAATGATGGTGAAGGCAAACTGGTTGCCGTTGGCAATCATCGTGTCGAAATCGAATGCAGCGCCGGTGTTTGAGGCAAATCCGTATATGGAGTTGCCTGTGCGGGTCGTGCTCGGGTTGCCGTAGAGGGATTGGATTGCCATGATGTCTGCAAGCATAGGCGTCAGCAGATAGGCGTAAGATGCGTCGACATAGGTATTCTGCGTCTGGCTGAAATAGGACATGACGGTGGCCTGCCAGGAGTCGTTCTGGTACAAGTTGTCAGAGCCCCAGGTCGCGTTGCCGTTGTAGTTGCCGGCATGGCCAAGACCGAGCGCATGGCCGATTTCGTGGATGAAGGTCTGGTAGGTGTAGTCCGCGCCGCTGCCAGCCAGCCAATCCAGACTGATGTTGACGATGGACGACAAGATCGCGTTGCCGCTGGTCGAGGACGATGAATAGGCCGTTCCGCTGCCATTGGCAGTAAAAGTGATTTCAGCGCCGGCGCCGGTCTCCTGAAAGGCAATGCCGGTGATATCCGACCAAGTCTGCAAGGCACGGCGCGCCATGTCCTGATAGGTGGCGTCAAGGGCGGACAGATCGACCGTCAGCGCGTTGTCCCCACCGACATTGAAAGCGCGCCATTGGCCGCCGATGCTGGCCCAATAGCCGTTGACCAGCTGATCGGCAATCTGCGCGATCGTGTAGAGCGGCGGCGCAGCAGCGGGCGTCACCTGTACAGTGTAGCTGCCGGTATTGCTGTTGAAGTCGGAAGCGTCAATGTAGAACCTTCCGGATACGGATGCTGTGAAAGTTACACGCGAGTTCAAACTGCCGCCGTAGTCGTCATTTTGAGCAACAAGTGATCCGGAATTCCTGTCGACTGAGCCGGGAGCCCAAACCCTCAGATAAGTATCGATACCACCGCCGCCGAACAGGTCGATTGTGTAGGACTGACCCGCGACCAGATTGACAGCGATCCAGTCGATATCGCCCGATGTTTCAAAAGCGTCGGAATAGCTGCCGCCGACCGCGACGCTCGCGCCTGTCGAAGAGCCGCCGGGAATATCAGCATAAGTGAGAATTTGATCGACAACAGCGACAGTTTGCGGATCGGAGTAAAAGCAATCCGCCTTGTAAGACGGCGTGGAAGCGCAAGACTGGCACATGCAAAGGTCCCTCGGGCGAGTCGATCATTCCTTATGGCTGAACTTCATATGGCATGACCAAGTCAACTCACAGTAAATTTTGATAAACAAATTTGCTCTTTGCGCTTCAGGAATTGCAGATTGCCGAACTGGCTATTGCAACAGGAACCGTGCTGATTGTGCAAGATTTTCAATGGCGGCATCGTTCAAGCGGGCGTCGGATACTGTTACATCGATTGGATGGGACGTGCGGCTGCTGCCTGTCCGCCACTGCGCAGTTGTGCCGGATTTCGCGACAGCTGACAGTGCGTGCGGGCTCTTTACGGTGATCGTCAGGGCGATGATGGTTTCCGTGGGTTTCAACTTGCCGCTCGCAAGCAGCCGGGCGACCGTGGTTGGCTGCAATTTGGCTTGAAACGCTGTTGCCATGCGTTTGCAGATGCGGTTTGCGAAATCAGCAGCGGGGGCTGGCCCTTTGAGAGTGCAGACGAGATGAGAAGTGGAAGCACTGCCGGCGATCGCTGGTGGCAAACCGGAAAAACCAGACATCAGGGCGAGTATTGCCAGCGCCAGTGTGACAGTATTTTTCCGCGGTCTTATCGGCCTGGGGGCAGTTGGCACGGCTGATCCTTTGTCTGTGGTCTGAAACCACTCTTTCACAAGAATTTGTATCCCGCCGCAATGTGTCGCATCTGTGATTGACAGTATGGCTTGCCGCCGCCTATCAGGGAATATGAATGGTTCCCGAAAGGCTTTACGCGCCCCAGGGATCAAAAGGGAATGCGAAGGGTGGACCCAGTCCGGGCACTCCGATCGCAGCCGACCCCGCGACTGTAGAGCGGCGAGGCCCTGTCCATCGCGCCACTGGGAAACCGGGAAGGCGGACAGGTGCTTGTGACCCGTGAGCCAGGAGACCTGCCGTTCACAACTGGGCAATGTTGCCCGCGATTTAAGGGAACTCTCCCTTAGAGACCTTTTGATAAATCCGCCCTGCCGGGCATTTGATGCAATTTTCTGCGCTTCCGGTGCTCACGTGCCCAAACGTACGCTCCGGTCCGGTTCTCGAAAATCACACCAACTACACGGGCATGACGATTTCTCAAAAAGGTCTCTCAGTCCCAACACGGAGGTTGTGATGACTGCACGTACATTGACCCAGAGGCAAACCCGCGTTTCCGAACGCGCGAAAGCGGCGTTTCTGGCCCTTTTCCTTGGCGCATTCTTTGTGTGGGGCGCAGGCCTTGCCAATAGCGCGGTGCTGCATGACGCGGCCCACGACACGCGCCATTCCTATGGCTTTCCCTGCCATTGATCTGAACACACAATGACCATTCGGGTTTTGCTCGCCGCAATCGCGGCCGGGCTGGTCGCGGGTTTTTTGATGACCCCGGTTCAGGCCACCAAAGTCGTGCCAATCATCATGCAGGCGGAAGCCTATGAGACGGCTGGCCACGATCACGAGACTGCCAAGGCAGATCACATACACGATGACGGTTCGGCTCACATGGCCGATCATCAACTGGCAGCGGATGCTGCCGCGCCTGCGCATGTTCACGGACAGGCCGCGGCTCCGGCTGGTGCTGAAGAGCAACTGCTGCTCGGCCGGTTTTTCAATACGCTGATTGCCAATTTGGTAACTGGCGCCGGGTTTGGCCTATTGCTCGCTGGTGTTTCGCTGGCGGCAGGTGTGCGGGTCACATTTTTGACCGGGCTGGCGTGGGGCTTTGGCGGCTGGCTTTGCGTCCAATTGCTACCGGCGCTTGGGTTGCCACCCGAATTGCCGGGTTTTCCGCATGTGGATGTTACCGCGCGCCAGATCTGGTGGGTCGCCACAGTTATGGCGTCGATTGCCGGGTTCTGGTTTGTGTTTCTTTACAAGAGCCAATGGTTCCGGGCGCTTGGCATGATAGTGCTGATAGCGCCACACGCTTATGGCGCGCCGCAGCCGGTAAACATGTCAAGTAGGGTTCCGGCCTATCTGGCATCGCAATATGCGACCGGAAGCTTGGCGACGACGCTGTTCTTCTGGTTGGTTCTTGGCCTTGCACTCGGTTGGCTTTGGGACCGGATGCCGCAGGAATCGGCATGAACGCCGGGCGGATCATTCTGGTTCTTGGCGGGGCGCGGTCCGGCAAGAGCGCGTTTGCGGAAGGGCTGACTGACCAGACGGGTTTGAAAAAGGCCTATTTGGCTACCGGTCAGGTGTTTGACGATGAAATGCGAAAACGCATCGGTATCCATCAGGGGCGGCGCGGGCCTGAGTGGGCGCTGCATGAAGAACCGCTGGAACTGCCGGATTGCCTGCAGCGGATTGGGCTGGCCGATACCGCCGTTCTGGTTGATTGCCTGACGCTCTGGGTGACCAATCTGATGATGGCCGAGCGTTCAATGCCTGAGGAAACCGAGCGTCTGATAGATGCGCTGCATTCTTTGCCGGGAACCATCGTCTTGGTCTCCAATGAGGTTGGCCTTGGCATCGTGCCGGAGAATGCGATGGCGCGGGCATTTCGTGACCATGCCGGCCTGTTGCACCAAGCGGTGGCGGCGATTGCCGATGAAGTTTATTTCGTGGCGGCCGGATTGCCGCTGAAAATGAAGGGTTGAACCATGCAGGCGTCAAAAATACCGGCAACGGTGATCACCGGCTTTTTGGGATCGGGCAAGACGACGCTGATCCGCAATTTGCTGACCAATGCCAACGGGCGCAGAATTGCGTTGATTATAAACGAATTCGGCGATCTTGGCGTGGACGGTGAAGTGCTGAAAAGCTGCGGTGCGGAGGCCTGTTCGGAAGAGGACATCGTGGAACTGACCAACGGCTGCATCTGCTGCACTGTTGCCGATGACTTCATTCCGACGATGGAAAAGCTGCTGTCGCGCGACCGGCAGATTGACCATATCGTGATAGAAACATCCGGTCTGGCGCTGCCGCAACCGCTGGTGCAAGCCTTCAACTGGCCGGGGATCAAGACACGGGTGACTGTGGATGGGGTGATCACCGTGGTGGACTCTGCCGCGGTTGCGGCGGGGCGGTTTGCCGATGATGTCGATGCGGTCCAGGCGCAGCGGGCGGCGGATGATAATCTGGATCATGACAATCCGCTGGAAGAAGTGTTCGAAGACCAGATCATCGCCGCCGATTTGGTCATTCTCAACAAGACCGACCTTTTGGCGAGCGGGGCAATGGCCGGCGTTCGTGACATCGTTTCTGGCGCTGCAACGCGAAAAGTGACGATGGTTGAGGCGCAGAATGGCGAGTTGCCAATTGAAGTTCTGCTCGGGATTGGCGCAGGGACCGAAGACCTGATCGGCGCACGCAAGTCGCATCACGAAATGGAGCATGAGGCAGGCGGAACGCACGACCATGATGATTTTGACTCGTTCGTGGCGTCTTCTGGCAGCGTTGGCAATGTCAGCGGCTTCACATCGGCTTTGCAAGAGCTCATCGGCGCGCATGACATTTTGCGGCTCAAGGGGTTTGTTGATGTGCCGGGCAAGCCGATGCGGCTGATTGTGCAGGCAGTTGGCACGCGGATCGACAGCTATTTCGACAGGCCGTGGGGGCAGGGCGAAGCGCGCGCAACAAGACTGGTTGTGATCGGGCAGACTGGCATCGACCGCGCCGCGATTGCATCCGCCATTGAAGCCGCGGCGAAGGCCGCTAGCTGATCCATGCACCTCCTCGCTGTCCAGAAGGGTACGCTCGCGGACGAAGGCGAGGCGGTTGACCTCGGGCAAAGCCCGGCACGGATTTGCGTTCTCAGCGCAGCGGATACGGAAGTTGCGGTGTTGGCGGCGGCAAGAGCAGTGCGGGGCGATGGTCCGGATTTTCTGCGGCTGGTGAATTTTCTGCAGCTCAAGCATCCGATGTCGGTTGATCAATGGATCGAGCGGACAGGACGACATGCCAGATTGATTGTGGTGCGGGCGCTCGGCGGCGAGGGCTACTGGCCATACGGGTTGGAGGCGCTGCATGCGGCGGCGGTACAGCATGGCATCACGCTGGCGGTGCTGCCGGGGGATGACAAGGCCGACGCCGGGCTGGCAAGGTTTTGCACACTTGAGAAGGCGCAGTGTGAGGCGCTGTGGCGTTGCCTGATCGAAGGCGGGGTGGACAATGCGGCGGCGTTCCTCAGCATCGCAGATGCATTGACCGGCGGGGTCGATGAACCGACCTTGCCAAAGCCCTTGCTCAAGGCTGGTCTGTTCAGCGCGGGCAAGGCTGATGCAGGGCTTGATGCGTTGCGCACAGACTGGATTGACGGCGCGCCGGTGGCGGCGATCGTGTTTTACCGGGCATTGGTGCAGAGCGGGCAGACAGCGGCGATTCAGGCGCTGGCAGACGCCCTTAAGGCGCGCGGGATGAATGTGCTTCCGGTGTTTGTCACGTCTTTGAAAGATCCGGTAAGCGCGGCAACTGTATCGGCATTATTCGATACAACAAGGCTTGATGTTGTTCTGAATGCGACAGGGTTTGCGGTGTCGACTTCAGGCGGCGATTGGCAAGGAACGGTGCTGGACCGGCAGGGCGCTCTTGTTCTCCAAGTCGTGTTGTCATCATCGAGTGAAGAGGCCTGGGCGCAGTCCGCATTCGGTCTTTCGTCGCGCGATCTGGCGATGAACATTGCGCTGCCGGAGCTCGACGGGCGCGTGTTTGCGCGCGCGGTTTCGTTCAAGGCGGCGTCCGATTTTGACGAGTTTGTGCAAGCAGCAATCGTGCGCCATGCGCCGCTTGCTGACAGGGTGGCATTTACCGCTGATCTTGCGGCAAAATGGGTGCGGCTGAAGCGGAAATCCGCAGCGGAACGGAACGTTGCGATTGTGCTGGCCAACTATCCGAACCGGGACGGGCGCATCGCCAATGGCGTCGGATTGGACACACCGGCAGGAACCATCGAGGTGATGCGGGCGATGGCTGAGAGCGGCTATCAACTGGACAGCATTCCGGTGGATGGCGATGCGCTGGTGCGGGCTTTGCAGGCGGGTGTAACCAATGCGGCTGCGGAAGGGAGAGCGGTGCGCGAAACGCTTTCCTTGAGTGATTACAGGTGGTTGTTTGGAAAATTGCCGGAAGTGATTCAAACCCAAATTCGCGAACGTTGGGGCGAGCCGGAAAGCGATCCGTTCTGGTTTGAAAATATTCAGGCGTTCGCGCTGCCGCTGATGCGGTTCGGCAAAGTGATTGTCGGAATACAGCCGGCGCGCGGCTATAACATCGACCCAAAGCAGAGCTATCATTCGCCGGACCTTGTGCCGCCGCATGGCTATTTCGCCTTCTACTTTTTCCTGCGCGAAACCTTTGGCGCGGACGCTGTGATCCATATGGGCAAGCATGGCAATATGGAGTGGCTGCCGGGCAAATCGCTGGGTCTTTCATCGGCCTGCTATCCGGAAGCCGTGTTCGGACCGATGCCGCATCTTTATCCGTTTATTGTCAATGATCCTGGCGAGGGAACGCAGGCCAAGCGGCGCGCCTCGGCGGTGATCATCGACCACTTGACGCCGCCGCTGACACGGGCGGAAAGCCATGGCGCGCTGAAAGATCTGGAAGCGCTGGTGGACGAATATTACCAGGCGCAAGGGGCGGACCCGCGCCGGGTCAAGCTCATCGGTCCACGCATACTCGCGCTTGTCCGCGACATAGGATTGGATGCCGACGCGGGCATCAGCAAGGCCGACGATGAGGGACGGTCGCTGGAGAAATTGGACGCCTATCTGTGCGACCTGAAAGAGATGCAGATCCGCGACGGATTGCATATTTTCGGGCGCGCGCCGGAGGGGCGGCTGTTGACGGATCTGACTGTTGCCTTGGCGCGGTTGCCACGCAGGCAAGGGCAGGGAGGCGACCAAAGTCTGCACAGGGCAATTGCAGCAGATAGTTTTGACGGTGTTACCCAAACTTTCGTCTTCGTCGGGCATCGTCCCGATGACCCAGACTTGCCGCCACGCAGTTTGCCGAAAAAGCTGGGTCGTCGGGACAAGCCCGACGATGACGAACAGGGGGTGGCCTCCAAAATCATCTCCGCCACCGGCGGACGGATGGAGTTCGACCCGCTCGACTGCGACATGGCCGAACCATGGCTTGGGGTAAAATCAGAAATCCTTCGATCCGTATCTGTTGACCCATGGCGCACCAATGGTGACACGGTCGAGCGGATTGAACTGCTGGCGGCGAGATTGGTGGATGGGTCGGTTGTTTGCCCAGAGGGGTGGGGGGCGACGCGGCAGGTGCTTGAAGCCATTGCCGGTTCAATCCGGCCATCGGTCGAACAGTGCGGGAATGCGGAGATTGACGGGTTGCTGAAGGGTCTGGATGGCCGCTTTGTGCCGCCCGGTCCTTCCGGTGCGCCGACGCGGGGGCGGCCGGATGTGTTGCCGACGGGACGAAACTTTTATTCGGTCGATACGCGGGCTGTGCCGACCGAAACTGCATGGGAACTCGGCAAAAAATCGGCGGAGATGCTGTGCCTGCGGCATTTACAGGATCATGGCGACCATTTGCAGGCCGCGGGGATCACCGCCTGGGGCACATCCAACATGCGCACCGGCGGCGATGATATTGCCCAGGCGATGGCGCTGATCGGGGCGAAACCGGTGTGGGAGCGTGCGAGCGGGCGGGTGACGGGGTTTGAGATCATTCCGCTGGCGATGCTTGGGCGGCCACGGGTGGACGTGACGCTGCGCATTTCCGGCTTCTTTCGTGATGCGTTTCCGGACCAGATCGGGCTGTTTGACCGGGCAGCGCGGGCCGTTGGGGGGCTGGACGAGGATGCGGGTGACAATCCGTTGGCGGAGCGGATGAAGGCTGAGGCGAGCGCGCTGATCGCCGGGGGGATGGATGAGCGACAAGCGGAGCAGGCTGCGGGATACCGTGTGTTTGGCTCGATGCCCGGCGCCTATGGCGCAGGATTGCAGGCGCTGATTGACGAGAAGGGCTGGACCGAGCGGCGGGAGCTTGCCGAGGCTTACATGACCTGGGGGGCGTTTGCTTATGGCGCTGGCCAAGAGGGCGTGGCTGACCGGGACGGATTTGAAGCGCGCCTGTCCAAGCTCGAAGCGGTAGTGCAGAATCAGGACAACCGCGAGCATGACATTTTGGACTCGGATGATTACTATCAGTTCGAAGGCGGTATGACGGCGGCAGTCGAGGCGCTGTCGGGACGGCTTCCGGTTGTATATCACAACGACCATTCACGCCCCGAAAAGCCGGTGGTGCGCACGCTGGAAGAAGAGATCGGGCGGGTGGTGCGCGCCCGCGTGATCAACCCGAAATGGATCGCCGGCGTGATGCGCCACGGCTACAAGGGCGCGTTCGAAATTGCGGCGACGGTGGATTACATGTTCGCGTTTGCTGCAACGACGGGGGCGGTAAAAAATCATCATTTTGACGCGGTGTATCAAGCGTTTATTGCTGATGAGGCTGTGCGCGATTTTATGGCGGGGGCCAACCCGCATGCGCTAAAGGAAATGACGGAACGATTGCTGGAAGCGCTGGAACGGGGACTTTGGACAGCGAAGAGCAATTCGGCGAAGTTTGAATTGGAGCGGCTGGCTGCAGCTCCAAAGGTGAATCCGGAAAGGATGCCAAATGTCTGACCAAGATGCAGAAAGTGAAGGGCCTGCCGGGGTGAATGACCTCGAGCGCCACGCGTCAAAAATGGCCAAGAAGAAGGCGGCGCGGGACAAGATCATGGCGACCAAGACCGGCGCCAAGGGTTTGATCATTGTCCACACCGGCAAAGGCAAAGGCAAATCGACGGCGGGGTTCGGCATGATCTTCCGCCACATCGCGCACCGGATGCCTTCTGCCGTGGTGCAGTTCATCAAGGGCGGCATGTCAACGGGTGAGCGCGATCTGATCCTGGCCAATTTCACTGACATCTGCCAGTTTCACACCATGGGCGAGGGCTTTACCTGGGAGACGCAGGACAAGGCCCGCGATACTGAAATGGCGCTCAAAGCGTGGGAGAAAGCCAAGGAGCTGATCCACGATGCGCGCAACTCAATGGTGCTGCTCGACGAGATCAACATCGCGATCCGCTACGGCTATGTGCCTATCGAGGAAGTTGTGGAATTCCTGGTCAACGAAAAGCCGCACATGACGCATGTGGTGCTGACCGGGCGCAACGCGGCGGATGAACTGATCGAGATTGCCGATCTGGTGACCGAGATGGAATTGGTGAAGCATCCATTCCGGTCAGGGATCAAGGCGCAGATTGGGGTGGAGTTTTAGAAACTCGCCGATAAATCCGCTCTGCCACCGCATTCGATGCGGCTGTCTGCGCTTCCGGTGCTCATGTACGCTCCGCTCCCGTTCTCGAGAGCCACCTCAACTGCAGCGGCATAACGGTTTCTCGACAAGTTTCTGACTGCGTCAAGCCCGGCGGCGCGCGGCCTTGTAGTAGAACGTGTTGCCGCCGCCGACATGGACGTAGCGCATGTTCTTGTAGGGGAACTTCAGACCGGCGGTGTGGAAGAACATGACGTTCTTTGCGAGTTTCGGATGGCGCTTGCCGGCGAGGATGGCGTCGGCCAATTGCGCGAGGTCCGAGGTGTCGCCCTGCATGCGGCGCGACAGGACGCCGGGGGCGAACTGGCGGTGAGCGCCGACGACGCCGCAAACTGACTTGCCCCAATGACCGGCTGCAACGCGGTGCATGACAACAGTACCGACGGCAAGCTGGCCGTCGCGGCTGGAGCGGTTGCTCTCAAAATACATGGCGCGCATCAGGCAATCGCGCTCTCTTGCGCCGCCTTTGACCGGGGCTGCTTTCTCCGGCTTGGCCATGGCGACTTCGACGGCTTCATCGGGGATTGCTTTGGCAACAGCGATCTCAGCGTCAGACTTGCCAGTTTCAGGCGCGAACGAGACCGGGGCTGCGGCGAGGGATTCCGTGTCAGCCTCAACCGTTGCGGCAAGGCTGGCCGCGCCTTCGGGCGTATCCGGCTTGGCGGTTGGAACGGGGGCGGATTCAAGGTCCGGCATGGGCGCAAAAGAGGCTATTGGCGCGGCAGTGTCGCCCGTTGTCGTGGTGCAGCCGGACAAGGAAATCGCCACAAAGGCAGCCGCAGCTGCCTGCACGAGCCGCGTCGAAAACACTGAAAGCATTGATCCTGAACCCCTTGGACGTGCGTCCTTTGGGTGAAAATGGCAGAAAAATCAACTGGGCAGCGAATCAATTGGCGCTAACGGACCGTCACATCACGTGAAGAGGAGCCGGGCGGCAAGCGCAAAGCAGACGGTGACCAAGAGCGGCTTGATGATTTTAGCGCCACGGTTCATGGCAAAATGTGCGCCGGTTCGCGCGCCAAAGAACTGTGCAGCGCCCATCAGGACGCCCGCTTTCCAGTCGATGGCACCGGCGTAGGCGAAGATCGCAAACGCGCCAATGTTGGAGGCGAAATTGAGGGTCTTGGTATGGGCGGTCGCTTTGAGAAGGCCGTGTCCAGCCAGCATGACAAAAGCGAGCATGAAGAAGGAGCCAGTGCCGGGGCCGAAAATCCCATCGTAAAAGCCGATGGCGGGGACGGCAGTTGCGGCGAACAGCAATGGCGTCATGCGTGCAGCGCGGGACTCGTCTGAAATGCTCGGTTTGAGCAAGAAATAGAGACCGATGGCGATCATCAGGACCGGGAGGAAATTGCGCAACCACTCGCTCGACACTTGGGTAGCGACCCATGCGCCGAGCGCGGAAAAGGCGGCCGAGATCAGGAACGTCGGGCCCTGCGATTTCAGATCGACATGGCCTTTGGAGGCGTAGGCAAAAGTGGCGCTGCCGGAGCCGAACAGCGATTGCAGCTTGTTGGTGCCGAGCGCGGTGACGGGCGGGAAACCGGCGAGGATGAGCGCAGGCACGGTGATCAGCCCGCCGCCGCCGGCGATGGAATCGATGAAGCCAGCGACAAAGGCGGCGAAGACCAGCGCGAGGAGGATGAGTTCGGGAGAAAATTCCATGATCAGACCGTCCTAGCTGCGCAATGTGTGGCTCGCAAGGGCAGTAGCTGTCGCATTCGGCATGGCAAAGGGCGTGTTCCGGTTTGACGTTTTCGCGCCGCAGCACTAGGAAGACAGCAACGACGGCGCCTTGATTGCAAGGCTCTGATGATCCTGATGCGGCTGACCCATTTCGGGGGCTTTCAAGCAGGGCTGTCACGCTGACCGGCACGGCCGGGTCTGGCGCCTCCTGAACGATTGGATTGGGGCGCGACATGTTCAAACGATACGGATTGATGATTTGCGGCCACGGCAGCCGAAACCAGAATGCTGTGCGCGAGTTTGCCGTTTTATCCGAACGCATGAAAGAGCGCTTTCCGCACTGGATGGTGGATTACGGCTATCTGGAATTTGCCAATCCGGTGATCACCCTTGGGCTGGATGCGCTGAAGGCCAAGGGTGTGAACCACATTCTGGCGGTGCCGGGAATGTTGTTCGCCGCAGGGCACGCAAAGAACGACATTCCGTCCGTGCTCAACACCTGGGCGGCGCAGAACCCGGGCGTGAAGCTCGATTATGGCCGCGAGCTTGGAATTGATTTGAAGATGATCCGCGCCGCGGGCGACCGGATCAAGCAATCCTTGTCGAAAGCTGGATGGAAAGAGGGCGACCCGCTGCATGATACGATGCTGGTGGTGGTCGGGCGTGGATCGTCTGATCCCGATGCCAACTCCAACGTGTCCAAAGTCATGCGCATGCTCTGGGAAGGGTTGGGCTTTGGCTGGGGCGAAACGGCTTACTCAGGCGTGACCTTCCCATTGGTGGAACCGGCGCTGGAGCATGTATCCAAGCTCGGCTTCAAGCGCATTGTTGTGTTTCCGTATTTCCTGTTCACCGGAGTTCTGGTCAAGCGCATCTATTCGCAGACCGATGAGGTGGCGGCGCGGCATCCGGATATTGAGTATATCAAGGCGGATTATCTCAATGACCATCCGCTGGTCATCGATGCGATGGCGGAGCGTGTGAACGAGATTCTCGAAGGCTCGAACAACATGAACTGCCAGATGTGCAAATACCGAGAGCAGGTGCTTGGGTTTGAGGCCGATGTCGGGCGCGCGCAAGAGAGCCATCACCATCACGTGGAAGGTATTGGCGGCGGCTTGGAAAACTGCCCGTGCAAGGGCGATTGCGATGCATCGTGCCGGGATGAGGAATTCTGCAAGAAGCACGGCCTGCCCTGGACGCCGTTGCATAGTCATGCAAACGCAACACCGCTGGCAGTGGCGAAGGATCATGGGCATGACCATCATGATCACCACCACGGGCATGATCATGGACACGACCATTCGCATGGGCATGACCACGGACATTCTCACGCGCCTTATCCACATGCGGACCACCCGCTCGGGCCGAAGAGCATGAAGGGGAAGATGTGAGCGCTTCGACCTACATCCGCGATCCTGACGCGATTTATGCCGCATCGTTTGCGACCATCCGGGCGGAAGCCGGGTTGGAGCGACTGCCGGTTTCGATTGCGCATGTGGCGGAGCGGATGATTCATGCTTGCGGGATGACAGATATGGTCGAAGATCTCCTGTTTTCGCCTGATGCCGCTGAAGCGGGCAGGGCGGCACTGATGGCGGGTGCGCCAGTGTTTTGCGACGCGGAAATGGTGCGGCACGGGATTATCAAACGACTGCTGCCCAACGGGAACGAACTTGTCTGCATGATTGGTGATGAGAGCGTTGCGGTGCGTGCCAAAGTGATTTCGAATACGCGCTCGGCGGCGCAGGTCGACCTTTGGGGGACACGGCTTGGCGGCAGCATTGTTGCCATCGGCAATGCGCCGACGGCGCTGTTCCGGCTGCTGGAGCGGATCGACGAAGGCGCACCGAAGCCGGCACTGATATTGGGCTTGCCGGTCGGATTTGTCGGCGCGGCGGAATCGAAGGCGGAACTGGCTGCCGATTCACGCGGTGTGCCATTCATCACGCTGAAAGGGCGGCGCGGCGGCAGCGCCATGGCAGCGGCGGCGGTGAACGCGCTGTGCACAGGCTGGCAAGTATGAGCGCGTGGCTGACAATCATCGGAATTGGCGATGATGGCCTGGACGGTTTGCCGGAAGCCTCACGGCTGATCGTGCGGCACGCCCAAACGATTATCGCGCCGGACCGGGTCATCAAAGCCTCCGATTATCCGGGTGCGGAGGTGCGGCTTTGGAGCGAAGGTTTCCAGCCGATCCTTGATCTGATCAGCGAACGGCGCGATACGCCGGTTGTGATTTTGGCAACAGGCGATCCGATGCATTTTGGCGTCGGCTCGACACTGACCCGGCATTTTGGCGTTGGCGAAATGCTGATCATCCCGGCGGTATCAGCATTTTCGCTGGCGGCGGCGCGGTTGGGCTGGGCATTGCAGGACGTTGACTGCATAACACTGCATGGCCGACCTGTGGCAAAACTGGCAGTATCGCTCGCGCCAGGGCGGCGGATACTGGCTTACACATCGAACGCGGCGACAGTGCGTGAGGCGGCGCAGCTGCTTGATTCAAGAGGCTATGGCGCGTCGCGGATCACTGTGCTGGAGCATATGGGCGGTACGTCGGAACGGATTGTCGAACTGACCGTCAGTGAGGCAAAAACCCACAAGGGGTCGGATTTCAACACGCTGGCGATTGCATGTGTTGGCGATAGCGCCGGCCGCATCTTGCCAGTGATTCCGGGTTTGCCGGATGATGCATTTGAGCATGACGGGCAATTGACCAAGCGCGAAGTGAGGGCGGCATCTCTGGCGGCGCTTGCGCCCTATCCCGGCGCGGTGTTGTGGGACGTTGGCGCGGGCTGCGGGTCGATCGCGATTGAATGGATGCGCGCAGCGCGCGGTTCAACAGCGTTTGCGATTGAAGACAATGTAGTGCGGCGCGCGATGATGGCGCGGAATGCCGAGAAACTTGGCGTGCCGGAGATGAAGATCATCGAAGGCCGTGCGCCCGCTGCACTCGCCGGTCTGCCTGTTCCGGATGCTGTTTTCATTGGCGGCGGCGTTTCGGAGGCGGGGGTTTTTGAAGGTTGCTTTGAGTCGCTGAAGCCGGGGGGGCGGCTGGTGGCCAATGCGGTGACAGTGGAAGGCGAGGCGCGGCTGATTGCGTTGGCGCAGGCGCATGGCGGCAAGCTGTCGCGCATTGCGGTGTCGCGGGCCGAGCCTGTCGGGCGGTTCCTCGCCTTCAAGCCGCTGATGCCTGTGACGATGCTGGAAATATCCAAGGACAGATCATGACCGGTATCCTGTACGGGATCGGCGTCGGGCCGGGCGACCCGGAATTGCTGACGCTCAAAGCGCATCGGATCTTGCGGGATGCGCATGTGGTTTCCTATCCGCAGCCAGACACCGGGCCGAGCTTTGCACGGGCGATTGTGGCGCAATATCTGACGGCGGCGCATCTGGAAGTGCCGTTCACCGTGCCGATGGATACCAAGCGCCATCCGGCCAAGGCGGTCTATGATGCGGCGGCGCAGACGATTGCGCATCATCTGGATGCGGGTTCCGATGTGGTGGTGTTGTGCGAGGGGGATCCGTTTTTCTATGGCTCGTTCATGTATCTGCATGAGCGGCTGGCTGGGCGCTATCCCATTGAAATTGTTCCAGGAGTCTCTTCGATCATGGCCTCTGCTTCGGCGATTGGACGGCCTCTGGCGGCGCGTAATGATGTGCTGACGGTCATTCCCGGCCCGCTGGAAAATGAGCGGATTGAAGCGCACATCAAAGCGGCGGATGCGGTGGCAATCATCAAGCTCGGGCGCCATTTTGAGCGTATCCGTGCGTTGATCGGAGCGATGGGGTTGACTGCAAACGCCGCCTATATCGAGCGGGCTTCGCTGGCAAACCAGAGGCTTATGCCGCTGGTGGATGCGGGCGGGGACGCGCCCTATTTTTCGATGATCCTGATATACAAAGGGGCCGAGCCTTGGGTGCTTGACCTGCCGACCGGAGGCCATTCATGAACATGCCAGCCATTGTCATCTTGTCGGCATCAGCGCTGCCGGTGGCGGAGAAAATCCGCGCTGCGACAGGCGGCGCGATCCATGCTTTGGCAGGCCGAAACGGCGCCGAATACCGCGCCGAATCCGCGCCGATTGTGTTCGAAAACGCGCCGAACCATATCCGCGCGCTATTTGCAGCCGGAACGCCGATAATTGGCGTGATGGCGGCGGGGGCGCTGATCCGGATTTTGGCGTCGAGCCTCTCTGACAAGCAAAGCGAGCCGCCGGTGATCGCGGTGGCGGATGATGGCTCGGCAGTGGTGCCGCTCTTGGGCGGGCATCATGGGGCCAATGATCTGGCGCGGGTGATTGCGGCGGCGCTTGATGTGAAGGCGGCGGTGACGACAGCGGGCGATGTGCGCTTTGGCGTGGCGCTCGACCAGCCGCCGGAAGGTTTTGTACTGGCCAATCCGGAGAATGCCAAGGCGGTGATGGCGGCGCTGGTGGGCGGCGCGAAGGCGAGGCTGACTGGGGAGGCGGAGTGGCTGAAGGCGAGCGGCATTCCGTTCAGCGATGACGGCGCGGTTGAGATTGTTGTCAGTGAAAAGACGGTCGAGACGAAGGCGAACCTCTTGCACTTTGCGCCGCAGGTTTTGGCTCTTGGGATTGGCTGCGAGCGGGGGGCGGATGCGGACGAGGCGATCGGGCTGGCGGAAGATTTGCTGCGCGAGGCAGCCTATTCGCGTCATGCGTTGGCCGGTGTGTTCTCGATCGATGTGAAGGCGGATGAGGCGGCGGTGCAAGCAGTGGCGGCACACTTTGGCGTTCCGGCGCGGTTTTTTGATGCGGGGACATTGGAGCGTGAGACGCCGCGATTGGCGATCCCGTCCGACATTGTGTTTGCCGAGGTTGGCTGCCATGGCGTTTGCGAAGGCGCGGCGCTGGCGGCGGCGGGTCCCGATGGCACGCTGGTTGTTGCAAAGCGCAAGACCAGGCGGGTGACGGCGGCGCTGGCGCAAGCTTTGACGCCGATGGATGCCACGCAGATCGGCCGGGGGCGGGGCAAACTGTTTGTTGTCGGCATTGGTCCGGGGTCTGACGGTTGGCGTTCGCCGGAAGCCAGCGCGATGGTGCGCGAGGCGAGCGATCTGGTTGCTTACTCGCTGTACATTGATTTGCTCGGGCCGCTGGCGGACGGCAAGGCGCGGCATGATTTTGACCTTGGCGCGGAAGAGGCGCGGGTGCGCTTTGCGCTGGAACTGGCGGGGCAGGGCAAGACAGTCGGGCTGATCTGTTCGGGCGATGCCGGGATCTATGCGATGGCGACGCTGGTGTTTGAACTGATCGACCGGGGCGGACTCAGCGATGCGGCGCGGCGGGTTGAGGTGCAGTGCACGCCGGGGATTTCGGCCTTGCAGGGCGCGGCAGCACGGGCGGGCGCGCCGCTCGGCCATGATTTCTGCACGATTTCGCTCTCGGATCTTTTGACGCCGTGGCCATCAATCCAGATGCGGCTGAAGGCGGCGGCCGAGGGCGATTTTGTCATTGCGTTTTACAATCCGGTTTCGAAGAAACGCAGGACGCAATTGGCTTATGCGCGCGATGTGCTGCTTGAGCACCGGCCGTTTGATACGCCGGTGATTTTGGCGACCAACCTCGGGCGGCCGGGCGAGGCTGTGCGCTTCGTGCCGCTTGGGGAATTGAATGTGGATGATGTGGATATGCTGACGGTGGTGGTGGTCGGGTCGTCCGAGTCGCGCACGATGAAGACGGGCGATGGGAAGACGTGGGTTTATACGCCGAGAGGTTATGCCGGGAAGGCTGGGGCGGGGATTGCGGCAGTTAAGGCGGCGGCGGAATGAGGTCGGGTGCGGTGCCCTGCGCGCCCCCCTCTGTCGCGTTGCGACATCTCCCCCGTAAGGGGGGAGATCGCCGGCACCACGGCTTTCGCGATTCTGCAACATTGAAAATTTGTCAAATGCGGCCAAGTGCCAATCTCCCCCCTCGCGGGGGAGATGTCCGACAGGACAGAGGGGGGCGCGCAGCGCTCACATTATCAGGAAAGCACACATGACCGTCTATTTCATTGGCGCAGGCCCCGGCGCGCCGGATCTGATCACTGTACGCGGGCTTCGGCTGATCGAGCGCTGCACGGTGTGTCTATATGCGGGTTCCTTGGTGCCGCAGGAGATTGTGGCGGCGGCTCCTGAGGGGGCGAAAGTGATGGACACGGCGCCGATGGCCCTAGGGGAAATCATCGAGGAGATGCGGCTGGCGCATGAACAGGGGCTGGATGTGGCGCGCGTGCATTCGGGCGATCCGGCGATTTATGGGGCGGTGGCCGAGCAGATGCGGCGGCTGGATGCGCTTGGGATCCCCTACGACGTGGTGCCCGGCGTGCCGGCTTTCGCGGCGGCGGCGGCGCGGTTGAAGACCGAACTGACGCTGCCGGAAATTGCCCAGACGGTGATCATCACCCGCACCGGCATGAAGGCTTCGGCGATGCCGAAGGGCGAGGAGCTGGAAGTGCTTGGGCGTTCCGGCGCGACGCTGGCCATTCATTTGTCGATCCGCAACCTGGCCTACATCCGTGAGGCGCTGGAGCCTTATTATGGTGCGGACTGCCCGGTGGTGATCGCCTACCGTGCCACCTGGCCGGACGAGCTCTATATCAAGACAACGCTTGCCGGGATGAAAGACAGGGTGCGCGAGGCGAAGATTACGCGGACTGCGCTGGTGATGGTTGGCAAGGTGTTTGGCGACGTGGAATTCCGGGATAGCGATTTGTACAATGCGGAGTATTCGCATGTGCTGCGGAACAAGGGGAAGAAGGCTAAATAGGGCTTTACAACTCTAAGTTTGTTCTTGTATTGTTCCGATACTCACACGGAACACCCAATGCTGCCATCTGAACTTGTCTCGAAACCAGTCCACGAATGGACCCTTGATGACCTCAACCTGATTGTCGAAAGGCAGTCAGAAGAAAGCCAGTTTCTTGAGTTCAAGGAGCATATGCCGGTCAAAAACCAAGGGTTGGGTTGGAATTTTAATGGCATCCTCCATGCAAATCAGCGCGATGGTTTGGCCAAAGAGATAGTGGCATTTGCGAATGCCTATGGCGGACATTTGATCGTTGGGATCAAAGAAACGGAAGAAAAGCCGAGTCGAGCTGAAAGGCTCGGAGACGTTAATAACGATGTTGCAGAGCTTGCCGAAAGGCTGCGGTCAGCGCTGAACTCTGTCATTGATCCACCAATCAATGGCCTCGGAATTCAACCAATCATTTCCAGCTCCTCCGGCGGTTGTTTTTTGGCAATAAATGTCCCGCGATCCACTCATGCGCCGCACGGTTTTGGCAAGCCGCCGGAGGCTTATATGCGGCGGGCGGACAGGTCGGAGCCGATGACAATGCGCGATATGGAGAATGTGTTTTGGGAGGCGAGGACGAGACGGGAGCGAGTCGCAGGCGAGTTTGCGAAAGCTAAGGAGGGCTTTATTCGAAAGGAGTTACAAAGGGGCGAACTGCAGGTAGCATTTATAGCAGTATCAGAAACACCTTGTTTTTCAGATTCATTGCTAGAAGCGGTGTCAGTTCGAAATCCGAGAAAGTGGGCCGGAATATACCAAGTGCCAGGTGGTGGGATATTTAGAGGTCCAGAAAATTGCCCTGATGGATGGATGCCTGATATCAACGGTTTGCGAACTGGTTTCGATAGTGATGAAAGAAGTGAGCTATGGCAGTTGGACGAAACCGGGATTGTTTCGTTGAATTTTTCTTTCTTAGGTTAGCCTGACAATGATTTTTCTCAAATAGATCAAAAGCGCTATTTTGTTGAACCGATTTGGTTGGCGAGCAGTTTAAAAATATTTTCAGACTTTGTTAAATTGGTCAGCAACAAATTCGATAACAATAAGTGGGTTTTTAAGATTATTTGCCAAACGTTGGATAATCCAAGTTTGTTCGTCAAAATAGGTCAATTTGGTGACAGGAAACCTGTAAGCTATCCTGCGCAAGTCGAAACTCGCGAAATCATGATCGATTACGTTGGTGAAAGCGCCGGGCTAAAGGAGTTAGAGCGGAAGCTGTGGGATATTTTCGGTTACCCTGTTTCCGCGAGGCGACTGGTTATAGCTTGAATGAGACTATCAAGCCGCGAAGATCAGCCCCGAACCCACGACCACCAGCGCTGCTCCAGCCCAAGCGGGCAGCGGCGGGACGTCGCCGGTCTTCCACCAGAGCATGGGCAGGACGAGCGCGGGCGTGGTGGCGGAGAGCGTGGCGACAACACCGACTTCGCCGCCGCTGAGGGCAAAGAGCACGAGGGTCATGCCGACGCCCATGGCGGCAAGGCCAGAGAGGGCGACCTGGGCGGCGAGTTTTGTGGTGAGTGGTAAACTGGCTGCTGTGCCGGGCAGGCGGGCGAGGGTGGCGAGGGTGAGGCCGAGCGCTGCTGTGCCGACGCGGACGGCGGCGATGGCGACAGGGTCGACGCCGGTTTCCATGACCGGGCGGATGACCAGCGAACCGATGGCTTGGCAGAGCCCTGAGAACAGGCCGATTGCGATGCCGATGGCGAGCGAGCCCTTGATGGCTTCCCATGCATGGGTGTCGTTTGAGCGCTTGCCATAGAGGATGGCGAGCGCAACGCCGGTTAGGGCTGCTGCAATGCCCGCGAGCGTCAGGGCATTCAGGCGTTCGCCGAGCCACAGCCAGCCCAGAATGACGGAAAAGACCGCGTTGGAGGCAAACAGAATGCCGGCGCGGCGCGGGCCGAGGCGGTTCATGGCGGCAAACAGCGCGGCATCGCCCAAAAGGATGCCGACAAGGCCGGAGATGATGGCGGGTGTGATGTGGGCGGATTGCAGCGTCTGCCATTGGCCGGACAAGGCCAGAACCAACGCCAGCATGACGAACACCATGGTCATGCGAATGCGCACGAAGGCGATGGAGCCGAGCGCGGAGGATGGATTTGCGGAGATGATGGCGGAGAAGGCCCAGCAAAGGGCCGCACCGAGCGCGGCGAGATAGTAGATCATGGGGTTGGGTCTAGCTGGATTCGGTGCGGGCGGGCAATGGCAGCCCTCGCCCTTCGAGGCCCGCTGCGCGGGCACCTCAGGATGAGGGGTTTGGGTTTCGGGTGGTGTTTTTAACTTCACCCTGCGAGCGGGGCGAAGTTAAAGGAGCGCGGCTTGCGCTTTCTTGGACAGCGAAGCGCGGATCAGATTGTAGGAGTTGGCCAGGCGGGCGGCGAGTTCCTCTTTGTCCATGTCCCATGAAATGTTGATCCATGAGGCGTGGAAATAGGGCGCTTTGACGCCGACACCGGCTTCGATCAGCATTTGGGCGGTTTCGATGCTGTCTGTCTTGATCGAGACGCCGTCCATGATGGCGCCCATGGAGGCGAACATTTTGCCGCCGACCTTCCAGGCGTCATGGCCGCCGCCCCACGGGTCTCACACTTCGGCTGCGGGGAAGGTTGCGCAGATGGCATTGACGGTAGCGCGTGACATGTCAGCCCTCCGGGCAGGTGACATCGCCGGATGTGGTTGCGGCCTTGCCGCCGGCGGTGACATTGGGCGAACCAGCGGCGGCGCAGCCGGCAACGCCGGTGTTGAAATGCACCATGGGCTGGCCTTCAATCATCACGTTGGGGATGATCTCGAATGAACCAGGCGGGCAGGCGGCGACGTCTTCGAGTTTCAGCGCCGGTTTGCCGTTGAAGAAGACACTCCTTGCGCCGGTTTTTGCGCAAGCCGGAAAGGTCTGCGCGAAGGCGGGGGCAGCGGCGAAGAGTGCAAGTGCGGCAATGAGCAGTCGCATTGCGGGCCTCAAGCGGGGGGGATGAAGGCCTGGAAGATTTGCTGGAACACGGCCATGGCCTCCATCCTGGCGCAGTGGGCATCGAGCGCGGGGGTGACTTTGGCGGCGGTAATATCGGGATGGGAATCTGCCAGGTGGCGCATGGTGCAGGCGACGGCGATGTCGGCATGGGTGATGCGGTCGCCGAACCAGTAGTCTTCTTCCGCGCGGCTGGCGCAATCCTTCTCAAGGGCCGCGAGGGTGTTGTTGATCTGGGCCCGGCAGCGGGTCATCCATTGTTCGGACGGATGCTCATGCAGGCGCAATTCGTAGAACAGGCCGACGACCTTGTCGGCAAGGCCGGTGGCCAGCGACATGACAGCCATGACCTGATGGCGTTCGGGCTGCAATTTGGGCATCAGGAGCTTGCCATGCGGGGCAAGAGAGTCGATGTAATCAATGATCGAATAACTGTCGTTCAGGACATCGCCATTGTCGAGCACAAGCGTCGGCACGCGGGTCAAGGGATTGTATTTGCGGATTTTTTCGGCGTCGCCAAAGGTTGACCACGGCTCGTGCGAATAGTTCAGATTGTAGATCCGCATGGCGATCGCGCAACGGCGCACGAAGGACGAATCATATTGGCCGATGAGGATCATGGGGCTCACTTCACTTTATAGGGATCGCGCCTGCAGGAAGGCGACGATGCGTGTCAGGGCTGTCTGTGCGGCTTCAGTTTCGAGATTGAACTGATACTCATGTGGCAACGCCGGTTTATAGTCATCCGCAAAATACAGTTCGTCCACGGAAACGCCCTGCGCCCGTATCGCATTGGCCATCAAGACGGTTTGCGGGGCCAACGGGTCGCCATTGCCGACTGTGGCAAACGCGGGCGGGAAAGCCGGTGTCAGGTGGCGACTGACGTTGAACTCGTCGAATTTTTCGATCTTTGCCGGATCGGACTCGCCGAAATAAGACCAGAGCACGGTGCGGATGAAGCCGCCGAATGCGCCAGCCATGTTGATCTTGGAAGGGTCGTAAATGCCGCAGTTGAGCAAGACGCCGCGCAACTGCTGCGGATTTAACGCCGGCTTGATGCCGACGGCCGCGGCATAGGCCGGGCCGGTGGCGATGGCCGCTATCTGCGCGGCCAGCTGTCCGCCAGCAGAATCTCCGGCAAGGAAGGCGCGGGACGGGTCAATGCGATATTCGCCTGAATTGGCGAGTATGTGGGCGATTGCCTCGTTCACCTGGCGGACAGGGCCGGGATATTGGGCTGAAGGCGCTGTGGTGTAGCCAATTCCGACGGTGACGAAGCCTTTGGAAGCCAGGATTTCGAGATAGGGCGCGATATCTTCCTTTTGACCGGCGATGAACGCGCCACCGTGAATCCAGAAAACAACCGGGTGCGGGCCGGGGCTTTCCGGCACAAAGACATCGAATGTACCTGAGCCATAGAACAGGTCGGCAAACTTTGTCACGCCTGCCGGTTTGAATTTGGCAAGCGCGGCATTGCGGATGGCCGAATCGGCATCGAACGTATGGCGGATGACCAGTACAGAAGGCCATGGGCTGAGCTTGAAGGCGGCAAACGCGACAGCGGCGAGGACGGCCAGCGCAACGACAATGCGGATCAACCAGCGCAGCACCATAGTGGAAATCTAAGCTCCCGTTGTGTGCCCGACACTATGTTTGGCTATTTCAGCTTGCAAGTCTTTCAGCGACGCGCTTGCATCCGGCGATTGCGTTGCGCGAGCGATCATGATGACAGGCAGGCCAAGCAATCGGGCGGCGGCAATTTTGGTGTAGGAGGCCTTGCCGCCGGAGTTGCGACAGATGATGTGGGTGATGTTCCGGTTGCGAAGCAGGGTGAATTCCTCTTCGACGCTGCCCGGTTTTGCCAGAAGGAGTTCATGATCAGGCAGGGGCAGGGGTTCGGCGGGCGGGTCGATCATGCGCACGAGGAAATGGACGTCGGCGCGGGCGGCGAAGGGCGCGATGTGCTGGCTGCCGAGAGCGAGCAGGGCGCGGGCCTGTGGCGGGATGGCGGGGACGGCGGC
>JBAVTG010000079.1:0-18395 GCA_049696015.1 Rhizobiaceae bacterium | reverse complement strand
GGACGCGCTTCAGCGCATTGTTGCGGCGCTGTTTGCGATGCTGGCCGCCGCCGCTTCAACCTCGCCCGCGAGCGGGAGAGGCGGTCCGCAGGACCGGAGAGGGCCAGTCTGCCTCCCTCGCCACATCTACGCCGCCATTCTACTGATCCTGCGCCCCGCCGAATCTGCCCTGCGCCGCCTCATCCTCATGGCCGCAATCGGGCTGGCCTTGAAGCCGCGCGTTTCCCGCCCGCTCCCGGATGGCTTGCCAGCATTTTCAGCCTCAGCCACCAAAACCCCGGCCTTTTGCCTGTTGGATCCGCTGAAAGTTTTCACCCGCGAAGACTTTGACACCAACGCCTTGCCCCGCTTCGGCTTCGACAGCGTCCACGATCAAGAGTTCGACACGTCGCCACTCGTGCAACCCGATCTGCCAGTCAACGCCGCGCAGCTTTACGCCCGCCTTCGCGCCCTGCGCCATGCGCTGAGCGATCTGCCGCGCCAGGCCCGCCGCCTTGCCCGCTGGCAGGCACGGCGCGATCTGGCGCTGAAGAGCAAAGCTCCGTTCAAGCCCATGCGCCTGTCCATCTTCCGCCCCGGCCTTCCGCCCGGCTGGCGTCAGCGGTCAATCCACGAGATCGACGAGGTGCTGCGCGAATGCCACGGTCTGGCGCTTTACGCGGTCAACGGGCCGGATACGGGGTGAAGCGGCACCGTTCCAAGGCGCGCTTCTTGCAAAACAACCCTGCGCTTTCGTCATCGTCGGGCTCCGTCCCGACGACCCAGACTCCCTTTGGCCAGTCGTCAACACCCCACAACGCCGTCATTCCGGGGCCGTGTGAACGGAGCCCGGAATCCAGAGATGGGAAATTTGATATTTATGAACATAATCAATGTGATAACCTGCCAATATAAGCAGCGGCAGCGCCACACTTTCAACCTCGGCGCTCTGGATTCCGGGCTCCGCTTATGCGGCCCCGGAATGACGGCCATCTGGCGAGAGAATGCGCGCTCAGAGATAGGCTCTTAGTTATGATCGTCCGGGAACACCGGTATCGGCATGAAATCAATGCCGTCGTCCATCAAGTCGCGCGCCTCATCGACCGTCGCTTCGCCATAGATATTGCGCGCATCGGCATCGCCATCATGAATCTTGCGGGCTTCCTGGGCAAACTTGTCGCCGACATATTCGGAATTGGTCCGCATTTTCTGGGTCAGCTTGCGCAATTCCTGCATGGCGCTGCGCTGCGCATCGCCCTGCGCCAATGTCACGGTTTCGCTGCCGTCAGATTGTTCCTGCTGAGCATTCTGCCTGCGCGATGTGCCGAGGGCCGGGGCCATCAGCGCCTTGCCGACTTTCAACGACCCGCAAAGCGGGCATTCAATCAGGTGCTGCGCAGCCTGCGCGTCAAAATCGTCATTGTTCCGGAACCAGCCTTCAAAGGCATGGTCGTGGTCGCAGGCCAACGCAAAGCGGATCATTTCATCACACTCCTGCCATTTCGACCGAGAATGCGCGAGCATTCTTGAGATTTGGTATCTTTGCGCGCGCTGCTGCCACGTTTGCAAGGTCAATCTCGGCGAAGATTGTTTCCGGCTCGCTGCCATTGGCAACGGCCAGCACCGTTCCCCAAGGGTTGACGATCATCGAGTGCCCGAACGTCTCGCGCCCGTCTTCATGGACGCCAGCCTGCGCTGCGGAAATCATGAACGCGCCATTTTCAATCGCCCGCGACCGCTGCAGCGCATGCCAATGCGCCTCGCCGGTCTGCCTGGTGAAAGCCGCTGGCGCTGTCAGTATTTGCGCGCCGGCCAGCGCTTCCTCACGGAACAACTGCGGAAAACGCACGTCGTAGCAGACGCCAAAACCAAGTTTGCCAAACGGCAGATTGGCAACCACAGCCTTGGTTCCAGGCTCGTAAGTGGCCGATTCGCGCCAGCTTTCGCCTCTGTCCAGATCGACATCGAACATGTGGATCTTGTCGTAGGTTGTGATCAACCCGCCGTCCGGCCCGAACAGAAAAGCCCGGTTGGCAATCTTGCCGTCATCGCGCAGAATCGCCGTCGAGCCGATATGCAGATAGACCGCGTGCGCCTTGGCCAATTCGGACGCTGCAGCCACCAACCCATCATCCGCCTGGCTTTTCACCTTGGCCAGCATTTCCGCCCGCTCGCGCACCAGCATGCCAGTCATTTCCGGCGTCTGGATGTAGGCCGCGCCGCCAGCTGCAGCTGCTTTCACCGCTTCACGCACGAAAGCAACATTGGATGCAGGATCGCGGCCCGATTGCATTTGGATGGCGGCAATTTTGAGCATCAGTTTGCACCCGCAAGCATGGCATCGAGTCCGCCGCGCGCATCCAGCGCATGAATGTCATCGCAGCCGCCGACATGGCTTTCGCCAATGAAAATCTGCGGAAACGTGCTGCGGCCGGATTTCCGCATCATCTCGGTGCGATAGGCGGGATCAACGCTTGCATTGTACTCGTTGAACGCTGCGCCCTTCTTTTTCAAAAGTGCAACTGCGGCCGTGCAATAGGGGCAGCCGTTGCGGGTATAAATGGTGACGGGAACCATGGAAGAAACCTTGTTATCTGCTGTCTATATAGTCATCACGTCTTCAAGCGCATAGTCCCCGGGCACGACGCGGGCAAACACAAGCACGTCAACCGATGCCGCCCCGGCCTTCAACAGCGCCTTTGTCGCAGATTTGACCGTTGCGCCGGTCGTATAAACGTCATCGACAAGCACAGCTGACTTTCCGGCAACGCCAATGCGCGCGCTATCCGCCACCGCAAACGCGCCGCGCACATTGTCCTGCCGCTCATTCATGCCAAGGCCAACCTGCTGGCGCGTGCGCCGGGTGCGCAAGAGGATGGATGGATCGAAAGCAACGCCGCTCTTGAAAGAAATCTGGCGGGCAAGCTCTGCTGACTGGTTAAACCGGCGGGTGAGAAAGCGGACTGGATGGAGTGGCACGGGAACTATCACGTGAGCATCGCCAAGAAGCTCTTGTCCCGCCCGCGCCATCCATCCGGCCATCCATGGCGCAAGATCGGTCCGGTCATTGTATTTGAGCGCCTGCACAAGTTTGCGCGAAATGTCGCCATAGGCCGCGACTGCCCGCAATCGGCGAAACGGAGGCGGATCGGCCAAGGCATCGCCAGAAAGCGCGCCATCGCCATGATCGATAGAAAATGGTGTGCCGAGCGCCTCGCAATAGGGTCGCTCAATGAAACGGACACGGTTCCAGCACCTGGAGCATAGCGTGCCCTGCCGGTCGGTGATCTCGTGGCAGCCAAGGCACGTCGGCGGAAACAGGGCGTCGCGAACGCCCGCCGCAAGTCGCCCGATCTTGTCTTTGTAAGGCGTCACGCAAAATCTCCGCTTGGCCTGATCTTCACCGCACTATATCGCACAGCAATAAGGCAATGCCAGAGACGGCGCACAAATGGTTCAACAGATATTCGACAGGCAGGCAATCAAACGCAACCGACAACGGGCGCTTTCGCGGTCGGACGGCAAATCGCTGTTCTTGCTGTCCCATGTCGCCGCAGAGATGGCCGACAGGCTGAATTTTGTCGACCGCAAGTTCGAGCGCGCTGCAATCACCTCAGGTAACAGCGGATTAATCGATGCCGCATTTCTGGCTGGTACGCGCCATACGGCCGCAATCTTCCCTTTTGATCCCGGCAAAAAGGCCGACTGGCTAACCGCAAGCGAGGAACAACTCGAACCGCACTATCAGGAACTGGATCTGGCCCTGTCATTCCTGTCCTTGCATGAAACGAACGATACACCCGGCGCGCTGGTGCAAATCCGCCGCGCACTGAGGCCCGACGGTCTGTTCATGGGCGTCATGCCCGCAAGCAATACATTGGCCGAGTTGCGCGAATGCCTGACACTGGCGGAAGCAGAAATCGCCGGCGGGGCATCGCCCAGGATCCACCCGTTCATGGACGTGCGCACGGCAGGCGAATTGTTGCAAAGGGCCGGTTTTGCCCTGCCGGTCGTCGACGAGGAAACCATCACGGTCCGCTATCCTGATATGGTTGCATTGATGCGGGAGCTGCGGGCGATGGGCGCGGCCAATGCGCTGGATGCACGATCACGAAAGCCGTCATCACGAGCTATGTTTGCGCGCGCCGCACAAATCTATCAGGAACGCTTTGGCGCACCGGATGGGCGCATTCCGGCCACGTTCACATTTGTTTGGATGTCAGGCTGGGCCCCATCAGAAAGCCAGCAAAAGCCGGCGCGGCGCGGATCGGCAACAGCTTCACTCGAAATTGCATTAAAGGATATCGAAAGCAGCCGCTGAGCGGCCCATTCGGGATGGACTTATTTGAACGCGCTGCCGATCGCAGAATTGTTGTCGCCCCAAAGCGACTCGAGGCTGGATGCAAGGCTGCCGACGCCGCCGATGATGGCAACGGCAATCAGGGATGCGATTAAGCCATACTCGATGGCCGTTGCGCCCGACTCGTCGAACAGAAATTTGCGGAACACGGCTGCCCCCTCTCGGGTAAATGGTTACACATTAACATTAACGGCCAAATGTTAACGCCCATCCAATGGAATGATCGCATTTTTAGGGATCGGAATTTCTCAACAGTCGCCAGTCTGGCGGCCGTCCGCGCGAATGACACAAACTGAATGGGGCGTGTTCTGCAACACGCTGCGCCGGATAACATATGCGCCGCGGCCTTGGACTGAACCGGTCGACATTTGATCCAAAGTCTGGCTCGAAAGGCGGCCAATCATCGGCAAATCGCCTTGGCGGCCCATGATTGGCACCAGAAACAGCGCAAATGCGACTGCAACTGAACCAAAAAGCAGCGCAATGCGCAAAGCGCCGGAAGAAGCTATGCCCGGTCCATCCGACCGGTCCTCCTGTATGAGGTCCCACTCGTCATCAGAATGTGTCATCGTACCCACCCACGCGTCAGCACCCAAAATTGGCCCGTCCAGACCGCAATTCCCATCAAGATGGCACGCGGGCTTAAACGACTGATTAACGCTGCTGACAAAAAGCCGTATTTTCAGCCGGATCTTTCAAAGCAGATCGATAAGCGCTGGAATGAGCGGTTCGTCAGCGGCAGGCATCGGATAGTCACGCAATTTTCGTGGAGAAACCCACTTTATCTCTTGGCCTTCGAGCCCCCGCGCAATTCCCTCAAACCGGCGACACACATAAAGCGGCATGAGCAGGTGGAAATCCTCGTAGGAATGGCTGGCAAAGGTCAAAGGGGCAAGGCAAGCCGGTTTGGTGATCACGCCAAGCTCTTCGGCAAGTTCGCGCACAAGGCATTCCTCCGGCGTTTCACCCGCCTCCAGCTTACCGCCCGGAAACTCCCATAATCCCGCCAGCGCCTTGCCCTCTGGCCTTTTGGAAATCAGCACCCGCCCATCGCTATCCACCAGCGCGCAAGCGGCGACAAACAGGATTCGGCGGTTGGAAGTCACGCTGCCGGCTTCCGGATGCGATAGACATAGCGGTAAATTTCTTCGAAGCCAAAATCGCGGTAGAGCGCCAGCGCGGGATCACTCTCCAGTTCCACTTGCAGCCACGCTGTGTGCGCGCCGTGATTGCGCGCCCATTTGAGAGCCGTTGCCAATGCCGATGCGCCATGGCCGTTTCGCCGCGCATCGGGCCGTGTTCCCAAATCGAGGATGCCGGCAAGATCGCCGTCCTGAACGCAAAGCACGGTCGAAACCGGACCGGATCTGTCCTCTGTGACAAACAGGCTGAAGGGCGCTTTGATTGCAGAGATCACTGAAACCATTGCATCGGCTGTCGCTTCGGGTTGCCCATGCACCTTGGCGCTGGCCATTGCGTAGCGACGCACGTCTTTCAGCGGTATCTGGTTGAGCGCTTGATCCGGATTGAAGTCGGCCAGCGGCATCGACATAACGCAGCTCTCATGGTCGCGGGCAAACCCCTCATCGTGAAGGTATTGCTCGAGTTCGCGCGAGGCAAGCGGCGTCTGGCGAAAGGTCAACGGCTTTCCAACTGACAAGAACCTGGCTTCGGCCCGTGCAATGCGGTCACCAAGCTCGCCGTGGTCATTGGGATCAAGCGGATTGACTGAATTGAGCCTGCGCGACGGATGATCCGGTGTCAGCCGAATTGACCATGTGCCGTCATAATAGGTTGACGCAGCTGGCCATGCCCTGAATGCGGCCGCTTCAAGACGGCGTATTTGCGAAAGACCCGGCACACGTTTCCAATCAGCTGCGGTAATCGCCATTGATGGCGACATATTCCTTGGTGAGATCACAGGTCCAAACCGTCGCCTTGCCGCGGCCAATGCCGAGATCTGCGCGGATGACAATGTGATCCTGCTTCATGTAGGCAGACGTCATGGCTTCCGAATAGTCCGGATCGCGCTCGCCCTCGAAGGCCAGCCGGTTCTTGCCGAACCAGATCGAAAGGCGGTCGCGGTCTGCCGGTTCACCCGCTTTGCCGACTGCCATCACCACCCGGCCCCAATTGGCATCTTCACCGGCAACCGCAGTCTTGACCAGCGGCGAATTGGCGATCGACAGGGCAACACGTTTTGCTGATTTGGCCGATTTGGCGCCCGAAACGCTGACCTCGATCAGCTTGCGTGCGCCCTCGCCGTCACGAACAACCTGAAGCGCAAGATCCTTGAGCACCTTGCCAAGCGCGCGCTTGAAAGCGCCAAGTTGCTTGTCTTTGATATCGCTGATCGGCGCTGTACCCTTCGGTAATGCCGCGCCGGTGGCAAACAACAAAAGTGTGTCACTGGTGGATGTATCGGAATCCACGGTCACCGAATTGAAGGTCGGGCCGACAGCCTTGGACAGCAGCGACTGAAGAACTGGCGCAGCGATCGCGGCATCGGTCACGATAAACGACAGCATTGTCGCCATATCAGGCGCGATCATGCCCGCGCCCTTGGCAATGCCATTGATGGTCACGTCAATGTCGCCCATTTTGGCCTTGCCGGTGGCAACCTTGGCAAACGTATCGGTGGTCATGATCGCCTTGGCTGCCTCCAGCCAGAAATCGCCGGTAGCGCTGCCCGCCATGTCCGGCAGGAGGCCGGTGAATTTCGACGCATCGAGCGGCTCGCCGATGACACCGGTTGAAGCCAGAAAAACCTCATCGGGCTTGCAGCCAAATGCCTTTGCGGCCGCCTCCGCAGTTGCCTTGGTGGTGGCCACACCCTTTTTGCCAGTAAAGGCATTGGCGTTGCCGGAGTTGACAACGACTGCACGTGCCAACCCGTGAGCAAGACTCTTGCGGCAATGATCAACCGGCGCCGAGGGGCATTTGGAGCGGGTGAACACGCCAGCGACTGCTGCTGGCCTGTCAAACACCATCAACAAGACATCCGTGCGATTCTTGTATTTGATTCCTGCCTGCGCCGTTTGCATGCGCACGCCCGCAAGTGCTGGCATCTTGGCAGGTTTTCTAGGCGCAAGCGGGGAAATGCTGGCGGACATGCTGGGGTCTCCGGTCGGTTAGGGCTTGGGCTGCGCAGCCTTTTCGGCAGCTGCAGCCTCGTCCATGGCCTTCTTGATGGCCGGATCGACAAATTCAACTTTCAACTCATCACGCCATGCGCGCACGGTTTCGATGTATTTTTCCCGCAGTATCACATCGCGCACCTGTTCTTTCACCTGATCGAAGGCTGGCGGCTGCTTGGGCCGCACATCTTCAACTTTGACGACATGGAAGCCGAACTGGGTCTTTACTGGTGTTTTTGTTGTTTCGCCCGGCTTCATATCCATAACTGCCTTTTCAAACTCCGGCACCATCTGGCCTCTGCCGAAATAGCCAAGGTCACCGCCTTGTGCAGCAGCGCCATCGGTAGACTTGACCTTGGCAATCTCCTCAAATTTCCCGCCAGCCTCCAGCTCCTTGATGATTGCCTTTGCCTCATCTTCGGTCTTGACCAGAATATGGCGGGCTCGCACCTCGTTTTCAGGCTTTGTGGCGGCAATTTCCTTTTCGTAGCGGGCCTTCACATCCGCATCGGTGATCTTTTCAATCACTTGCGTGCGGAAATAGAGGTCATGCAAGGTCCGGTCGGTCAGAAAGGCCACGCGCGCCTTGAAGGCGGCATTCTCATCAACCTTGGCTTGGCGAGCCTTGATGGCGATGGACTTGATATCGAGAAACGCCGCGATGGCTGCCAGACGGCGCTGTTCCGGTGGCAGCTTGGCATAATTTCCATCCAGCCCCTCTTCGGCTAGCTTGACCTCAGCTTCCGTCACATCAATGCCGCCGATCCTTGCGACCACAGTTTCGGGCGCAACTGCTGCAGCCGGGGCAGCCGGTGCGGCCTCTTGCGCTGGCGCATGAATCGCAGACAAGCCCAGAATTGCGACTGTTGCGGACGCGGCCAGAAGCGCGCGGAAGCGGATTGTCAACATGTGTAACTCCTGAAGTGACCGCTGCGGAAACCTGTCCGAGGGCCGGGATTGGCAAAGGGGCGCCCCGGTCACGAACGCAGAATCAGCACAAGGCTGCGCCCGTTGACATCAAAGGAGGCCCCTCTTATCTGTCCTGCGGCCCGGCGTCCAGAAGCGGACAATGCCGGTAAAACGTTTGTCTTCCGCAACTCCCAAGCGGATTGCCGGTCAACCCGGCCCAAGTGAAAGGGACCATTGATGGTCAGCCTCGGCGGCATAGCCCGCAAGATTTTCGGCTCTTCCAACGATCGCCGTGTCAAGAAAATCAGCAACAAAGTCAAGGAAATCAGCGCGCTGGAGCCGCAGATCGCGGCATTGAGTGACGCTGAGCTGCAGGGCAAAACCGCAGAATTCCGGGCAGCGCTGGCGGCCGGAAAACAGATCGATGATCTGCTTGTTCCGGCCTTTGCCGTGGCACGGGAAGCGGCAAAACGCGTCCTTGGCATGCGCCCTTTCGACGTCCAGCTGATTGGCGGCATCGTATTGCACGAAGGCGATATCGCCGAAATGCGCACTGGCGAGGGTAAAACACTGGTGGCAACGCTGCCGGTTTACCTCAATGCCTTGTCCGGAAACGGTGTGCATGTGGTCACCGTCAACGACTATCTGGCCAAGCGCGATTCGGACTGGATGGGCCGTGTCTACAAGTTTCTCGGCCTGACTGTCGGCGTCATTGTCCATGGAATCGACGACAATGAGCGCCGGGCGGCCTATGCCTGCGACGTCACATACGCCACCAACAACGAGCTTGGCTTCGATTATCTGCGCGACAACATGAAATTCGAACGCGCTCAAATGGTGCAGCGCGATCACAATTACGCGATTGTCGACGAAGTGGACTCGATCCTCGTCGATGAAGCGCGCACGCCGCTGATCATTTCCGGCCCGCTCGATGACCGCTCGGAACTGTACAACACGATCAACTCCTTCGTGCCGCAGCTGAGCGACAGCGATTTCGACATCGATGAAAAGCAGCGCACCGTCACCTTCACCGAAGACGGCACCGAAAATGTCGAAAATCTGCTCAAGGCTGCAGGACACCTGAAGGGCGAGGGCCTTTATGACGTCGAAAACGTCGCCATCGTCCATCACATCAACAATGCGCTGAAGGCCCACAAGCTGTTCCAGCGCGACAAGGATTACATCGTCCGCAACGACGAAATCGTCATCATTGACGAATTCACCGGCCGCATGATGCCGGGCCGTCGCTATTCCGAAGGCCTGCACCAGGCCTTGGAAGCCAAGGAACAAGTGACAATTCAGCCGGAAAACCAGACGCTGGCGTCCATCACCTTCCAGAACTATTTCCGCATGTACGAAAAACTGTCCGGCATGACCGGAACAGCGGCAACGGAAGCCGAAGAGTTCGGCAACATATACGGCCTTGAGGTCATCGAAATCCCGACCAATCTGCCGGTTCTGCGTATCGACGACCATGATGAGGTCTACCGGACCGCAGAGGAAAAGTTCCGCGCCATTGTCCGCGAAATCCGTGACGCGCATGCCAAGAATCAACCCATTCTGGTGGGAACAACCTCGATTGAGAAATCAGAGATGTTGGCCGAGCGTCTGCGCAAGGAAGGCGTTGAGAATTTCCAGGTGTTGAACGCCCGCTACCACGAGCAGGAGGCCTTTATCGTGGCGCAAGCCGGCGTGCCCGGCGCGATCACCATTGCCACCAACATGGCTGGCCGCGGCACGGACATCCAGCTTGGCGGCAACGCCGACATGCGCATTGCAGCCGAGCTTGCCGATATGCCCGAAGGCGGCGAGCGCACGGAAAAAGAAGCGGCAATCCGCGCCGATATCCTGCGCCTCAAAGGCGAGGCGCTTGCCGCGGGCGGCTTGTTTGTGCTGGCCACCGAGCGCCATGAAAGCCGGCGCATTGACAACCAATTGCGCGGCCGCTCTGGCCGTCAGGGCGATCCCGGGCGCTCAAAATTCTACTTGTCGCTGCAGGATGATTTGATGCGCATCTTCGGATCCGAGCGCATGGATTCGATGTTGCAAAAGCTTGGCCTGAAAGAAGATGAGGCCATCGTCCATCCATGGATCAACAAGGCGTTGGAAAAGGCGCAGATGAAAGTCGAGGCACGCAACTTCGACACGCGCAAGAATCTGCTGAAATATGACGATGTTCAAAACGACCAGCGCAAAGTCATCTTCGAACAGCGCAAGGAACTGATGGACGGCGAGCATCTGTCGGAAACAGTCGCTGAAATGCGCCATGAAACGGTTGATTCCATTGTCAGCAAACGCATCCCCGAAACGGCATATGCCGAGCAGTGGGATTCCAAGGGATTGGCCGAGGACGTCCAGGCTTTTCTCAACCTTGACGTGCCAGTCGAGGATTGGGCCAAGGAAGAGGGCATCGCCGAGGAAGAAATCCGCGAGCGCCTGATGAAGGCTGCTGACGAGGCTGCTGAAGACCGCGCCAAGCGATTCGGTCCTGAAATCATGGCCTATGTCGAAAAGTCGGTGCTTTTGCAGGAACTGGACACGCTCTGGCGCGAACATTTGGTCAATCTCGACCACCTGCGTTCAGTGGTCGGTTTCCGCGGCTACGCCCAGCGCGACCCGCTTAACGAGTACAAGGGTGAGGCATTCGAACTGTTCACAACGTTGCTTGCGAACCTGCGTCAGGTGGTCACCAGCAAATTGATGCGGGTAGAGATCGTTCGGCAGGCCGCAGAATCCCCTGCCCCGCAGTTGCCGGAAATGTTCGGTGAACACATTGACGGCACAACGGGCGAAGATGATTTCGACGAAGGCTCGGCCTTCATCAGCGAGGAAATCGTCGATCCGGCCAATCGGGATCCCAGCAATCCCGCAACCTGGGGCAAGATCTCCCGTAACGAAGCCTGTCCCTGCGGTTCGGGCAAGAAGTACAAACATTGCCACGGCGCATTTGCCTGATATTGACCGAAGGCGGCGCTCGCGCCGCTTCAGATCGCCGTTTGAAATAATCTGACGTTGGGAAACTTTCGTTCCGAACCGTTTTTAAACGCTTTGCTGGTAGGGCATCGGCGTGATGGATACGGGGAAAAGGATGCGGTTTTCCGCAAAGCTAGCTGCCGACCGCCTGCTGCCAGGGATGCTGGCGGCGCGGGCGTTGCCGTTTGCCCGCAAAATCGACGAAATTCTCAACTCAACCGATGACAATATGATCGCGCGGCGCATGTCGCTGATTGCGTTTGCCATCCGGCTGATCAGCGCCGCCATCGCTTTTGTCTCGCAAATCCTTTTGGCTCGTTGGCTTGGCAGCTTCGAGTATGGCATTTTCGTGCTGGTTTGGACCGCGGCGATCATTGCCGGTAATCTTTCGTGTTTCGGCTTTGCCACGTCAATCATCCGCTTTGTGCCGCAATACCGCGCCTCCGGCAGCCATGACGAGTTGCGCGGCATCTTGTTGACCGGCCGCATTTTTACGCTGCTGGCAGCCACAGCCGTCGCCACATTCGGTATTGGCGCGACACTCATTCTAGCCGGAACGATCGAAAGCTATTACGTGGCGCCGTTTATTCTGGGCGCCATAGCCCTGCCGATGATTGCGCTGGGCGACACGCTGGAAGGAACGGCCCGCGCCAACGCCTGGCCGGTCAAGGCGCTGTCGCCGACCTATATCATCCGCCCGTTGCTGATCCTGTTTTTCATGGTGGTCGCGCTGGCGGCCGGCTTTGAACACAGTGCCAGAACAGCCGTGATCGCAGCGATCCTTGCGACCTACGCGACGACAATTGTGCAATTGCTGGCAGTGACGGCAAGCGTTGACAAGATCTTGCCAAACGGACCGGTTCAGGTGAATTTTGGCGAATGGGTCGCTGTTTCGATCCCGATTTTTCTGGTCGAAGGCTTTCTGTTTTTGCTGACAAATGCCGACGTGCTTGTTGTCGGCCACTTCCTGCCGCCCGATCAGGTCGCCGTCTATTTCGCCACCGCCAAAACCCTGGCGCTGGTGCATTTCATCTATTTTGCCGTCAAGGCTGGCGTTTCGCAACGCTATGCGCAGTTGATCCACGCCGGCACCCGCCAGGAGTTGGAAGACTTTGTCCTGTCTTCGGCGCGGTGGACCTTCTGGCCGTCAATTGTGATGGGAATTATCGTTCTGTTGATCGGCAAGCCATTGCTGTCGCTGTTCGGCGAAGGCTTTACGGCAGGCTATCCCATGCTTTTCGTGCTTGTCGCAGGCGTCGTCATGCGCGCCTCTGTCGGCCCGGCCGAGAGCCTCTTGAACATGTCGGGCAACCAGTCTGTCTGCGCCATGATCTACGGTGTGACGCTGGCGCTCGCCATTTCGCTGTGCATGATCTTGATACCCATGTGGGGCCTTTGGGGTGCAGCCGCCTCATTCTCGGCTGGCATGGTGTTTGAAGCGTTGGCTCTCGGCGTGGTGGTCTGGAAGCGCCTTGGTATTCGCGCCTCCGTGATGAGCGGCATGTTTCGCAACACCCGGCGGGCCGCGTCATGATGGCCGCAAGTCCCGTATTTGAAGAGCAGACCGGCGGCGCTGCCGCTGCCATGATGGCGAGCCTGGCCGGCCTTGACGTCGAAGCGCCGGTCTTGGCGCAACTCGAAGGCATCGCCAGAACGAGCCCGGCGCGGCGGTTGTCAGTCTATCCGGCAGGCGCTGGCTTTGATCTGTCGCAGGAACTGGAATTCCTGTCTTGGCGCGCGGCCGAACCAAACATCTTTTTCAATCCGCGCTTCATGGCCCCGGCAATGCCGCGCCTGGAAGATCGCGAAATCCGCTTCATGGTCATGCGCGACGAAGTTGATGACCGCTCGCGCATGCGCTTGTTGATGCCCTTTTCGGTGGAGCGGCCAGGACTTGGCATCGGCCCTGAAATCCTGCGCGCCTGGTCGTCTCCCTTTGCCCCGCTCGGAACGCCGTTGGTCGACCGTGACGATCCGGTGGGGGTGTTTGAAGACATGCTGGACATCCTTGGCCGCAAGCATCTCAAACTGCCGGATGTTTTGGTCATACCCGACATTCCCGAGCGCGGACCCGTGGCTAGCGCGCTGCGCATTGCAGCCATTGGCCGTAACCTTTCCATCGTTGCGACGGGTCGCAAAGAGCGCGCAATGCTGGTGACCGGTGAAGAACCGGATGCCTATCTTCGCCAGGCGGTGACGCCGCACCACCTTCGTGGCTACAGCCGTCTGTTGCGCCGGCTCGGCGAGTTGGGCGAGGTCACCTTTGGCGAATGGCGCGATCCGGTCGATGTGCGCCGGCGCACCGAAGAGTTTCTGGCGCTCGAGACCAAGGGATGGAAAGGCCGCACCGGCACGGCCATGACGATTGACCGTTACCGCGCTGCGTTCACCCGTGAAGCGCTCTACAATCTTGCCGAACGCGACATGTGCCGTATCCATACGCTTGACCTGAATGGCAAGGCCATCGCGTCGCTGATCGTCATGCGCGAAGCAGGCGTCGCCTACACCTGGAAAACCGCCTACGACGAAGCATTTGCGCGCTATTCGCCAGGTTCGCTGCTGATGATCGATACCACCAAGCGCCTGCTCGATGACCCCAATATCGAACGGGCCGATTCGCTTGCCGTGCCGGACCACCCGGTGATGACGCGGCTGTGGAAAGAGCGCGAAACCATGGTGACATTGCTGATCGGTCTGACGCCAGGCGCAGACCGCGCCGTGCGCCAGGCGGCAAGCCAGATCGACCTTTATAAAAAGACCCAGAACATTGCCCGCTTGCTGCGCGACAAAATCAGATCCATGGCCGGAAAAGCCTGAGCGGCGGAATTCCAAAGCTCCGCGGCACATTCAATTCAATGCCCTTTTTGGTAGAGTTGTATTCTTACGAATCTTGCTTTAGTTGCACCTGCTGCCAGAATGGCCGAGCGGAGTTTGCACATGTCACAACAGATTTGGGCGCACAATCTCGTCGATCACAAGGATGATTCAATCCGGCTTTCGGCGGTCATCGCCTCACTATGGTCCGGCAAACGGTTGATTGCGGCGTTTTTTCTGCTGGGGCTGGCCGCGGCAATGCTGTGCCTTGCGGGCTTTGCCTATTTCAAGCCGCAACATGAGGTTTATCGCACGGCCATCATGCTGGACGCACGAGGCTCTGAGCCTGGCCACTATCCCAATGGGCTGAAGTTTGCGCCGCAGGATTTGCGCAGTCCCGCCGTCCTGTCGGCGGTTCACGCTGCATTTGGACTCGAGAAACGGGGAATTTCAAGAGAATCCCTCGAGCGGTCCATATCCATTTCGGAGTTCTCGCCAGCCCAGGACATTGTGCGCCAAAAATACCTCAGCCTGCTTGCCGACAAAACCGTGACTTCACCGGACCGGGTTCGCCTTGAAGAGGAATTCACCAAAGCCCTTGAAAGCGCCGGGACGCCTGGGACACTTGTTGCGCTCGACACAACCTTGCTCGCAGATGCTTCGCCCGAACTTGCAAAAGCAATTCTGTCCGGCGTGCTGGACCATTGGTCACGGATTTTCGTGGCGGAATATGGCGCCGCCAACGCCCCGACTTCAGTTGATTCAAAGCTCTTGGTGAAAACCGAAGAGATCACCGATCTCGACTATCCTCTTATCTACCGGTACCTCGATACGGCCTCATCCCGGTTGGCACAGCGCATTGATGTGATGGAACAATTGCCGGGCGTGGAAGGCATTGCCATCGCCAGCACAGCGCGCACGGTCAAGGACATCGCTCGCGACGCACGCTCGCTCGACCTGCTTCAGATCAGGCAGAACCTCGAACCGATGGCCTTTGCCGGATTGGCGCGCCAGCCGCAATTGAGTGCAATCCAGCTCCAGTCTGCGGCGCAATCCATCCGCGACCAAAAAGCCGAAACCGACAAGCGCATGAGCACCATCGATGAATTGATGCGCCAGTCGATCCAGACCGCAAATCAGAACATCCAGGCCGGCGGCGGCGCACCGGCCGCAATCACGCAGTTTGACGATGGCACGATCACCCGGCTGCTGGACCTCGCTGTCGGCAATGCCGACCGGCCCTTCATCCGCGACATGTTGAACGAGAAACAGGAATTGGCCACCCAATCCATCAGGCAGGCAACCCTGTTGACCCAGCTTGAACGGATGGCTGCCGCGCTGGATCCGGCCACATCACCGGGCGTGCAGCTGGGCGCGGATGCAGGAACACGGTTTTCCGCCATTGCCGGGCGGACGGTTGAAAACCTCAACGCGCTCTGGTCCGAGCTCAATCTCCTTGCTGAAGCGGCATCGTCCAAGAACATCAACCAGGACCGCACGCTCTACACCCGCATCCCGCTACGCGAGGAGTTTATCGTCACTGGCGGCGTGCAGGATATGGCAACATGGGGTCTAGCCCTGGGATTGATCGTGATCGCGACGGTCATTGGCGTGGCAGCACATCTTCTGCGCAGCCAAACCGGACAGGGCAAGACAAGCGTTAGCGCGGGTAAATGAGGATGGCGCGAAAATCATTGACGTTTGTAAGCGTAGGGCCGGAAACGACCTGCGCATCCAGAATCTGAAAAAACGTATGGCTGTCATTTCGCTCCAGAAACGCTGATGGATCCAGGCTTTTGGCTCGCGCTTGCGCCATTGTGGTCTCATCGATAACAGCGCCGGCCACTTCCGCGGCGCCGTCCACACCATCTGTGTCACAGGCCAGCGCCCATATCGCCGGAGCGCCATCAAGGGCAATTGCCATCGCCAGCATGAATTCGGCATTGGGTCCGCCGATGCCATCGCCGCGACGCGTGACGGTGAGCTCGCCGCCGGACAGCAGAAGCACTGGCCGGTCATCTGGCTTCAACTGGCTTTGAATTTCAAGCGCAAGATTGGCCTGAGCCGCAGCAATAGCGCGTGCCTCCCCTTCAATACGGTCGCTCAGGATCCGGACTTCATGGCCGGCCTCACGGGCGAGCGCCTCAGCAGCCTGAAGGGATTGCATCGGTGCGGCAATCACCTTGTTTTCAACATGCGCGATGCGCCGATCATCCGGGCTTACGACCGAGCTATTGCGGCTTAGCGCGGCAAGCACTGCTGGCGGTGCGGTTATGCTCCATCTGGCCAGAATATCGCGCGCTTCTGCCACGGTTGACCGATCCGGAACGGTCGGGCCGGAGCCGATCAACGCCGGGTCATCGCCCGGCACGTCGGAAATCATCAGCGCGATCACTCTCGCCGGCCATGCGGCGGCAGCCAATTGACCACCCTTCACAAGGCTCAAATGCTTGCGCACAACATTCATCTCGCCAATAGGCGCGCCTGACGCCAGCAGCGCGGCGTTGACCGCCTGTTTTTCTGCCAGCGACACGCCATCAGCAGGCTGAATCAGCAACGCCGACGCACCGCCAGAAATCAGCGCAATCACCAGATCATCTTCACCAAGCGATTGCACCAGATCGAGCATACGGCGGGTCGCGTCAAAACCCGCTTGATCGGGAACCGGATGCGACGCTTCAACGATCTCGATGCCCTCGCAAGGCCGCCCATAACCATAGCGGGTGATGACAAGGCCCTCGCATGGGCCCCAGACGCTTTCAAGCGCTTCGGCCATGCGGGCGGATGCCTTGCCAGCGCCAACCACGACGACGCGGCCCTCAGGTTTGGCTGGCAAATGCGCAGGGACAATGCGCATCGGATCAGCCGTCGCCACGGCGCAATCAAACAGGCGGCGCAGAAGAGCGGCGTGGTCAACGTGTGATATCATGCCACCGATCCGTCACTTGAGGCGCGCACGACCAGTTTGACCGGGGCACGGGATTCAACAGGCGGCTTCACGCCATTTTCCAGCCAATCGAGAATTGTCGTTGCCGAGTTGCGGCCGAAATTGGCAATATCGCAGCGCACTGAAGACAGTTGCGGCCAGACCTGCGCACACTCCTCAATATCGTCAAAGCCGACCAGTTTGAAATTGCGGCCAATAACCCGGCCAGCCTGTTGAAACCCTGACATCATCCCGAGAGCAACCAGATCATTGTAGCAAATGGCTGCATCGACATCCGGAAAAGCAAGACAGAGCCGCAATGCGGCCTCTTGGCCAAATGCCCGCGTGGCGCGGCCCGGAAAGGTCAGCGGTTCACGCCCTGCTTCGCGCATCAGATCCAGATAGCCTGACATCCGTTCCATTGTAATTGGCCTTTCTTCCAGACCGCCAACAAACGCAATGCGCTGCGCGCCTGCATTGATCAAATGACGCGCCGCCTCGCGGCTTCCATCCGGATAGGCAAGCGAGGAAAACGGAAAGATATCCGTGCGCGGATCGACTTGGCGCAACACCTGCAGCGTCGGTATTCCCGCCCGCACCAGTGGCCCGAATGTCAGCGCTTCGCTGCCATATGTGGGTGAAATCACGATGGCAGACACGCCATGCTCGATCATCGATCCGATGACCTGCGCCTGCAAAGCCGGGTTTTCATCTGTATTGGCAATCACGGTTGCATAGCCGTGTTCCGAAAACGCCATCTGCGCTGAAGTCGCAAATTCGGTGAAGAAGGGATTGCGCAGATCATTGATGACCAATCCGATCAAGCCAACATTCTGGGTGCGCAGGTTCGCCGCCGCGCGGTTATAGACATAGCCAATGTCCGCCATGGTCTCCTGAACCAGCTTTCGGGTCTCCTGCCTGACGAGCGCACTGTCCTGCAGGACGAGGCTGACGGTCGACTTGGAGACGCCGGCGGCTTTGGCAACATCGATGATCGTCAGCCGGCGGTTCATGAAGCGCCCCCTCAAGCCACGCCGTGAACGGCCAGAAGCGCGCGCATGCGCGTCATGGCCAGATCAGGCTTGGCCAGCAGGCGGGCTTGATCGGCCAGGCGGAAGACCTGCGCATAATGGGTGATTTCACGGCTCGATTGGAAACCTGCGGGCATGATGAAATGCGACTGCCAGCCATTGAGCCAGGACAGGAATGCAATGCCTGCTTTGTAGAAGCGTGTCGGCGCCTTGAATATCTCGCGGCTGAGCGGAACCGTCGGTTCAAGCAGCGCGCGAAACGTGGC
>JBAVTG010000078.1:0-13304 GCA_049696015.1 Rhizobiaceae bacterium | reverse complement strand
GATTTCGAGCACGCGGATCGCCTCCTCGCCGCCAGTCCGCGGCTCCGCGCGGGTGCGCACGCATTCAATGAAGTGCTGATCCTCTGCTGTCAGCGGCAACCCTTCATGGATGGGAATGTAATTGGGTTCCTGCGCGGTGAAAGCCCACTGTCCATTGTCCTGCCAGACCGCATGCCGGTAAATTGCCAGCTTCTTGTCCCAGCTGGCGACGTCGTCAAAGACAGCCATCGCCTTTGTTCCCACCACGGTCAAGCGCCGTTCGCGGTACGGATTGAGGCGCGAGGCAAACAAGTGTGAGCGAATGCCACCCGGAAATGTCATGTGCAGATGGGCAAAGTCTGACAGGTGATCCAGAAGTGCTGAACCCTGACCATGAACTTCGCTCGGCGCCTCGCCAGTGATGGCAAGGATCATCGACAGATCATGCGGCGCCAGGTCCCACAGCGCATCATTTTCTGTGTGGAATTTTCCAAGGCCAAGACGGTTGGAGTGGATGTAGCGCACAGCGCCCAGTTCCCCTGCCGCAATCAGCTCCAGCATCTTTTCAAATGCCGGATGAAACCGCAGAACGTGGCCGACCATAAAGATGCGCCCGGCATCCTTCGCCGCTTTCACGGCAGCCTTTGCATCAGCCACACTGAGCGCAATCGGTTTTTCAACCAGCACGTCCTTGCCTGCCCGCACGGCACGGATTGCCGCTTCCGCATGATACTGGGGCGGCAAAGCCATGATGATCGCGTCAATGTCCTGCCGGTCGTAAAGCGCGGATGGTTCAACGGCCAGGCAATTGTGCTCGCGCGCCAGGCTTTCCGCCCGGGCCATGTTGGTATCGGATACCGCATGGAGAGCGCCAAGCCCGGACAAGGCGCGAATATGGTTCGACCCCCAATAACCGCACCCCAGAACCGCGACCCGCACTGACATCCAAACTGACCTTGCTTTGCCGCAACACGGGCGGCGACTCTTTGACCGGCTCATATCGGCACGCGATCATTCGGGCAAGTGCTCCAAATGACGTCCAGCCGCTATCAATTCGCACTATCCTGCTTCTTTGCTTGACACGCTTTGCCCTGCCACACTATATCCGCCGCGTTTCCTGCTGTCGAAATCGTTGATGGCATACCTTGTGGCGAGGTAGCTCAGTTGGTTAGAGCGGAGGAATCATAATCCTTAGGTCGGGGGTTCAAATCCCTCTCTCGCTACCACTTCCCTGATTGGCTTTTCAAAATCGCTGCCGTTCGCTGACATATCAAGTCGCCGGTGTTGGTGTTCGCGGCCAAGCTCAAACCGCCGCAGAATGGCGCGCTTGCCCTTTGCCGAGATAGGCATCGAACCTTGCTGCTACCTGGCGGGCAAAAAGGCGCATTTCCGGTTTGATTTCATACCGCTCGCCAACACGCGCCAAGAATTCGCCTTGTGCGACCAGTATGTCCGCCTCGCGGAATAGCGCTTGCGCCGCATCGCCAAAACGGAGGCAAAGCTGGGCGCGCGAGAAGCCGAATTCACACATGAGGCTCTCAATGACGCTGCCGCGCAGCCGGTCTTCCTCGCTCATCTCAAGGCCGCGCACGACCGCAAGACTGCCGGCGTTCACGAGCCGCTGATACGCGCCGGTCGCCGGCATGTTCTGAACATGCCCTTGCGGCAGCCTGCCGATTGCCGAAGCGCCAAGCCCGATGAGCGCGTCCGCTCCATCAACCGTATAGCCCTGGAAATTCCGGCGCAGCCGCCCCTCCCTCAGCGCAACCGCGAGGCTGTCTTGCGGGAGGGCAAAGTGGTCGATTCCAATGGGGATGTAACCAGCATCTTCAAGGACGCTCGAAGCAACTTGCGCCTGATGGTACCGCTCTTCGCTGTCCGGCAGCGCCACTTCATCGATCATCCTCTGGTGTTTCTTCATCCACGGCACATGGGCATAGCCAAACAGGGCAATCCGGTCCGGTTTCATTAAGAGGACCTGGCGCGCAGTGGCAGCGATGCTCACTTGCGTCTGGAAAGGCAAACCGTACAAAATGTCCAGATTGACCGAGCGCGCGCCAAGTGCGCGGACCCGCTCGACAACAGCGCGGGTTTCATCAAACCCTTGCAGGCGATTGATTGCAGTCTGAACTTTCTTGTCAAAGTCCTGAACACCCAGGCTCGCACGCGTCAAGCCAAGTGCGGCAAGGCCGGCATAGCGGTCTTCGGTCATGTCATTGGGATCAATTTCGATGCTGATTTCGGCATCGCCTGCAATATTGAATGCATCATCAAGCCAACTGCGCACCCGAACCATGTCGGATTGTGACATCATGGTCGGCGAGCCGCCGCCGAAATGGATTGCCGTCACGATCCCGCGCCCGCTCAGATGCCTCGAGACAGTCTGAATTTCCGCATGCAGAGCGTCGAGGTAGGCCTTGACCGGGTCATACCGCTGTGTTTGCTTTGTATGGCAGCCGCAAAACCAGCACAGCCGGTCACAAAACGGAATGTGAAGATAAAGCGATATCTTGGCGTCTGTGCTGAGCGCTCCCAACCAGCCTGCATAGGTCTTTGCATCCACTGCAGCATGGAAATGCGGTGCAGTCGGGTAGGATGTGTAGCGCGGCGCCGGAGCTGAAAGCCGCAAAATGGTTTGGCTGCGCATTGTCAAGGCCTCTTGTTCAAACGCCTCACAGCACAATTTGCATGTCGCGACTTTGATTGGTATCAAACCTATCAACTTGTGGCTTTGCCGCGCACCTTCGTTGCCCCAAAAGTCACACCGGAGACCGCATGAGCAACCGCCAGGACATACATAATTCGGAAATTCCGCTGCTGTGCCGCTCTTGCGAGTCTCGCCACCGCGGTATTTGCGGCGCTCTGGGGCCGGAACAGCTGTTGGCCCTGAGCAAGCACACAACGCGCAGGATTCTCGAGCCCGGCTCAACGCTGCAAAGCGATTCCGGTGAAATCCGGACATTTTCCAATATACTTGCCGGTGTCGCCAAATTGACCAAGACATTGCCCGATGGGCGCCAGCAGATCGTTGGCCTGCAATTTGCCCCGGATCTGGTCGGAAGACCGTTCAAGACCGAAAGCACAATCGATGCCGAGGCAGCGACAAATCTGACCGTTTGCTCGTTTCCGAAATCGGTTCTGGACAGGCTGATCAAGGAATCGCCTGGCATGGAACACCTGATCCTGCAGCAAGCGCTGAACGAACTTGATGAGGCGCGCCAGTGGATGGTTACACTGGGCAGAAAGACGGCGGCAGAAAAAGTCGCGAGTTTCCTCTGGCTGATTGCAACGCATATCGACCCGGAATTGGTAACCAAAGATAGGTCGCTGACATTCGACCTGCCGCTCACGCGCGCCAACATTGCCGATTTCCTTGGCCTGACGATCGAAACAGTCAGCCGCCAGATGACGAAGCTGCGCAAGGAAAATGTCATTTCCATTGAGAACAACCGCCACGTCACAGTGCACGATATGGACCGCCTGGAACGCCGCGCCTGCCTCTAGCGCGCACAAGTCAACTTACGGAAACATGCGCGAAAACTGCGCCCGCTCGAACGCAAGGTGGCGGCGCATAGCTTCGAAAAATCCACGCAGCATGTAACCGAGTGTTTCTGGCGAAACGGTTTCCGCTGAAGATGACACTTTGCGCAGGGCGTCGGTCAGTTCTTCTGCGTAGCATTCATCGACACAGTGCTCTTCGCGCAACCGGTCCAGCATTTCCAATGTCATTTTGTCAGGCGAAGATCCGGCAAAACGCGGGAATATTTCGTCCTCTTCAAAGCGATGCATTTTGGCGACGAGCGGTTCGAGCGTTTCGGCCGCCAGCGCGCATTTTTTTGCGTCGAGATGATGCGGCAACGAATCGGCGATGTCCTCCAGGAGGTCGCACATTGCCAACATGTCGTTGTGGGCGAGACGCATTGCCAGAAGCAATTGCGCATCCAGATTTCCGGACGCATTGTGGCTCGCCTGCGGCACTTTCCTGCCTTCCTCCAAAGAGCATGCTGATCTGCGACTAATTGCCTGCCGAGCGCCCATTTGCTTTGACTTGAATCAAGACTGAGTGTGCACCAAGCGCGCTAGTCGAGGCGTGGGCATCAAACCGATCTTTGCGATTGCGGTTGCTTGCACCCGAACGATGAGAGGGGACGGAAACATGAAATACATGACGGAAACCATTCTGGTCGGCCTTGGCGCATTTATCGCCCTGCTTGGCGCAGGCTTGGGCCAGGATGTTCTTTTCAGAACCCATATGTGGATTCTCTTTGCAGTTTTGTCGCTGGGCACAATCGTGCTGCTGCGAAACGTCAAAATGGCCGCAGGGACAGAAGAGGATCCATCAGCCTATTTCGACGGGCCGGTTCGCTACGGTGTCATTGCCACACTCTTTTGGGGCGTCGTCGGGTTTCTCGTCGGCGTCATCGTCGCATCGCAGCTGGCCTGGCCCGATCTAAACCTTGAACCCTGGTTCAACTTCGGCCGCATGCGGCCAGTGCACACATCGGCGGTGATCTTCGCCTTCGGCGGCAACGCGCTCATTGCCACCTCTTTCTACGTTGTGCAGCGCACATCGCGTGCGCGCCTTTTTGGCGGCAATCTCGCCTGGTTTGTTTTCTGGGGCTACCAGCTGTTCATTGTCATGGCCGCAACAGGTTATTTGCTGGGCATCACCCAAAGCCGCGAATATGCCGAGCCGGAATGGTATGTTGATCTCTGGCTCACGATCGTTTGGCTCGCCTATCTGGCAGTTTTCCTGGGCACGCTTCTCAAGCGCAAGGAGCCGCATATTTACGTCGCCAACTGGTTCTACCTGTCATTCATCATCACGATTGCAATGCTGCATGTCGTCAACAATCTGGCGATCCCGGTCTCGTTCCTGGGTTCCAAGTCCTACTCGGCTTTCTCTGGCGTGCAAGATGCGCTGACGCAGTGGTGGTACGGCCACAATGCCGTCGGCTTCTTCCTGACAGCAGGCTTCCTCGGCATGATGTATTACTTTGTGCCAAAGCAGGCAGGCCGGCCGGTCTTTTCCTATCGCCTGTCGATCATACACTTCTGGGCGCTGATCTTCCTCTACATCTGGGCAGGCCCGCACCATCTGCACTACACCGCCCTGCCCGATTGGGCGCAGACCCTCGGCATGGTCTTTTCGATCATGCTGTGGATGCCCTCCTGGGGCGGCATGATCAACGGCCTGATGACGCTTTCGGGCGCATGGGACAAGATCCGCACCGATCCGATCATCCGCATGATGGTGATTGCCATCGCCTTTTACGGAATGTCGACCTTTGAAGGTCCGATGATGTCCATCAAGGCGGTCAACTCGCTGTCCCATTATACGGACTGGACCATCGGCCATGTTCATTCCGGCGCGCTCGGCTGGGTTGGCATGATTTCATTCGGCGCGATCTACTTTCTCGTCCCCAAGCTCTGGCATCGCGAGGGCCTGTATTCGCTGCGCCTTGTCACATGGCACTTCTGGCTCGCAACGCTTGGCATCGTCATCTACGCAGCCGTGCTCTGGGTCGCCGGCATCCAGCAAGGCCTGATGTGGCGCGAATATGATGAGCAGGGTTTCCTGGTCTATTCGTTCGCCGAGTCTGTTGCAGCGCTACACCCCTACTATGTCCTGCGCGTTTTGGCCGGCGTTCTTTATCTGGCAGGCGGACTGGTCATGGCCTGGAACGTTACGATGACAATCCTCGGACGAAAGCGCAACGAACTGCCAATACCCGGCAGCCAGCCAGCGCTTGTCGCGGCCGAATAAGTCCAATCCGAAGGAGAACAGATCATGTCTTTGTTGGACAAACACGCCGTCATCGAGAAGAACGCGACGTTGCTATTGGCCGGCTCTCTGCTGGTCGTCACAATCGGCGGCATCGTCGAGATCGCACCGTTGTTTTATCTCGAAAACACAATCGAAAAGGTCGAGGGCATGCGCCCTTACTAGCCGCTGGAACTTGCCGGGCGTAACATCTACGTGCGCGAGGGATGTTACCTGTGCCACAGCCAGATGATCCGCCCATTCCGCGACGAGGTTGAACGGTATGGCCACTATTCGCTGGCGGCCGAAAGCATGTATGACCACCCGTTCCAGTGGGGCTCCAAGCGCACCGGCCCGGACCTTGCCCGCGTTGGCGCAAAATACTCGAATGCATGGCACGTCGACCACTTGATCGAACCACGCAATGTTGTGCCGGAATCGATCATGCCAAGCTACTCGTTCCTCAAGACCACGCCGCTCAAGGTCGACAATGTCGCCATGCATCTGAGTTCACAGACTTATGTGGGCGTGCCTTACAGCGACGACATGATTGCAAGTGCGCAAGCGGATCTGGCGGACCAGGCAAATCCCAACGCCGATCCGGCTGCGTTGCTCGCGCGCTATCCGAAAGCCGTCACAGGCGACTTCGACGGCGATCCGGCAATGCTGTCTGAGATGGATGCGTTGATCGCCTATCTCCAAATGCTCGGAACCCTCGTCGACTTCGCCAAGTACGACGAAACGTCCGGCTACCGGTAAGGAGTTGATAATGGAAAAATACACTTTGTTGCGGCATTTCGCCGACTCGTGGGGCCTTTTGGCAATGGTGATCTTCTTCATCGGTGTTGTGGTTTTCGCCTTTCGTCCGGGCAGCCGGGACATGGCGAAAGACGCCGCCCAAATCCCTCTCAAGGAGGACTGAAAGCATGGCTGACAAGCACATTGACGACATCAGCGGCGTCGAAACCACCGGCCATGAATGGGACGGCATCCGGGAATTGAACAACCCGCTGCCGCGCTGGTGGCTTTACACCTTCTACCTCACGATCATTTGGGCAATCGGTTATGCGATTGCCTATCCCTCAATCCCGCTTTTGACTTCAAACACAAAAGGCATGCTCGGCTATTCCAGCCGTGCGGATGTCGCATCGGAGTTGACGGCGGCGGCTGCGGCACAGGCAAAATATGTGGACGCCATCAAGACCACCGATGTTGCAGGCATTCTTGCCAACACAGAGCTTCGCACCTTTGCCATTGCCGGCGGCGCGGCAGCGTTCAAGGTCAACTGTGTCCAATGCCACGGCTCGGGCGCGGCAGGCAGCCCCGGTTATCCCAACCTCAACGATGACGACTGGCTGTGGGGCGGCGATGTCGCCGCCATCCAGGCCACCCTGCTGCATGGTATCCGCTATGCTGCAGACACCGAAACCCGCACATCGGAAATGCCGGCCTACGGTGACATCCTCAAGCCAGAGGAAATCGATGTCGCTGCCAACTATGTCGTCTCGCTTTCCGGCGGCGCCGCAGATGCCGCCAAAGCGGCCGCAGGCAAGGACGTCTTCGTCAACAACTGCGCGGCCTGCCATGGCGAGGATGGCAAGGGACTGCGTGACTTCGGCGGCCCGAACCTGACCGACTCGATCTGGCTCCACGGTTCCGGCGTTCAGGCCGTTAAAAGCCAGATGCTGGCGCCAAAAAACGGCGTCATGCCGGCATGGGGCGTCCGCCTCGGCGATGCGACGGTCAAACAGCTTGCCGTTTTTGTGCATTCACTTGGCGGCGGCGAATAATCCTCCGGCCCTGCGCAAGTGTGCGGAACCCGGCCTGAACGCCGGGTTCTTGCTTTTTGGAATTGATTGCTCAGACCCCCATGAGACGGCTGCAAACACAAGCAATGCAAATCGGCAAGTCTGCCGGGGCATGGGCGCATGTTGACATGAATCAACGTTGAACCGAGGTTGGCGTTCCATAAGCACTATGTCCGGTGGCGCAGTCTCTGGACGTGGGTCAAACAAGAAATCAGGTCATGTTGGACGAACTTCCGATTGAGACGTTCGAAGCCGAAGCGGTCAATTCGGCCAAAGTGCGCCAACCGCTCTATGCGGCGCGCAAGAAGGTATTTCCAAAACGCGCCAGCGGCGACTACCGCCGCTTCAAATGGATCGTCATGGCGATCACGTTGGGCATCTATTATTTGACCCCATGGCTCCGCTGGGATCGCGGCCCAAACGCGCCCGACCAAGCCGTGCTTCTCGATTTCCCGCATCGGCGGTTCTATTTCTTCTTCATCGAAATCTGGCCGCAAGAGTTCATTTTCATCGCCGGACTGCTCGTCATGGCTGGTGTCGGGTTGTTCTTGATCACCTCGGTCGTCGGCCGCGCATGGTGCGGATACACCTGTCCGCAGACGGTCTGGGTTGACCTGTTCCTGGTTGTCGAACGCTGGATCGAAGGCGACCGCAATGCGCGGATCAAACTCGACGCCGCTCCTTACACGTTCGACAAATTGCGCAAACGCATCATCAAGCATGCAATCTGGCTGTTAATCGCAGCGGCCACCGGTGGAGCTTGGATCTTCTACTTCGCCGACGCGCCGACCTTGCTGAAGAACTTCGTCACATTCCAGGCCCCGCTCATCGCCTACATTACCGTCGCCATCCTGACGGCGACGACCTATGTATTCGGCGGGCTGATGCGGGAACAGGTCTGCACCTACATGTGCCCCTGGCCACGCATTCAGGGCGCGATGCTCGACGAGGATTCGCTCACCGTCACCTACAACGATTGGCGCGGTGAGCCGCGGCACTCAGGGACAAAGAAGGCCGCCGCATCTGGGACTGTGGCCGGCGATTGTGTCGACTGTAACGCATGTGTCGCCGTCTGCCCGATGGGCATCGACATACGCGACGGCCAGCAGCTTGAGTGCATCACTTGCGCCTTGTGTATTGATGCGTGCGATTCTGTCATGGACAAGATTGGCAAGCCGCGCGGTCTCATTTCCTACGCGACGCTGGATGATTACCAGAAGAACATGACAACTGCCAAAGGCGGTGTTGCCGATGGAAAGATCAATCCGGCCAATGTCTACAACGCCCATGGCAAGATCGTTGAGCCGATCCGCCACTTCCGCCTGGCGCATCTCTTCCGTCCCCGCACCATCCTTTACACCAGTGTCTGGTCCCTGATCGGCCTTGGCCTGCTTTATGGTCTCCTGTCGCGCGACCGGCTGGAGCTGAACGTGCTGCATGACCGCAACCCGCAGTTCGTGCAACTTTCCGATGGTTCGATCCGCAACGGCTACACCGTCAAACTGCTCAACATGATTCCCGAGGAGCGCACCATCATTTTATCGATTGACGGCAGGCTGGCGGGCGCCACGATGAGCGCCGTTGGCTATGAAGATCAGCCCAAAGGCAAGTCGCTGGCCATCAAGGTGGCTCCGGACAAGGCGCTCGCGATCAAGGTTTTCGTCGAAGTTCCGCCCGCCGGCCTTCACGACGACGACATGGAATTCCACTTCAAGGCCTCGGATCTCTCGAGCACGGAAACCGACAGCTATGAGGCCGTTTTCAACGCACCGGAGCATCACGAATGAGCGCGAATGCTGACAAGGGCAAACCCTTCACCGGCGTCCACATGCTGGCGGTTCTCGGCCTTTTCTTCGGCACCATCATCACCGTCAACCTTGTGATGGCCTATTATGCCAATTCGACCTGGTCGGGACTTGTCGTCAAGAATTCCTACGTCGCCAGCCAGGAATTCAACAGCAAAGTGGCGGATGTAAAGGCGCAGGAGGCCTTGGGTCTGAAAGGCAGACTGACGGCAGGCAATGGCATCGTCCATTGGACCCTGACCAATGCGGTAGGAACTCCCGCAGATACAATTGCCGTCCAAGTGCTATTTCGCCGCCCGGTGACCGACAAGGCGGATTTCACTGTTGATATGGCCAAGGATGCGGCAGGCAATTGGACTGGCAAACATGCACTTGCAGACGGTGTCTGGATCGCAGTCATCGACGTGCAGACGCGCGAGCATGGCACTTGGCGCGAGACACTGCGGTTCACTGTAAGCGAAGGGGCCATAAAGTGAGCTGCTGTGCACCCGGCGCTGAATCGGCGCTTGAATTTTCAAAGGTGCCTGCCCTGCCGGAAGACGAACTGCGCGCCGGCAGCCGCGACCTTGGAGAGGGCGTTTGGCAAACCGACCTGTCGGTTCCGACCGTCCATTGCGGCGCGTGTATCTCGGCTATAGAGCAGACGCTGAACCAAATGGACGGCATCGTCGGCGCCAGAGTAAACCTCTCCACGCGCCGCGTCGCCGTCAAATGGCGCAATGACGGCGCCATGCCGGAATTTGTCGGCAAACTCGCCTCGCTTGGCTATCCCGCACACATGTTCGATCTTGCTGCCGACGACGCAGACATGGACATGAACCGGCTGTTGAAGGCCCTTGCAGTTGCCGGTTTTGCCGCCGCAAACATCATGCTTCTGTCAGTGTCGATTTGGTCCGGCGCGCAGGCTGCAACCCGAGACCTCTTTCATTGGATTTCGGCACTGATCGCCATGCCGGCCCTTGTCTGGTCAGGCCGCATCTTCTTTTCATCCGCCTGGAACGCTTTGCGCCACGGCCGCACCAACATGGATGTGCCGATATCAATTGGCGTTTTGCTTGCTTACGGCATGTCGCTTTATGAAACCGTCAACCACGGGCATCACGCCTATTTTGATGCCGCCGTGTCTCTGCTCTTCTTCCTGCTGATTGGCCGCACGCTCGACCATGTGATGCGCGAAAAAGCGCGGACCGCAGTCAAGGGATTGGCACGCCTGTCGCCGCGTGGCGCTCTTGTTGAAGATGCCGCTGGCAGCCGGAACTGGATGCCCGTAGGCGACATCCGCCCCGGCATGCGCATCCTTCTTGCCGCCGGTGAGCGCGTGCCAGTGGATGGCATCATCGAGACCGGGAGTTCGGAGCTCGACTGCGCGCTGGTGACAGGCGAAAGTGCGCCACAGCCTGTCAGTGCAGGCATGGAGCTGCGCGCTGGCACGCTCAATCTTGTGGCACCGCTGACAATAGTGGCAACCGCCAAAGCAGATCAATCCTTCCTTGCCGAAATGATCCGCTTGATGGAAGTTGCCGAAGGCGGCAAGGCGCACTATCGCCGCCTCGCCGACCGCGCCTCGCAGCTCTATGCGCCGGTTGTCCACCTGACAGCCTTTTTATCGTTCCTGGGTTGGATGTACTTCAACGGCGACTGGCATCATGCCATTACTATCGCCGTTGCTGTCTTGATCATCACCTGCCCCTGCGCCCTTGGCCTTGCCGTGCCGATCGTGCAAGTGGTTGCCGCCCGCCGCCTTTTCGAAGCAGGTATCATGGTCAAAGACGGTTCGGCCATGGAGCGGTTGGCACAAGTCAGCCAAGCCCTGTTCGACAAGACCGGCACGTTGACCCTTGGCAAACCAAGACTGACCAATGCCCATGACATCGACAGGCACGCCCTTCAAATTGCATCGAGCCTGGCCGCCCATTCACGCCATCCGCTAAGCGGCGCTGTCCTTGAGGCAACACGCGACTTTGCGCCAACCAAATTCTCGCAGGTTCAAGAATTTCCCGGCTTTGGCATTGAGGGTCAGCAAGGGTCCGTCACCTGGCGTCTGGGACGGCGCGAGTGGGCAGCGGACGGCGCCAAATCCCCGAAAGATAGCGCGGGGACGGAAACCGTCCTGTCCCGCAACGGCGAAGAGGTCGCAACCCTTCGCTTCGCCGACCAGCTGCGCCCCAATGCCAACCAGTCAATCGCCGACCTGGAAGCTTTGGGTGTTCCGTCAACCATCCTGTCCGGAGATACGGATATCGCGGTGCGGCAAGCAGCATCGGCACTGGGCGTCACTGATTGGCATGCAGGCCTCCTGCCTGCCGACAAACTGGAATACATCGAAGGGCGCACCGGGACGGGCGCTAAAACACTGATGGTCGGCGATGGGCTTAACGACGCACCGGCGCTGCGCGCCGCCTATGTGTCAATGGCCCCGGCAACGGCGGCGGATATCGGCCGCAATGCAGCAGACTTCGTCTTCCTGCGCAATTCGCTTGTCGCCGTGCCGTTTGCGGTCGATATATCCCGGCGGGCCGGAACACTCATCCGGCAGAATTTCGCCATTGCCATCCTCTACAATCTGCTCGCCGTGCCGCTCGCCGTATTCGGCTATGTCACCCCCCTTGTCGCCGCATTGGCCATGTCCGGCTCTTCGATCATCGTCGTCGGCAATGCCATGCGCCTTTTGCGCGGCAGCGCGGAAGTATCCAAAACCGAAACGCAATCCGACTTGGGCGCAGTCTGGGAGCCAGCCGAATGAGCATGCTTGTCTATCTCATTCCCGTCGCGCTTTTCCTGGGCGGTCTGGGTCTTGCAGCATTTCTCTGGTCGCTGAAAAGCGGCCAGTATGATGACCTCGAAGGCGCGGCCTATCGCATTCTCGAGGATGACGAGAAACCCTGATTCCCATTGCCCGGATTATGGTTTGGCATAGAGTGAGGCCAAATTGACCCGGAGCCGGCATGCCCAACCCTTCCAGCCCAGTATTCCTCTCAATTGGCGAATGCATGGTCGAACTGTCCGGCGGCGATGGCGGCCTGTTCAAAATGGGCTTTGCCGGCGATACGTTGAACACAGCCTGGTATGCCCGCGATGCCTTGCCGGAAGAGTGGGAAGTCGCCTATTTCACAGCCGTGGGCGATGACCGCTATTCGCGGCAAATGCAGGAGTTTCTTGCACAGGGCGGCATTTCAACGCGTCTCATCCAGGTCATACCCGGCAAGCGGCCGGGCCTCTACATCATCCACCAGCAAGACGGCGACCGCCACTTCACCTATTGGCGCGAGGCCTCAGCCGCGCGGCTGCTCGCAGATAATGCCGAACACTTGCTGAACGCCACCGCGCAGGCACACGCGATCTATCTGTCCGGCATCACACTCGCCATCTTGAAACCGGCGCGCCGCAGCGAACTGATCTCTGTCATGGAAGGCGCACGCGATGACGGCAAACTCGTCGCCTTCGATCCGAATATACGCCCGGCCCTTTGGCCCGATGTGGCAGACATGCGCGCAAGTCTGATGGCGGCGGCCGCGGCAAGCACGATTGTCCTTCCGACCCATTCCGATGATGCGCCATTCTTTGGCGACCGTTCGCCGGAAGCGACGGTCAAACGCTATCTTGATGCAGGCGCACACGAAGTCGTCGTCAAGAACGGTCCGCACCCGGTCCATGTTTCAACCGGCCGCAACAGCATGTTTGTTTCCGTTGAAGATGTCGAACATGTCGTGGATGCAACGGGTGCCGGCGACGCCTTCAATGGCGCTTATCTTGCGGCGCGGCTAACCGGCGCAAACCCGGAATCAGCAGCCCGCGCCGGCAGCCGCATGGCCGCCCGTGTCATCCGCCATCAAGGGGCCTTGATCCCGCACACTCACCGCTGATTCCGCAAAACATGAGATGAAGGAAATTGGCAGTTTAAGCCGCCCTTTGAGTCCGCACTGTCGATGCAACAGTTTTTCTGCCCGT
>JBAVTG010000077.1:0-5362 GCA_049696015.1 Rhizobiaceae bacterium | reverse complement strand
GCCCATGCCCGCCCGCCCCGACGATGATCACATCATAAGACGCCTTCGGCTCGGGAAACGTCCATTGCTTGTCCCACCCCTTGTGGGCACGCATCGCCTCGCGGGCGAGAGCAAAGACGGAATATTTGCGCATGGGCAGCATCCTGAAACGGCAAAACGGGCCTGGTGCTTTTATCACTAGCTGCACCTGCGGCAATCCCTTCCCACGTTTGCGACACGGCGTGGCGGCGAATGAAAAGACAGCTGTCGCTGACATTTGATTGCGATCAATGGCGCTCACGGGAAATCATGCAAAAATTTGCTAATTCTGGCGCGAAAGGGACGGAAATGCTGGTCAATTGTGCGCTTAAGTTGCAATTTTTTAGATTTGTTTTCCTTTTGCAAGTGACCACTGTTCAAGCGTTCGAATTGGATCCCGCTGTGCGTTACGGCTTTGATATTCGAACACAGGCGCAGGATCCGGCTCTCGCCAGTGACGCGCTTTACATCGTTTACACTGGCCCGGTTGCATTTCCGATGCGTGAGAACCTGACGGAGATTTGGGATGCAGCAAAAGGTTCAGTTCACCAGATCACTTTCGAAATCGACAGTAAGGGCGGGGATGTCGCAGTTGCGCGGCGGCTTGCGGAACTCTTTGACGAAATCAACAAAACCGCAACGCTGACAACCAAGGTAGGTCCGGGCAAGATCTGCGCCTCCGCCTGTGTGGCGCTCTTCATGCAAGGGACAGTCAGGCAAGCGAGCGGCGCTTCGTCATTCATGTTTCACGGCGTATGCCCGCCTTTTTCAAATGTTCCCGATCAGGAAGCTACCGGGCGTTTCTTCGGAATGCTCCGCCGATCAGGGACATCCGAAAAGTTCTTGAATGAGCTCACCGCCTGCGGCATTTATTCAACGCCCGGTCAATTCTGGATTAGCGGATACGAACTTTTTCATGTTTCCGGCGCAAATATCGTCACGGAACTTTTGCCCTCGTGGACACCAAGCAAATCTGTAGTGCCGCCGTTCGACACTCAACGGAGCGCGAAGTAGGATCTTCCGGTTCAGTACATGCACTTCCGGCGCTATCAGGCGAGCTGCGGCCAAGCACGGGCCCGAACGCGCGAAGATTCAATTTCTGCCTGCTTGGTGTGGACACGCCCGCCTGATTCTGCTAACTGCCGCCCAGCTTGCGACGGGAAACCGCCGCGACGGGAGATGGTATTTCCCGAAAACAATGCAAGATTTTGCTCTTTTGAAAGGCTGTGTCGCTCGTGCAGGTACTCGTTCGTGACAACAATGTTGATCAGGCTCTCCGCGCTCTGAAAAAGAAACTGCAGCGTGAAGGCGTCTTCCGGGAAATGAAGATGCGCGGCCACTACGAGAAGCCGTCCGAAAAGCGCGCCCGCGAAAAGGCTGAGGCCGTGCGCCGTGCGCGCAAACTGGCCCGCAAGCGCGCCCAGCGTGAAGGCCTCATCGCCGTCAAGCCTGTGGCGACGGCTGCCCCAACTCGCTGAACTGGGCGTTGATCTGCCGTTTTTTCGTCTTTATGGACGGTTATGAAGGTGGTGTGGCGTTGCCGCGCCGCCTTTTTTGCTTTCTGCGTTGAAGTGCAGAAAATTGACATGAGGCGCTTGCCGCGCAAACGCAGTTGGGACTTTTGAGGACGGACTAGATGCAGCATTCGATGACAGTTTTGCGGGCCGGCGCACTGGCTGGCCTGATCGCGCTCAGCGGCTGTATTTCATCCAATCCGGGCGGCGAAATCGCCACAACGCTTGACCGCGAACAAGGTTCGACCGAAAATATTTCGTCTCTGTCCGATGTGATTTCGCAGAACCCCTCCGATCCGGAAGGCTATAATATTCGCGGCGCGGCGCTCGGCCGGGCCGGCCGCTACCGTGAAGCTCTGCAGGATTTCGATCAGGCGATCCAGTTGAAGCCGGACTTCCACCAGGCCTATGCCAACCGCGCGCTGGTCTACCGCTTCACCGGCGATCTGGGCAACGCGGCCAGCGATTATAACCGCGCCATCCAGCTGAATTCGCAATATGACGCGGCGTACATCGGCCGCGGCAATCTGTATCGCAAGGCTGGCCGGGTTAACGAGGCATTCGCCGATTTCGAGCGCGCCATACAGCTCGATACGACCGATCCGCGCGCCTATCACAATCGCGGCCTTATCTATCAGTCGCGCAAGCAGCATGACTACGCCATTCAGGATTTCGCCACCGCCATCTCGCTCGATCCGGATGCGCCTGAGCCCTACAACGGACGTGGCGTTTCCTATCTGGCCACGGGCTCAATCGACAATGCGTTCGCCGATTTCAACCAGGCGATCAAACTGAATCCGAAGCTGGCTGAAAGCTGGGCCAACCAGGCGCTGGTTTACGAGCAGCGCGGCGAATTTGCCAAGGCCACCAAATCCTACCAGCGCGCTATCATTCTGGATCCGAACTATGGCCCGGCGCAAGCCGGCCTGTCGCGCACCCGCGGCCGCCCGGACGAGCCAACACAAGCGGCCGCGCCCGTCGCACAGGCCGCGCCGGCGGTTCAGCAAGCCCCGGCAAATTAGCCGTGTCTGTTAAATCGCCAATCTCGGTCAGGCATATCTGATAGAGCGCTCGCACTGCCGCCTTCTGCTCAGATTGCTTTTGATGCCGCCCGGCGCCCGCTTCAAGGCCGGAACAGGATAGCCCGCAAGGCATCAATGTGGACAGATTTGCTTCTGCCCAAATCGTCCAACTCGGCAGGCAATCCGGCTTTTGCGGCAGAAGAAATCTCACCGCCGTCAGGCGTGACAAGTAGCCCCGAACATCCCGGATTCCAATAATCAGTATGCGTAATGAGCCGCGGAAGCAGGCCGCCGCCTCTGCGTATCCGCACCGGCACTTGTGCAACCCCTGGGCCGAAGTTCGGTTTTAATTGCCCGCCGACAAAATCCCCGAACACTTGCCAGCGCCGCGGATCGTAAAGCGCCGTCCAACGCATGCAGGAAAAAAGCGCCGCATGATGCGGGCGCGGACCGCCGCCGCTGCCTGGCGTATAGATGAATGACCACTTGACGGCCCCCGCGTCTTTCAGTCTTTCGAGAAGCGGCGGGCATTGCGGAATGATGCGCTCCTCTATCATTTTCCGGAACCTCGGCTTGTCACGCGCGATCAGGAATTCCGCATGTGCGAGCGGCGAGCCCATGGTGACAAAATCGGTGATTCTCCATCGGCTGCTCCCGGTTGCCAGGACTGAGGCGGCCTGCCGCTGAAGTTCGAAAAAATCATCTGCGGCATTTGTGCCGGTCAACACGAGCGACGGATCGAGCCGCCCGTCTTTGTCGGCCAAGCTGCCGCAAAAAGAATCGACGGCCTGCAATGCCTTGACCTCGTTGGCATCGAGCGCCATCTTTTGTCCCGGACCTTGCTGGGCCCAAAAAAGCCGCAGAACATCAAGCGCAATGATCGAGCCGAGGCTGTGAGCGGCCACAATGAAGCGGTCATATTCCGGCTTGTCCGTGTCATTTCCGTGGACATCTTTGACCTTTGCGTCATGCAGGGTCTTCAGCAGCCCCAGCCCGCGCAGCCGTATTTTCTCACGCGAACCGATCGATCCCGGCGCCGCGCTCACATAACGCGCGACATCGCCAAATACCGGGACGCCAAACTGGTAGATGATGAAGTAGAGCGCTGCCGCAACAAGAAATTTCAGGATTGGCCAACCGAAAAGGATGATGACTGCCGCCGAAAATATGTCCGCCTTAGCCGCCTCAGCTAGGATTTTCGGATCGGGCACAAGCGAATTCCACGGCAGAATGAAGTAGGCCAGCAAGGCAAGGACAATGGGAGCAAATACCGCCAAGGCGAATGACCAAGCCGAACTGAAGGTGCCTTCAAGAGGCATGCTGTCGCGATGGTCAACATGCGACCGTACTTTGGCGACCGCGAACCAGACACCGGACAACCCGCCTGCAATGCACAAAACGGCCGCCCAAATTCCCCTCGTTCCATCGCCGGACGAAAGAAACTCGCCGAGCCGTTTGAACGGAGAATTGGCAAGTTCAGGCCCAAGCAAAGCAATGGACAGCGACACAATCGCCCAAAGCGCCAGCCAAAGCACCAATTGCGCTTTCGGGACTTGATGCGGCCAGCGGAACATCAGGCCTTTTACCCAGCCCCACAATTGCTGGAGCGATGTTCCGGTCAACTCATCAGCATAGTAAAGTTCGTAATAGTCAGTCCGGATCGTGGTGTTGCTCACCGTTACTGGCCTTAATCGGATGCGGGACAGTTCATGCGAACCGGTCCTGCCGTCAGGAACGATCCAGAACTGCATATCTTCAGCAGGCGGGCGGTCGCCGAGCATGCGGTCCCAGATGTTTTGAACCATTCCCTTGGCTATGGCGGGCGCAGTTGAAGCGCTTCCAGGTGTGCCAACGCCCTCAACAAATCGGCGTAAGGTTTCCATCGGGCGCTGCTCGCCCATTCCGTGGATCACAATGACAGCTTGCCTGACCGGCAACCCAGGTTGAGGCTTGTCGGCGCTTGTATTCACTTCCGCTGATTTCGCTGCCATCGCACGTTCCTCCAGGAAGTGCGCCCCGCCGGCACGCTACATCCGCGGCCTGAAACAAGTCAATTGCAGGCCGCTAGAAACCCTGGTCTGGAAGGCTTTCCGCAGCTCAATGATCGAGCGCTTTGACGATGTCGTCCGTCATCTTCTTGGCATCGCCCAAAAGCATCATGGTCGCATCCTTGTAGAACAGCGAATTGTCGATGCCCGCATATCCGGAAGCCAGCGAGCGCTTGATGAACAGGCACGTGCCGGCCTTGTCCACGTCAAGGATCGGCATGCCATAGATCGGCGATGTCTTGTCATCGCGCGCGGACGGGTTGGTCACATCGTTGGCGCCGATGACAAAAGCAACGTCGGCAGACGCAAACTCCGAGTTGATGTCTTCCAATTCGAACACTTCATCATACGGCACGTTGGCTTCGGCCAAGAGCACATTCATGTGCCCCGGCATGCGGCCCGCAACCGGATGGATGGCGTATTTCACTTCAACGCCATTGGCCTTCAGCTTGTCGCACATTTCGCGCAGCGCATGCTGGGCCTGCGAAACAGCCATGCCATAGCCCGGCACGATGATGACCTTGGTGGCATTCTTCATCAGGAATGCGGCGTCTTCTGCCGAGCCCTGCTTGACCGTCTTGCCGGAATTGTCTTCGCCAGAACCGCCCGCAACCGCCTCGCCGCCAAAGCCGCCGAGAATGACCGAGATGAACGAGCGGTTCATGCCCTTGCACATGATGTAGGACAGAATCGCGCCCGATGAGCCGACCAGCGCGCCGGTGATGATCAGCGCCAGATTGCCGAGCGTGAAGCCGATGCC
>JBAVTG010000076.1:0-10602 GCA_049696015.1 Rhizobiaceae bacterium | reverse complement strand
CCGGCCGGCAATTTTGCGAAAGCTTCATCGGTCGGCGCAAAAACAGTCAGGTTCTTGCCGGTGGCCAGGGCATCGGCAAGGCCTGCAGCCTGTGCTGCGGCAAGCAAAGTTTTGAAGGTGCCCGCGCCACTGGCGGTCTCAACAATGTTGGCCGAAAGGGCTGGACCGGAAATAAAGCCGAGCGCCAGCGCGGCGCCAAGAATGATCTTGCGCATGAATAAACTCTCCCATTGAAACGAAGCCCGGAACCAAGCCCGGCGCCCGACGCCGCCATCTGGCTGCGTTGGAAGGTTTACGAGAGGGAAAGGATGCGGATCACAAAACTGCAACCACAAGTGATCACATATTTTTGCGTGATCCGACTCTCACGTGATGCGTAAAGGTTCGCTTATGCCGGGAGCGCCTTATGGCTTCCGTCGCAAAACGGCTGGCCGTTGGTCTGTTTGCAGGCGCAGAACCATTTGGTACCGCTCTCTTCCGCTTTCCACATCACCGGGCGGAATTCAGAGCCTTTGTGCGACCCGTCACAAAACGGCTGGCTCTTCGATTGGCCGCATTGACACCAGAAATAGTCCTTGCCCGCCTCGACATCGACAGGAATGGGCTGTCGGCCTGCTATTGCGCTTTTGGTCATGGTATTCAAATCCCGTTGGTTTGCCAGCACACGTTAGGCTAAACAGGTGGAAATGCCAGTCACTCGCCAATGAACAATTTGTCGCCTGTCTGGCTTGAGGCAACAATGCCGAGCCCGCCAGCTTCAGTCAGCAAGAACGCCTCGCCGCACTCTTTCGACAGCGCCCGCACCTTCTGGATATAGCTCGCCCGCTCAGTCACCGAGATGACGCCGCGCGCGTCGAGGAGGTTGAAGGCGTGGCTGGCCTTGATGCACTGGTCATAGGCAGGGAGGACCATTTTGTGGCGCGGATCGTTGGCGGTTGCGCCAGGGGCACCGGCGGCGAGCAGCGCCTTGCACTCGTTCTCGGCGTCTTTGAAATGCTGTTGCAAGGTGTCAGTATTTGCCAGTTTGAAATTGTGAAGTGAATATTCCTGCTCGGCCTGTAGGAAGACATCGCCGTAGGTGACCTTTTCATCGCCCTCGAGGCCGTTGAAATTCAGGTCATAGACATTGTCAACGCCCTGCACATACATGGCGAGGCGCTCCAGCCCATAGGTCAGCTCACCCGCGACGGGCGCGCATTCGATGCCGCAGACCTGCTGAAAATAGGTGAACTGCGACACTTCCATGCCATCGCACCAGCATTCCCAGCCAAGCCCCCAAGCGCCAAGCGTCGGGCTTTCCCAGTCATCTTCAACAAAACGGATGTCATGCAAGAGCGGATCAATGCCGATGGCTGCAAGGCTCCCCAGGTAAAGCTCCTGCAGGTTTGACGGGTTCGGCTTCAGGATGACCTGATATTGGTAGTAGTGCTGCAAACGGTTGGGGTTTTCGCCATAGCGCCCGTCCTTTGGGCGGCGCGAAGGCTGCACATAGGCGGCTTTCCACGGTTTTGGGCCGAGTGCGCGCAATGTTGTGGCCGGATGAAATGTGCCCGCCCCCACTTCCATGTCATAGGGCTGGAGGATGACGCAGCCATGGCGCGCCCAGTAATCATGCAGCGTCAGGATCAGGCCCTGAAACGAACGGGTCGGGTGCATATGGGCAGGGATGGCGGACACGGGTACAGCTCCGGCGGTTTCAGCGTCGAGCTTGTCTATTGGCGACCGGCGCGCGGGTCAAGAATGATGCTGCTCATCCCTTCTTGTCGCTGATCGCCTCAGCCACCACAGGTTCTGTCGCCGCAAGTTTCGCCTTGATCTTGCCGTTGTCGACATCATCAGATTTGGCATCCAGCGCATGCTGCCACTGGAAGCGCGCCTCCAGTTTGCGGCCCACCCGCCAATAGGCGTCACCAAGATGATCGTTGATGGTTGCGTCTTCCGGGCGCAGGCTGATTGCTTTTTCAAGTTCGGAAGCTGCTTCATCAAATCGCCCAAGCCGGTAATAGGCCCAGCCAAGAGAGTCGACGATGTACCCATCATCCGGCCGGATTTCGACGGCCTTGCGGATCATGCCCAGCGCTTCGTCGAGATTCTTGTTCATGTCGACCCAGGAATAGCCGAGATAATTGAGCACCTGGGGCTGGTCCGGATAAAGTTTCAGCGCTTCCTTGAAACTGGCTTCCGCCACATCCCAGTTTTTTGTCCGTTCATTGGCAATGCCGCGCTGATAGAAAAGATTCCAATCGGCCCGGTCCGGTTTGCCGATGGATTTCACCGCACGTTCATAAACATCAGCGGCGGACTTGTAATCCTTGGCCGTAGCGTGGACACCACCAAGCGCCAGATAGGCGCGAGTATCGGCCGGTTCCTTGTCGATGAGCGCGGTAAGCACTTTCACCGCATCATCCTTCTTGTCCAAGTCGGCCAGATTCAACCCGCTCTGCAAATCGGCGCCGCGCCGAAATGCCGAACCCGGCGCGATTTTGTCGTAGAACGCGATCGCCTCGCCCTGGCGCTCCTGGTTTTCGGCAACGCCCGCCAATTGAATGAGCGTGACATCGCTTGCCGGATCTGCCGCCAGCGCCAGCTGCAGATACATCAGCGCAAAGCCTTCCGAACCGTCCCGGCGTACGGCCGAGCCCAGTCCGAACAAAACCTCGGCAGCGCCCATCTGCGCGTCTGCCAGCATCGCCGTTACCGGCTTTCCTGCTTCGATATCTTTTTTCAATGCCAAAAGCGAAGGGCGCTCGGGCGCAATCTCAAATCCGCGCTCGATCACTGCGAGTGCCTCTTTGGTCTTGCCGTCTTTGGCGTGGAACCGCGCAAAGGATTCAATCAGCCGCAGCCAGGCATCCGGGGCCGAAGCTGCATCCGTGCTGCTCGCAGCAGCTTCGTAAGCCTCCAGTGCAGCAGCTTTGTCGCCGGATCCATCGAGAACCAAAGCCTTGTGAATGGCCTTGAATAAATCATACCATTCCGGCCCCTTTAGCGCAGCAATTTGGGCTGCGCCTTCCTTGCCGTCGCCCGCGCCAAGCTTGACCCAACCGGTCATCAGGCCGGTGATCAAGCGGTCGAGGTCGCTTTGCAACGCAAGCTTGAGCAGGTTTTCAGCCTCTGCCCAATCTTTCTTGCGGATCGAATCAATGGCCAGCGCCACGCGCGAAACGCGCTCGATCTCCGGCACAGTCTTGAGCTTTTCCGCATAGGGCAGCGCCTCGTCGAACTGGCCGTCCGTCAGCAGTGCAATCATCAAATTCTGTTCGAACTGCTTGTTGCCCGGATCAAAACCCAAAGCCTGCCGGTAGTAATCTATGGTCGCCTTGAAATCATTGTCGCCTTCAGCCACCTGTGCTGAAAGAATTGCGCCCGAGAGCGTGCTGGATTGTACAGGCGCCTGGGCCTGCGCATTTGCAAGCGCACCCGCAGTCACAGGCATAAGGACCGAAGCCGCCAGCGCTGCGACCGCAAGTGTGAATTTACGCTTCATGTGCCCTGCCCTAATCATCCAATAGCGCCGTCCTGTGCGGCGCAAATCACTTCATGCACCAACATGGCGCTTTTGTGTGGTGTGGACAAGGCATGGGCGAAGCGACAATCGCCTACTTGTTGAAGATAACATTTGGTCTGGCGCAGATATCGAGGTCTTCGAGCACATGCTCATTGCCGTCTTCGTCAACAGCTTTCAGATCATAAACACACTGGTCGCTACCGTCCGCGATTGTCACCGTACCAGATGAGCCGCCTTCAAGAACGTCCTGACCCAGAATGTCTTCGCCCCATTGATCATCATTGGCGGGCGAGGCATAGAACTCGTCGATCTGGTAGTCGCTCTGGTTGTCGAGCGTGAACTTGGCGTCTTCAGCAAGCGCAAACCCGGCAGATGCCGCCAGCATCAGGGCGGCGGCGGTCAGTGTGAATTTCATTGCATGATCCTGTAATCGCAGCCGCATCAGCGCGGCCAACGAATCAACTTAGCACGGACAAATGATTGTTGAACAAACCGGAGCGGGAACTGTCATTTGTCGCCACGCAATATTTTGCGGCTACCAGGCGCAAAGCTTCACGTTCATTTCCGGATTGTTCCAGCAGCCCCGGTCATCGCCCTGACGAACAAACATGCCTGAAATCGGAATGCCACGGTTGCCGAAATTGATATAGCCGAAGGCAAATCCAGGCTTATCGACTATAAGGCTGTATGTCGGCGTCGAGCGCCCCTTGATTTCAAAACTGCCTGCTCTGTCTGTTGCTCTGAACTGACACGAAAAATAGCCGTCATCGGTTGTGAAGCAGCGTGCGCGCTTGGCGAATGCCAATGATGGAACAAGCGCGGCGGCAAGGGCAATGGAGGTCAATAAGGTGCGTCTGTTGGTCATGTCCGTCTCCAAGGATCTTCGGCCGCGGGTGAGAATGGCATGGAGGAAGCAGCTTGTCTTTTGAAATTTGGAAGTTTTCAGCGATAGAATGAATACCGATTGCAGGCGCGGATGGCCATAATCTTGAGTATTTGGGCGAAGAAAGGCGGGATGATTCGAAAATCCCAAATCCAGAACCGCCAGAGCGCCTCGCCAGAAATTGTCAGCGGCTTGGCGGGTGATCACAGGTTCTCATGGCTGGTCACCGCTCCGCCGAAGCGGTCCATTATCGCCAATGGGCCGCATGCGCCAGCAGCTCAAGACCTTTCAGCGCCTTTGGCCGCGAATGCTATCGGCCACATCAGTTGTCGGCGGCACAGCCACATTGATGCACTTACTTGCCAATGCCTCGAGCCAGGCCGATTGTGAGAATGGTGGTCATCTCACCGCGTCAGCCGCTTATAGCTCATCCGGTGCGGATTGGTCGCGTCTGCCCCCAGCCGCCTGATCTTGTCCTGCTCGTAATCCTCGAAGTTGCCCTCGAACCATTCGACATGGCCATCGCCCTCGAAGGCCAGCATGTGGGTGGCGAGGCGGTCGAGGAACATGCGGTCATGGGAGATGATGACGGCGCAGCCGGCGTAGTTTTCGAGTGCATCTTCGAGCGCGTTCAGCGTTTCGGTGTCGAGATCGTTGGTCGGTTCGTCAAGCAGCAGGACATTGCCGCCGGTTTTCATCATCTTGGCCAGATGCACGCGGTTGCGCTGGCCGCCGGAGAGGTTGCCGACCTTCTGCTGCTGGTCCGAGCCGCGGAAATTGAACGTCGAGCAATAGGCGCGCGAGTTGATCTCGTGCTTGCCCAGCTTGATGATGTCATTGCCGCCGGAGATTTCCTCCCAGACATTGTTCTTGCCGTCCAGATGATCGCGGCTCTGGTCGACGTAGCCCAGATGCACCGTGTCGCCGAGTCGGATCGAACCTGAGTCCGGCTTTTCCTGACCGGTGATCATCTTGAAGAGCGTCGTCTTGCCCGCGCCATTGGGACCGATCACGCCGACAATGCCGCCTGCTGGCAGCTTGAACGACAGGTTTTCGATCAAGACCCGGTCGCCGAACGACTTGGTAAGGTTCTCCGCTTCGATGACCAGATTGCCGAGGCGTTCGCCGGAGGGGATGACGATCTGCGTATCCGTTGGCTTGCGCTTGTCGGCCGCTTCCACCAGTTCATCGAATTTCTTGATGCGAGCCTTGGACTTTGCCTGGCGCGCTTTGGGCGAAGACGCCATCCAATCACGCTCGCGCTCGATGGCCTTCTGGCGCGAATCATCCTCGCGGCCTTCCTGACGCATGCGCTTGGCCTTGGCATCGAGATAGGCCGAATAATTGCCCTCGTAAGGAATGCCGCGGCCGCGATCCATCTCCAGAATCCAGCCAGTGACATTATCGAGGAAGTAGCGGTCATGGGTGACGATCAGCACCGAGCCGGTGTAGGCGCGCAGATGCTTTTCCAGCCAAGCCACGGTTTCAGCGTCGAGATGGTTGGTCGGCTCGTCGAGGAGAAGCAGGTCAGGCTTCGACAGGAGCAGTTTGCACAGCGCAATACGGCGCTTTTCACCGCCTGACAAGTTGGTGACCGGCGAGTCCGGCGGCGGACAGCCGAGCGCATCCATCGCCATTTCGACCTGTTGTTCCAGATCCCACAGGTTTTCGGCGTCGATGATGTCTTGAAGCTTTGATGCCTTTTCGGCATTCTCTTCGTTGTAGTCCATCATCAAGGCATTGTATTCATTCAGGATTGCAGTTTTCGATGCAACGCCTTCCATGACATTTTCATGGGCAGTCTTGGTTGCATCGAGCTGCGGCTCCTGCGGCAGATATCCGCACGTTGCGCCCTGGGCCAGCCAAGCCTCGCCGGAGAAGTCCTTGTCCATGCCAGCCATGATGCGCAGAATGGTTGACTTGCCGGAACCATTCGGCCCCAAGATGCCGATCTTGGCATCCGGGTAGAACGAAAGGTTCAAATTCTCGATGACCTTCTTGCCATTGTAGGCCTTGGTAAGGTCCGACATGTGATAGATGAATTGGCGGGCCATAGCGCGCGGATCTCCGGGAATTTCGGGATGAAGTTGGCGCTCATGTAGGCGAAACAAGGCAAAGGGGCAACCGGACTGGCTGCCCCCGAGCGGAATTTGGCTCTAATTCGGCCAATTAGCTGTGGTTCGGGCCATCATCAGCACCGCGGCCACGGCGCATGTGACCCGCTGCGTCATCAGCCCCCCGCCCGCGGCGGGCCATTTGGTCATATTGGTCATTGTCCTGCATGGTGTGGTTCGGACCATCGTCACAGCCGCGGCAGCGCCGGGTATGACCCGGACCGTCGTCCTGTCCGCGTCCGCGGCGTGCAACCTGGTTGTCTTGTGTGGCCTGACCGTTGACGAGCACTGCGTCCGCGGCGGTGGGACCGTAACTTGCCTGCGCAACGCCTGCGGACATTGTCAGTGCGGACAATAGGCCGCCGACCAAAAGAATGCGTTTCATGACTGTCTCCTCTCGATTTTTCGGATGCTCAGTGCAACCGATGCATGCAAGAGTGCGACATTGCCGCTGACAGGCGTCTGACTGTATGTGTCAGCTTCTTGTAAGGTAAGCGGCTGTTTCGGCCGGGCGAATGACCTGAAGGAACGGCCGGCTAAATTCCAACTCCATGGACCCGAAGTCTTTTTTGGCATGTGCCCATCATTTCGCGTAGCCGTTAATCTGACCATCCGCTGACAAACCGCGACTGTCGGCAAAATGGCGACAAAGCGTAACCATCTGAGTAGAATTTGAGCCGGACGCGGGTATTCCCGCTGCCCGGCTCGCCCCTCTGGTCACCGGCTGCAAAGCTGGGACGCCCACAGCAACCGGCGGCAGAACTGATCATTCCAGCCTATCCAGTTCATACCGCATTGCAATGTGAATCTTTGATTTCATGATCATATTCAATGGCTTGGCCTGTTATTGAGCGACTGCACAAGGTTTGACCAGTGGTAGATGCAGCCGTTTTGGGCAGTTGACGCTTATAGCGGCAGCACTGCATTGTGCGGCAGGGGAAAAGCCATGTTTTCAGAACAGTTTGAACTTGAAGCCAAATCCGGCGCAAAGCTGAATGTGTTTCACCAGCCGGCCAAAGCAGATGCCAAGGGCATCGTCTGCATCAACCACGGTCTGGCCGAACATGCCGCACGCTACGCCCGGTTTGCGGCTGCGCTGGCAGATGCTGGTTTCCATGTTTACGCCCATGACCATCGCGGCCACGGCGCGACAACCGCGCCCGATGCACCGCTTGGCGCGTTTGCGCCGAAGGATGGCTGGCAATTGGTGCTCGATGACACGCTGGACGTGCGCGCGCACGCGGCCGTTGAGCACCAAGGACTGCCGATAACGCTGTTCGGTCACTCCATGGGCGGGCTGATCGCCCTCAATTCCGTCCTTCGAAATTCCGTCGGCGTTCATTCCATAGCCATTTGGAACGCCAATTTTTCCGCAGGATTGCTCGGTCGCCTTGGGCAAGCGATTTTGGCGGCCGAGCGGATGCTGCTCGGTTCGGACGTTCCCTCCATGATGCTGCCAAAACTGACCTTCCAGGATTGGGCGAAAAAGGAGACTGACGGACGCACACCCTTTGATTGGCTGTCGCGCGATCCGGCGGAGGTGGACAAATATGTCGCCGATCCGCTGTGCGGCTGGGATGCGTCAGTGGGCATGTGGCAGGACGTGTTCCGGCTGGTTTTTGCTGGCGCTGATGACAGAAATTTTTCCAAACTGTCAAAGAACCTGCCCATACACCTTCGCGGCGGCGGACATGACCCGGCAACGGACTTTGCCAAGGCAACGAATGCCCTGTCTGACCGTCTGGCCAAAATGGGCTTTTCGGCGGTCACCACAGATATAGGTCCGGAAAACCGCCACGAATGCCTCAATGATACCAACCGCCGGGAAGTAGTGGACAATTTTGTCCGTTGGCTGGATGACAAGGTGCGGTGACAGGATCGACGGGCTTTGCTAGGCAGCGAGGGAGAAGCCGGAGGCTGCCATGTTTGCCGAACTGTTCACCCTCGAACACCTGACCACGTTTTTGATCCTGACAGCGCTGGAAACAGTGCTTGGGTTCGACAATCTCCTCTACATTTCCATCGAAGCCAAACGCACGGGCGCAAAAAACGAAGCCTATGTGCGGCGCATGGGCATATTCCTGGCGATCGGCCTGCGCATCGTCTTGCTGTTTGTGGTGCTCAAACTGATTGACCTGTTTCAGGAACCATTCCTGCATTTTGACTGGCCCTATTTCGCCGGATCGATCAGTGGTCATGGCGTGATCGTTCTGGCCGGCGGCGTATTCCTGATCTACACGGCGATGAAGGAAATCTACCATTTGCTGGCGACCCATGATTTGGGTCATGGCGAAAAGGGAGCGGCGACGCGAACGGTCGCGAGCGCCTTCACCTGGATCTTGCTGATGAACATCGTCTTTTCGTTCGACACAGTCCTGTCGGCAGTAGCGCTGACCAAAAACTTCCCGGTCATGGCGGCGGCGATCATCATTTCCGGAATTTTGATGGTGGTCATGGCTGATGCGGTGGCGAATTTCCTCAAGAAAAACCGCATGTACGAAGTGCTTGGCTTGTTTGTGCTACTCCTCGTCGGCTTCATGCTGATGTCGGAAGGCGGACACATCGCGCATCTCACATTCTTCGGCTTCCCGATCGAGCCGATGGCAAAATCCACCTTTTATTTCGTGCTCGTCACGCTGGTGGCGGTCGAAATCATCCAGAGCCGCTATCAGCGCAAGCTGCTGAAAGATGAAGGCATGGACGACGCCGGTCATGGCTGACGCGCCGCTCAAGGGTGTGCGCGTCCTCGAACTGGCGCGCATTCTGGCCGGTCCGTGGGCTGGGCAGACGCTGGCGGACCTTGGTGCCGACGTGATCAAGGTCGAGAACCCGGATGGCGGCGACGACACACGCGCATGGGGGCCGCCTTTTATCAAAGGCGCCGACGGCGATGAACTCGACGCGGCCTATTATCACGGCGTCAACCGCAACAAACGCTCGGTGACAGCGGATCTGAAATCTGCTGCGGGGCAGGAACTCGTGCGCCGTCTTGTCCGGCAATCGGACATTCTGATTGAGAATTTCAAAACGGGAGGGCTCGCCAAATATGGGTTGGATTATGAGAGCCTCAAGACGCTCAACCCGAAACTGATCTACTGTTCCATCACCGGCTTTGGCCACACCGGCCCGGACGCGGCGCTGGCAGGGTACGACTTCATCGTCCAGGGCATGTCCGGCCTGATGTCGATCACCGGCGAGGCCGACGGGCTGCCGATGAAAACCGGCGTTGCAGTCGCGGACCTGTTCACCGGCATCTATTCGGTCATCGGCATTCTGGCGGCATTGCGCCATGCCGAGGCGACCGGCCAGGGTCAGCATATCGACATGGCGCTCCTGGATACGCAGGCTGGCGTGCTTGCCAACCAGAACATGAATTACCTGGCTACCGGCATTTCCCCGAAGCGCATCGGCAACGAGAACCCGAACATCGTGCCCTATGAAGTGGTGGCAGCTTCGGACGGGCACGTTATTCTGGCAGTCGGCAATGACGGCCAGTTTGAGCGGGCCTGCAAAATCCTCGCACTGGAAGCATTGCCAGCCGATCCGCGCTTTGCCACCAATGAGGCGCGGGTGGAGAACCGGGTACTTCTGCGCACCCTCATTGCGCCGGCAGCAGCCAAATTTACCAAGAAGGATTTGCTTGCTGCCTGCGAGGCGAACGCTGTTCCTGTCGGCACGATCAACACGATTGGCGAGATGTTTGAAGAGCCGCAGATCAAGGCGCGCGGTCTGCGCATTGATCTGAAGGACTTCGAGGGCAATGCCATTCCCGGTGTGCGCACGCCGATAATGATGTCGCAAACACCGCTGAGGTATGAGACGCCCTCGCCGCGTTTGGGTCAGCACACGGACGAGGTGATGGCAGAGTTGGCGCGGCTTGAGGCGGACAAGAAATAGGCGCGATTTCCCTGCCCGCCACTTGCGGCGACAGGCAGCTGCGATTGTGTGCGTGCTTCGAGGCTCGATGCGCTCGCGCCTCAGCATGAGGGATGTGGGTTGTTCTGCCCTTGGACGGGGTCGCATCTGTTGCGGCTGGATTGAAGTCTCCGTTGAACAGCTCCCTCATGCTGAGGTGCGAGCGCAGCGAGCCTCGAAGC
>JBAVTG010000075.1:0-12975 GCA_049696015.1 Rhizobiaceae bacterium | reverse complement strand
ATTGCCGACAAGAAGCGCGACATGCAGATGAAGATTCAAATCTGCAAATATGTGCGCCCGGTGTCGATCAGAACCGGAGTTCTCGAGATCGGATTGACGGATGACGCGCCGCGCGGCTTTGCCTCCGACCTGTCGCGCAAGCTGTCAGAATGGACCGGCCAGCGCTACATGGTCTCGCTGGTGCCCGGCGCAACAGCCAGCACGATCGCGGAAACCGAAACCAGCAAACGCGACGGCATCATGGCCGACGCCAAGGCTGATCCCGATGTGGCGGCAATCCTTGCGCGCTTTCCCGGCGCGAAAATCATCAATGTGCGCATTGAAACCGCGCCCGGCGCTGCCGACATGGGGGCCGATGACGGCTTTGACAGCCAGCTGCCTGCCATGGACCCCGGTTTGGACCCTGGCGTGGACGAAGACGACTGATAATCTGGAGACGATCCGATGAAAGACATTATGGGCCTGATGAGCAAGGCCAAGGAAATGCAGGCCAAAATGCAGGCCATGCAAGAGGAAATGGCAAGCATCGAAGCCGAGGGCGCGTCCGGCGGCGGCGCGGTCAAGGTCAAGCTCAACGGCAAGGGCAACATGACCGGCATCTCGATTGACGCCTCGCTGGTTCAGCCCGGCGACGGCGAAATCATCGAAGATCTGGTGCTGGCCGCCCACAATGACGCCAAGGCGAAGGTCGAGGCGATCATGGCCGAAAAGACGCAGGCACTGACGGCAGGACTGCAAATGCCGCCGGGTTTCAAGCTGCCGTTTTAGGCAGCGCTCAGCCCAACGTCCGCTGCATCAACACCGCCGGGAAATACGCGCCCGATCCCAGCATGACATTGACATTGTCGAGTTTGACGAACCCGTGCCGGGCGTAAAAGCCTTCGGCGGCGAGGCTCGAAAAGCATTTGAGGCGGATCATGCCTGAGCTTGCAGCCTCGGCTACGCAGCGCTCTAAAATTGCCCCGCCGATGCCCTTGCCCATCACATCGGGCCGGGTGGCGAAATGGCGGATATGGCCGGTGGCGTCTTCGTTTGGCGTTTTGCCCGGCGCGTTGGCGCTCCAACCGCCGCAGCCGGCGATGACATTGCCGGCGCGGGCGAGGAGATACCGGCCGGAGTTCAACAGCACCGGATCAATGCGCAACATGGCGGGAAGCGCTTCTTCCAGCGTCTCCTCTTCATACCAGCCGGGATAGACCGTGGCATAGCAATCTGCGATCAGGTCTTCCAGCACAGCACGGTCGCTCTCGGCGGCGGGCCTGATGGTCAGTGTTGAAACATCCATGTCGGTCATCCACGGGCAGATAGAATGCTGTCAAATTTAGACAAGCTTGGTTAGGAAAGTGTGATGACCAAGCGAATCGTCGGCCCTGAAATCGAGCGTCTCATCCAGCTGCTGGCCAAAATGCCGGGGCTTGGTCCGCGCTCGGCCCGGCGCGCGGCGCTGCATCTGATCAAGAAGAAGAGCCAGATCATGGGCCCGTTGGCGCATGCCATGCAGGAAGCCCATGACAAGGTGCGCATTTGCACGGTCTGCGGCAATGCCGACACGTCTGATCCGTGCACGGTGTGTTGCGACGAGCGTCGTGATTCCGGCTTGCTGGTGGTTGTGGAAGACGTTGCCGATTTGTGGGCGCTGGAGCGGGCAGGGGCAGCGCCTCATGCCAAATACCACGTGCTCGGCGGGCGCCTGTCGCCGCTTGATGGCATCGGGCCGGATGATCTCAATATCCGCGCCTTGGTGGACCGGGTGGCGGCCGGCCAAACCAAGGAAGTGATCATCGCCGTCAACGCCACGGTGGAAGGCCAGACGACGGCGCACTATGTGACTGATCAGTTGCGCGAATTCGGCGTCTCGGTCACGCGGCTGGCGCACGGCGTGCCGGTCGGCGGCGAATTGGATTATCTGGACGATGGCACGCTGGCAGCGGCAATGCGCGCCCGCACAAGCATCTGAGAGCATGAAATGTTGAAAAAAAGCCTTTCAGTCTTGGTCATTGCGCTGTTGGCCATGGCGATGCCTGCCAAGGCTGCAAACCTTGATGCGCAATTCCGCGACTGGCTGGAAAATGATCTGTGGCAGCAGGCAGGCGCGCAAGGCATCTCGCGCCAGACCTTTGATGCCAGCCTTTCCGGCGTCGCGCTCAACCTTGATCTGCCGGACCTTGTCATTCCGGGCAAGAAACCAAAAGTGCCGCAGAAGCAGCTTCAGGCAGAATTTTCCTCGCCGGCCGCCTATTTTGCCGAAAAGACCATTTCGCCACTGGTATCAGGAGGCAAGGCGCGCGCCGGACAACATGCCAAGACTTTGAAAGCCATCGAGCGGAAATATGGCGTGCCCGGATCGATCATTCTTGCGATCTGGGGCCGTGAATCCGGTTTTGGCGCGGCGCAGGGCAAATATCCGGTGTTCAATGTGCTGGCGACCAAGGCGTTCATGTCGACGCGCAAAGACCTGTTCCAGAAAGAATTGCTCGCGGCGCTGAAAATTGTCGAAAAAGGCTATGCAACGCCGGACATGATGAAAGTATCCTGGGCTGGCGCGATGGGCCAGCCGCAATTCCTGCCCTCGTCCTACCTCGACCATGCCGTCGATTTCGACGGCGATGGCCGCCGCGACATCTGGAATTCTGTGCCGGACACGCTGGCGTCGATTGCCAATTATCTCACCCAATTTGGCTGGCAATCCGGCCGCTCATGGGGCGCGGAAGTGTTGGTGCCTGATTCAATCTCATGCGCCCTCGAAGGCCCCGATCAAGGTCGTCCGTTGAGCGAATGGACCGAGGCAGGTGTTGCCCGGGCCAACGGCAAAGCATTTGCCAAGGGCGAGGCAGGCAACGAGCAACTGCTGCTCGCGCCCGCTGGCCGTAGCGGTCCGATGTTCATGGCGACGGCAAACTTTTATGTGATCAAAAACTACAACATCTCCGATCTCTACGCGCTTTTCATCGGCCATGTCGCTGACCGCATCAACGGCGGCGCGGCAGGTTTTGCCGCTCCCTGGGGCAAAGTGTCCGGCTTGTCACGAGGCGATATTGCCGCCATGCAGAACAGGTTGGTGGCTTTGGGCTATGATGTGGGCAAGGCCGACGGTCTGCCCGGTTTCAAGACCCGCCGCTCCATCGGTGATTGGCAGGCGAAGAACGGGTTGCCCGCGACCTGCTTTCCGGACGTTGCGTTGAAGAAGGTGCTGAAGTGAAAACCGAAAGTCTGACGGCATACCGCGCCGACATTGACCGCATCGATCAGAAGATTGTCGCGCTTTTTGCGCAACGCTTCGACATTGCCTCCAATGTGGCCGCGTTCAAGCGCCGAGAGGGATTGGCAGTGCGATTGCAAGACCGGATTGACGAAGTGCTCGACCGCGTCGGCACACTGGCCAAAGAAAATGGCGCGGAGCCTGAGGCCATCCGCGCCATTTACCGAACTGTGATTGAAACGACCTGCCAGTATGAAGAGGCGAAGATCGCCAAAGCCGGTTAGCGGCGCGCAAGCCGATGCTGCGCAGCCTTCAAGTCGCGAACCGAGTCGCGGTAGCCGAAGCCAAACGTGTGGGTGTGAGCAAAAGCTGCGACAATAATGTCAAACAGGCTAGTTTTTGGAGCGGTTTTCATGATTTTTCCTGATGTTATGCCTCTCACATAGCCAAATGATCGAAAAATCGCCAGCCATGGCCGCGCATGGCAGGGTTGCAGGAACGCCGCAGCAGCTTAATCAGATTTAACCGATGCGCATGGCCGGGAATGTCTTGGCCATATGGAACATGTGCTCACTCCTCGCCGTCCACGACGCGAAGCCGCAATTGGCCGGTCGGTGATGTGGCGACAGGAGCCTCCTTGGTCTCTGCAACCGGCACCTCGCCAAACTCCAGCGCTTCAATGCGCTGGCCGCGTTTGGTGACCTTTGAAGTCGATACCAGGATGTCGTCGACATCCTTGGTCGTCTGCTGGAAATGGCCTTGCAGCTTGCGCACCCGCTCATCCAGCCGCCCGACATCATCCATCAGCCGCGATACTTCGCCCTGGATGAGGTGCGCCTGCTCGCGCATCCGCGCATCTTTGAGGATCGCCTGAATGACCTGGATCGACAGCATCAGCAATGAGGGCGAGACTATTACAACGCGGGCGCGATGGGCCTTTTGGACGATAGCTTCAAAATGCTCATGGATTTCAGCGAACACAGATTCAGAAGGCACAAAAAGAAATGCCGTGTCCTGCGTCTCGCCTTGAACAAGATATTTCTCTGACACGTCTTTGACATGCACATCCATGTCGCGCTTGAATGACGTTTCGGCAACGCGCCGCGCCTCCGGCGTTTCGGCGGCGCGGATGGCATTCCATGACTCCAGCGGAAACTTGGCATCAATGGCCAGCGATGGCGCGCCATTGGGCATGCGAATGAGACAGTCGGGCCGCACGCCGGTGCTCAATGTCGCCTGAAACTCGAAAGCTCCTGCCGGCAAGCCATCAGCAACAATTGTCTCCATCCGCGCCTGCCCGAATGCCCCGCGCGTCTGCTTGTTCGACAGGATCGATTGCAGCGTCACCACTTCGCCTGCCAGCGCGCGGATGTTTGACTGCGCCGTGTCAATCACCGCCAACCGCTCCTGCAATTTGGCGAGATTGTCGTGGGTGGATTTGGTCTGCTCGGTCATGGTTTGACCGATGCGATGGGTCATTCCGTCCAGCCGCTCGCGGATGGATTGCGTCATCTCGGACTGGCGAGAACCGAAGATCTCGGCCATGGTCTGCATCCGGCCCTGCATCTCGGACTGAGATTTCAAAATGTCGGCCATGCGCTCTTCCGCCTCGCGGCCGCGCTCGGCCACTTGGGTTTCCGCAGCCGCTCGGGCCTTGACCTGCCGCCACAGCGCCACGCCCAAAAGCAGCAGCAGAAACAGAAGGCAGGCGGCGGCAAAAGCCAGAACCTGGCCGACCGAAAACACGGTTGCGCCAAGCGTTATAGCGGGTTGTTGGAGAAATTCTTGCAAATCCATGTGCGATCCTAACCGATTCGGAACACAATTGCAGCACAAAGCAGGAACATTTTGATGGCGTAAGGATTGACGCCATAAACGCGACCGCTTACGTGACCGCCATGTCGCTCAAGCCGCTCATCCTGTTGCCCGATCCGATCCTGAAGACCGCCTCCAAACCGGTCGAAAAGGTTGATTCGCGCCTTTTGAAACTGGCCGACGACATGCTGGACACCATGTATGATGCGCCGGGCATCGGTCTTGCCGCCATACAGGTCGGCGAACCGTTGCGCATGCTGATCATTGATTTGGCCAAGGAAGGCGAGGACAAGACACCGCAGCTTTTCATCAATCCTGAAATTCTTGCGCTCACCGAAGATCGCTCGGTCTATGAAGAGGGCTGTTTGTCGATCCCGGACTATTATGCCGAGGTTGAGCGCCCCGCTGGTGTGCGTGTCAAATATGTCGGGCGTGATGGCAAGCAACACGAGGTCGAGGCCACTGGCCTGCTCGCCACCTGTCTGCAGCACGAGATCGACCATCTGAATGGCCTGTTGTTCATCGACCACATCTCCAAGCTCAAGCGTGACATGGTCATCAAGAAATTCGGCAAACTGGCCAAACAGCGCGGGACGACGCTGAAAGCGCTTTGAGTGCCGGTTTCCTTGACTTTGAAGACAGAGCAGCGCATTTTGATATCATTGATATCAATGGAGGTGTGCATGGGTGACCTTCTTATTCGGAATATTCCAGACGAGATGCGCCAGGGACTTGCCAAAGTTGCGGATGCAGACGGTTTAAGTCTGTCAGATGCGGCAAAGCAGGCAATTGCTGCAGGTCTTCGCGGCGCCGCGCCGGACGCCATTGTAAAACCGCGAAATGCGCTTGAAGCAATTCGTGAGGCGTTGGGCGACAGTCTCGCAACTGATGAAGAACATGAAGAATTCATGCGAATAATCGAGGAAGGCCGACGGCATCCTGACCGCCCGCCACCGGACCTTGGATGATAGTGCTTGATACCAACGTGATTTCGGAACTGTCGCGTGCTGACGGTAACCGGTCAGTATTTGCATGGGCGGAAGCTCAGGTCGAAACCGAAATGTTTCTTTGCGCACCCGTTGTGGCTGAGCTCGAATTTGGTGCGCGGCTATTTCAACTGCGCACCGGATCGCCAAAGCATATCAATATTCTCGAAAAGCTTGTCTCGAAAGCCTATGCCGGGCGCATTCTATCCATGACGCTCCAGTCCAGCCGCGTTGCCGGTCATTTCAAGGCAATTCGCGAAAGAACCGGGAAGCCGGTTTCCAGTTCCGACATGTACATTGCAGGAATTACAGCTTCAAATTACGCCATCCTCGCCACACGCAATATCCGTGACTTCGAGGGGCTTGACCTGAAACTCGTCAACCCCTTTGAAGCATAAGACAAATGGCGGAATCGAAAATGCCCCTGCGCATCATCTTCATGGGTACTCCCGAATTCGCCGCCGCAACGCTGTCGGCTTTGCATGCGGCTGGGCATGAGATTGCCTGCGTCTATTCGCAGCCGTCCCGACCGGGCGGTCGGCGCGGACTGGAACTGGTGAAATCGCCTGTGCAGCAAAAGGCGGAGGCGCTTGGGATTGAGGTGCGCACGCCGCTGAATTTCAAAGACGCCAAAGATGTTGATGCGTTCAAGGCGCTGAACGCTGACGTTGCGGTTGTCGTCGCCTATGGCCTTCTTCTGCCGAAAGACATACTCGATGGCACGCGCCTCGGCGCATACAACGGCCACGCCTCGCTCCTGCCGCGCTGGTGCGGTGCGGCGCCGATCCAGCGGGCGATCATGGCAGGCGACAACGAAACCGGCATGATGGTGATGAAAATGGACGCCGGGCTCGATACCGGACCGGTGGCGCTGACAGCGCGCGTTGCCATTGATGCTGATATGACGGCGGGAGAGCTTCATGACCGGCTGATGGCGAGCGGGGCAGCGCTGATGATAGAGGCGATGGCAAGACTGGAGGCGGGCGACTTGCCACTGACTCCGCAAGCCGCGCACGGCGCAACCTACGCCAAAAAGATCGACAAGGCCGAATCCCGCGTTGACTGGAACCGGCCCTCAATCGAAGTGCACAACCATGTGCGCGGGCTGTCGCCATTTCCGGGCGCATGGTGCGAGATGGAACTTGCCGGAAAAACTGAACGGGTGAAGCTGTTGCGGACACACGCAGCCCAAGGCAAAGGCGAGCCCGGACAAATGCTCGATGGCCTGACCATCGCTTGTTCAGTCGGCGCGGTCGAAATCACCGAACTGCAACGCGCCGGCGGCAAGCCGGTCAGCGCCGCTGAATTTCTGCGCGGCGCCAAGCCGTCGCGCGTGTTCTGATGCAACGCTACAAGCTCACCATCGCATATGACGGCACACACTATTGCGGCTGGCAGCGCCAGCTCGATCTGCTCTCCGTGCAGCAGGCGCTCGAAATCGCCTTCAAGGCTTTCTGCGGACACGACGTCACAATCGTTGCCGCAGGCCGCACGGACGCCGGCGTCCATGCGTCCGGGCAGGTGTGCCACGTTGATCTCGAAAAAGACTGGCGCACGGACGTCGTGCGCGATGCGGTCAACCAATATCTGGTGCATGAGCGCATCGCGATTATGCAAGCCGAAAAGGTCGATGATCAATTTCACGCAAGGTTTTCGGCGGCCAGCCGACACTATGTCTACAAGATGCTGAACCGCCGCGCTCCGCCGGTGTTCGAGCGCGGCTTTGTCTGGCACCTCAAGCGCCACGTCGATGCGGAGGCTATGGATGCAGCGGCCAAGCTGCTCGTTGGCACGCATGACTTCACCACGTTTCGCGACACCGAGTGCCAGGCGGACAATCCAGTGCGCAGACTTGACCGGTTTGATGTGACCCGCGAGGGCGATATGGTGCTGTTTCACCTGTCGGCCCGCGCCTTCCTCCACCGCCAGGTGCGCTCGATGGTGGGCACACTGGAACAGGTGGGTTCCAGTCGCTGGAGTTCTGAAGATCTGGTGAAAGCGTTGGAAGCCAAGGACCGCAAGCGATGCGGCCCCGTAGCGCCCTCAACGGGATTGTATCTGGAGCGGGTTGCCTACTGAATTGATCAGCCGAAATAGTCGGCTATAAACCGTTCATAGACCTGCGTCAGCGTCTCAAGATCCGACAGTGCCACGCGCTCATCCACCATGTGCATGGTCTGGCCGACCAGCCCGAATTCCACCACCGGGCAGTAATCCTTGATGAACCGCGCATCCGACGTGCCGCCGGTGGTCGAGAGCTTTGGCGTGCGCCCGGTCACGGTCTTCACCGATTGCGACAGTGTTTCGATCAGCCGCTCGTCCTTGGTCAGGAACACGTGGCAGGGATTGTCGCGCCAGACGATTTCATAATCCACCGGCTCTTTGCGGCCCGCGCGCAGCTTGGTTTTCTTCGCAGCACGGTCCAGCCGGTTGTGGATTTCGCCTTGCAGGGTCTCGTCGGTCCAAGTGTCATTGAAGCGGATGTTGAAGGAAGCGGTCGCCCGCGCCGGGATGACATTGACGGCCGGATTTCCGACATCGACGGTGGTGAATTCCAGATTGGAAGGCTGGAAATCCTTGGTGCCTTTGTCGAATGCCGGAACCATCAGCGCGTCCATGAGCTGCATGATGCCGCGCACCGGATTGTCGGCCAGATGCGGATAGGCGGCATGCCCCTGTTTGCCGTAGACGATGATAGTGCCTGACAAGGAGCCGCGCCGGCCGATCTTGATCATGTCGCCGATGGCGTCCGGATTGGTCGGCTCGCCAACAAGCGACGCATCCCACTTCTCGCCCTTGGCGGCGGCCCATTCCAGCAGCTTGACCGTGCCGTTGATCGCCGGGCCTTCTTCATCGCCGGTGATCAGCAGCGACACCGAGCCCTTCGGTTTGCCATGCTTTTCGGCGTGACGAGCCAGTGCCGCAATGAAGCAGGCGATGCCGCCCTTCATGTCCACAGCGCCGCGCCCGTATAGCTCGCCGTTGGCGATCTCTGCGGCGAAGGGCGGATGCGTCCAGGCGCTTTCATCCCCAACCGGCACAACGTCGGTGTGGCCGGCAAACATGAGATGCGGACCATTGCCGGAAGCGCGGGCATAAAGGTTCTCGATGTCAGCCGTGTTGTCGTCGGTGAACAGGGGCCGCTCGACGGAGAATCCCATCGGCTTCAGCATCGCTTCCAGCGCCGTCAATGCGCCGCCTTCGTGCGGCGTCACCGACTGACAGCGTAGTAGCGTGGCAAGGACTTCGGCGGGGTTGGTCAGGGTCTTGGTCATGCGGTTCTGCTAATCCGGCGCCGGGTTGCGGTCAAGCTGGCGCGGTCAGGAGAACCAGCCGGGTTTGACCCGGCCCTGCTCCGGCAATTTGTGACCGCGCTCAATGACGGCCGGGAAACTGGGCTGCAGATCAGGCTTTGCCTGCTGTCTGCGTGTGACCGCCATCTCCGGCTTTCGGCCGATCTGTGCAGCGGGCAACTGTTCAAGGACGCGCTGGCCTGCGGTATCCAAATCCATGGAACGGCCCTCGCGCGCTGACTTGCCCGGCGCAGCCGGCACGGCATCGCCGCCGGCAAAAAAACCTGCGCCAAACAGCATCATGAAGAAACCGCTGCGCAGCGTGCCGTGCTGGCTTTGATCGATCACCATGTCAAAACCGAGGGCGCTTCCAACCATCACAATCAACAAGATCGTCATGTAGACAGGAAACCCGACAAGCCAATTGTTGAGCTTGGCGCGGATGTCCGGCCTCATGTCGTTCATGCGGCGCTTGAAGATCGACCAGGCCGGCCAGGCAATGAGAAACTGCGCACCGATTTGCGCCCAGATCAATTGATCGAATGGGTTTTCGAAGAAGGACTTTCCAGACATTGCAAAAAGTGACGGCAGGAAAATTGCAAAAAGCTGCACGCACACGACATAAATGATCGCGATGCGGAACAAAGCGACGAAATAGGCTGCGCGCGATAGATGTCCCTCAGCCGCAACAAAGAGGTCGTGCCATAGCCAGTTATTCAAAGGTTGCGCAGGGTTCAGCCACATGAAGGCATTGAACCATGATTTTCATAAAGGCGAATTAAAATGGCGCAAGAAATTGTCGCGGTTCAGCCGCCCTTGCTGCGCCGCGCCACTTTCGCATCAATCAGCATGATTTTCTGCCAAACCTTGCGCGACAGGTTGGTGCCGAGATTTTCAATGTCGTTGACAGCTTCCGCCACGACCTCGTCATTCACAGCCTGCGCATAAAGCGCTGCGAGCTTGCCGGTGATCGAAAACATCTCCGAGCAGTAATCGAGATAGCGCGAGAGTTGCTCGGGGTTGGTTATGCGCTTGGGCGAGGCGGCTGTGGGCTTGAAATCGGCTGACAGGGCAGCTGGATCCTTGGTCAATTGGTGCATGTCGATGACATGGATCACCGAGCGCAGCCGGTGCAGACCCTCGAACACTTTGTGCCGCTTGATCCGCGCCTCGCTTCTGGCGAGCGTGATAAACCCGACAATAGCAAGAACGATGGTGTTGACCGACGCTTCAAGCCCCGCGGCGAACTCGAACGCACCGGTGGATATGCGGTCGAACGACAAGAACGTGCCGATGTAGATGAAGAACAGCGCGCCCGCCAGGACGGTTGCCCCGGTCAACAGACGCAGCCACAGGATCGGCTTTGCCAGCGTCTCTGCATCCTTGGCGGCATCTTTTGACAGTGTGACCATTTCGCGCGCGACACCGCAGATGCCATTGTCCGGAAAGCGCTCCGCCACACGCGCGGCCAATTGCTCGGCGGTGGCGGTAATGCGGACGGGATCAAGCGAGCGGTAGGGCATCAGCAACGGTTAGCGGGATTGGTTGATTCGCGCAAAGGGCCTAAATGAACAGCTTTTCCAAAAAAGCACGCTCTGCGGCCAACCCGGCCCATTCGTTGCCATCGCCGTCGAAGATCAGAGCAAACGGTCCCGAATAACCCGCGACAATCGCAGCGTTGATGGATTTGCGATAGTCTTCAGCATCGATGGCGAGCCCATGACCGAAATCGGCTTTCGCATGGCATAATTCGGCGCGGCCGAAAATCGATTCCAGATCTGCATATTTTTCTGGCCCTCGCCAGTTGCCAGTGTCTGCAAGAAAGCCGAGATCGGGTCCGACACCATCAAGTATCCGGTGCACGGCATCAGGTGCTGAAAGCGTATCGAACCAGTTTTCCGTGACGATGCGTACCCCGCAGGATTTCCCCAATTCTGTCATTGCTTTTAAGCCGTTGACTGCCATTGCAATCGTATCAGGCGATGCCCTTGCCTTGCCGGCAATCACCCGCGCATTCTGCGCGCCGAGCAGCGCCGCAGATTCAATCCAGGAGGCGATCCAGGCCGAATCGCGCTCACGCGCAGCAGGGTCTGTAATATCGCCATCATCGATCAAAAGCGTCTGGATCACCACGCCGCTGGCTTCGAATGCAGTGCGGACACTGGAAAGGTATGAGGCGTCCTGGCTTGCCAGATTGAAATGACAAATCTCAACGCGGTTATAGCCGCGCCTCGCAAGTTCCGCAGGCAAATCTTCAAGGGTCAATTCCCCACGCCCGAACGTCAGATCAGCCTTGCCAGTCGGCGTAACGCCGGGACCATTGGCATAAGTGATGCCAAGTAAACGATGGAGGCTCCATGTCGAAACTGCGATTTCGGGCATGCGCATCACATCTCACTCAATCGCGCAGCAACTCATTGATACCCGTCTTGCTCCGTGTCTTTTCATCCACGGTCTTGACGATGACAGCGCAGTAAAGCGAAGGGCCTGCTTCGCCGTTGGGGAAGGGTTTGCCGGCCATCGAACCGGCGACAACGACGGAATAGGGCGGCACTTCACCGTAGGAGATTGCGCCGGTGGCGCGGTCAACGATCTTGGTGGACTTGCCGATGAAAACGCCCATGCCGAGCACCGCGCCCTGACGCACGATGCAGCCCTCGACCACTTCCGAGCGCGCGCCGATGAAGCAGTTGTCTTCGATGATGGTTGGACCCGCCTGCATCGGTTCCAACACGCCGCCGATGCCGACGCCGCCGGACAGATGCACATGTTTGCCGATCTGGGCGCAGGAGCCGACAGTTGCCCATGTGTCGACCATCGTGCCTTCGCCAACGTAAGCGCCGAGATTGACAAACGACGGCATCAAAACGACGCCCCTTGAGATGTGAGCGGATTTGCGCACCACGGCGCCCGGAACGGCGCGGAAACCGGCGGCGCGGAAATCAGCGTCGCTCCAGTTGGCATATTTCAGATCGACCTTGTCGAAGCCGTTGGCGAATGCGCCAGGGCCAGTGCCATAGGGCATGACAGCATTATCGTTGAGGCGGAATGACAGGAGCACAGCCTTTTTCAGCCACTGGTGCACGACCCAATTGCCGTCATCGCCGCGTGTGGCGACGCGGGCTTTGCCTGAATCCAAGAGGTTCAGCGCCTCGTTAACGGCATCGCGCACTTCACCCTTGGTGGCAGTGCTGACAGTGTCGCGGGCTTCAAAAGCAGCTTCAATGGTCTTTTCAAGGGCAGCAAGCGGCATTCGGGCACTCCGTAACCGGCCTCGTTAACCAAGGCCTAACCATGTTGGGTATTCAAATCGGTGCGACGTTTAGGAGAAAGCCGCTTAAGGGTCAATCAAACCCGGCACAATGCACTGTGCGGCTAAGGACAAACACATGAGCCCGATGGATAAAAAAGGCTGGTCGTCGCTGACCCACTCGCCGGAGACGGTGGAAAAGACTCACCATGTGCCGGACACGCCGCAGACGCGCTCGCCCGCCTATAAGCTTGCCTTCACCGATGACGCCTTCATGCTCAGGCGCGAGCTGCGGCCAGTTCGGCTGCAGCTGGAACTGCTCAAGCCCGACATGATCCTTGATGAGCGCGGCATCGTCTCGACAGTGGTGATGTTCGGCGGCGCACGCATCCCCGCGCCCGGCGGCCACGCCTGGGCGGCAAGAAATGCGCA
>JBAVTG010000074.1:0-20655 GCA_049696015.1 Rhizobiaceae bacterium | reverse complement strand
CAGCATAGCGCGGCATGATGTCGTCCTTGAGGTGGCCAGCGCCGCGGTCAAGGGTGATGGATTCGATGGCGCGGTGCGCCTGCATCAGGATGGTTCCGCCGGGGGTTTCGTAAACGCCGCGTGATTTCATGCCGACAAAGCGGTTTTCGACAAGGTCAAGACGGCCAATGCCATTGTCGCGTCCAAGATCGTTCAGAGCGGCAAACAGGGTGGCGGGCGACAGTTTCTTGCCGTTCAGAGCAATCGGATCGCCTTTTTTGAACTCAATCTCGATTTCGGTCACGGCATCCGGCGCGTCCATCGGCGAGACGGAACGCTGGTAGACATATTCCGGCGGCTCAATCCATGGATCTTCCAGAACCTTGCCCTCGGAAGAAGAGTGCAAAAGGTTGGCGTCAACCGAGAAAGGCGCTTCGCCCTGCTTGTCTTTCGGCACCGGGATCTGGTGGTCACGGGCAAAATTGATCAGGTCTGTGCGGGATTTGAAGGTCCAGTCACGCCAGGGCGCGATAACCTTGATGTCAGGGTTCAGAGCATAGGCGGAGAGCTCAAAGCGGACCTGGTCGTTGCCCTTGCCGGTTGCCCCATGGGCAACTGCATCTGCGCCGGTTTCACGTGCGATATCAACCAGATGCTTGGAAATCAGCGGGCGGGCGATGGAGGTGCCGAGAAGGTAGAGTCCTTCGTAAAGCGCATTGGCGCGGAACATCGGGAAGACGTAGTCTGAGATGAATTCTTCGCGCACATCCATGACGCGGATGTCCTTGATGCCCATCAGTTCGGCCTTCTGGCGCGCCGGCTCCAACTCTCCGCCCTGGCCGAGATCGGCGGTAAAGGTGACGACTTCGGCGCCGAGCTCGGTCTGCAGCCATTTGAGGATGATGGAAGTGTCCAGTCCGCCTGAATAGGCGAGGACAACTTTCTTGACGTCTTTCCACTTGCTCATGATGACTTCCTGACTGGGTATGGTCTCGTGTTGCGGGCCTTTTATCAGGATGCGCCGCAGGGGCAAGTCTGGCGCGGACTGTCGTCGCGCTTTCCTGATTTTGATGGAAAATCACGCTGCCGAATTCCGCGCCGAAGGGTGCGCAATCCACGCCGAATTCGGCGAAAGTTGATCTGATTTGGCGCGCGCGGCGCTCGGCGCGTTGACCTTTGCAAAATTGCCCGCCAATCATCGCCCATCCTCCAGCGCGGGCTCCTGCCATGTCCTTTGTTCCTGACTTTTCCGTCATCATCCAATTTGCCATTGCGACCCTGGTGATTGCGCTGACGCCCGGGCCGGACATGACGCTGTTTGTCGGCCGGGCGATCAGCCATGGGCGCATGGCCGGGTTTGCGGCGATGTGCGGGGCGATGACGGGAATCATGGTACACACGATGCTGGTCGCGCTTGGATTGTCTGCATTGATCGTTGCGGCTCCTAAAGCATTTTTGGCGCTGAAGATCGGCGGGGCGCTCTATCTGCTGTGGTTAGCCTATCAGGCGATCCGGTTCGGGTCGGCTTTCAAGCCGCAGACGGAAAAGGCAGCGCCGGTGGCAATGCGGCGGCATTATGTGACGGGCATCCTGATCAATCTTCTCAATCCGAAGATCATCCTGTTCTTCATGACGTTCCTGCCGCAATTCGTTTCGGCTTCAGATTCTCATGCGCCGGGCAAGCTGATCTTTCTGGGCGTGATGTTTATTGTTGTGTCATTGCCGGTGGTCGTGCCGATCATTCTGGCGGCAGACAGGGTGGCGGTGTTCCTGAAGGAAAGCCCGAAGGCGACGCGCATCATTGACTATCTGTTTGCCGGGATTTTCTCGGCTTTTGCCGTCAAGATTTTGATGACACAGCGGTAGCGGGCGATTCCAGGCGGCGGCCGGCATTGCGTCCCGCAATAAGCCAATAGACAGTGCCGCCAACCGCGCCTGCGGCTAGGACGAGGGCAAAGAGTGTCACGACAAAGACGCCCATTCCCGGCTCGTCTCCTGCCACCGTACTTGCAAAAATCACCAGTGCAACCGCCATGCCGCCGAGCATGTGGGTGAGCCAACTGCGCCAGCTGGCAAATTCTGCGGCGATGGCGAAGGCAATGAACGGGAAAAACGCTTGTTGACCGACCAAGGCAATGGCGAAAGGGAATGCAAAGAAATATGCAACTTTCAAAATCTCTTCACCTGTCTGCGTGCCGCTCAATGCGCCAGCCCATGCCATGACAAACAGGAACAGGGTTGCGGCGGTGATCGACAGGATGAAGGCGAGAGCGATGGTGATGAAGCGGAAGATGTGGGCGCGGAAACGGTTCACGGTGTTTGTTTCCAGCCGCCTGATTTTTTGCCGGCAAGCGCCCAATAGGCAAGGCCGCCGCACAGGCCGCCGACAAGGCTGGCGCCATGGAGGAGCGGTTCTGCGAAAATGCCTCGGCCCATTCCAGCCAGGATCAAAGCCAAAAGCGCTGTAAAAAAGCCGGTGACTGCGAAAAACAGCCTGCCACGTTTGCTGCGCCATTCAGCGAAAATCACTGTCACCAGCCAGCCGGGCAGGGCGTACAATGATGTGATCATCAGTCCGAACAGGAACATCATCGGAAAATCTTTGAGGTAGCGGTAGAACGAGCCTTGCGCGCCTTGATCAGGAAGCACTGTCGGCAAGCCCATGACGACGACAACGACAGTGGTCGCCACCAAAACGGCGAGGGCATAGCCGAGGATCATGTAGAGGAGGTGGATGAGGAAAGGGCGGGTCATGAGGCGCTACTAACTTCCCGGTCCACCTTGCCCACGCGAGGCGCGCGCCAAACGCCGGAATGCCGCCCGGCTATCATCCAATAGACAAGGCCAGCGGCCAAAGCACTCGGAAGTCCGACGATAAATGTGGCAAAGGAAGCAACCACAAACCGGACCGGCTTGAACTCACCAATCCAAATTCGTGGTGCTGCGTCGTAAACGAAGTAACTCAAGGTCAGCACCGTCAGCGACGACACCAATACGCCCGCCATCATGAACCACTTTCGCGATCTAAGTCCCCGCCATTCACTGGCGATGATCAAGAGTGAGCAGGGTACGAAGGACAAGAGAAACAGGGTTTTTGTGGCGTATACGAAAATCTGCAGAAGGCTTGCTGGCCAAATGACCACTCCCCACAGAGGTCCCTCCGAGACCAGATAGTGTGCCACAGGATAAAGAAGCCCCAAAATCATTGTCGCGGTCACGGCGGCAAGTAATCCTGCACTCAGATACCCGAGAATAATTCTGAGAAGTTGGATCAATGCTGCCCCGCTCATTCTTCGCCGTGCCCGGCGATCATCATGGCTTCGAACGCCAGACGGTCAACTTTGCGCATGCGTTCGGATTCGCTCTTGAGCTGGCCGCAGGCGGCGAGGATGTCGCGGCCTCTGGGGGTGCGGATGGGGGAGGCGTAGCCGGCCTCGTTGATGAAATCGGCGAACTTCTCGATCTGGGTCCAGGACGAGCATTCATACTGCGAGCCCGGCCATTTGTTGAACGGGATGAGGTTGATCTTAGCCGGAACGCCCTTGAGCAATTTGACCAGCGCCTTGGCATCTTCAATGCTGTCATTGACGCCCTTGAGCATGACATATTCGAAGGTGATGCGCCGGGCATTGGACGCGCCGGGATAGGTCTTGCAGGCTTCGATCAAGTCTTTGAGCGGGTATTTCTTGTTGATCGGCACCAGAACGTCGCGCAGATCATCATTGGTGGCGTGGAGGGAAATCGCCAGCATCACGCCGGTTTCCCTGCCCATGTCGCCAATCACCGGCACAACGCCGGAGGTGGACAGTGTGATGCGGCGCTTGGACAGGGCCAGGCCATCGCCATCTGAAAACAGCAACAGCGCGTCGCGGACATTGTCGTAATTGTAGAGCGGCTCGCCCATGCCCATCATGACGATGTTGGAAACGAGGCGGCCTTCCGAGGGCACGATCGCGCCGGTCGGTGTGTCGCGGTTGGGGAAATCGCCCAGCCGGTCGCGCGCGACGAGCAATTGCGAGACGATTTCTTCGGCGGTGAGATTGCGCACCAGCTTTTGCGTGCCGGTGTGGCAAAAGGAGCAGGTGAGCGTGCAGCCAACCTGGGATGAGACGCACAGCGTGCCGCGGCCCTCTTCTGGGATGTATACGGTCTCGATTTCGACCGGCCGGCCGGCGCCGCGCGGGGGAAAGCGGAACAGCCATTTGCGCGTGCCGTCATTGGAGATCTGCTCTTCGACCAGTTCGGGGCGGGCGATGGTGAAATGCTCTTCCAAAAGCGCGATAAGGTCTTTGGAAATGTTGCGCATATCGGCAAAATCCGACACGCCCCGGACATAAAGCCAGTGCCAGAGCTGCTGGACGCGCATCTTGACCTGTTTGTCGGCAATGCCGACGCCGCGCAGGGCCTCGCCCATCTGCGCGCGCGTCAGGCCGATCAGCGAGGGCTTTTCGGTTGAAGCGGGGCGCAGCGCATCGCGGGCTGTCGGGTTCGTGAGGTCGATGGTGGTCATTTTTAAGTCCGGTTAAAGCCTGACCGAAAACTCTACTGTAACGGCCAACTGGTGCGATTTCCTGCGCTTCCGGTGCTCACGTACCCAAAGGTACGCTCCGCTCCGGTTCTCGAAAACCGCACCATTTGACTCGTCACAGCGAGTTTTGGGTCAGACATTTGGCGCGGCTTTACCACTGGCAAGCCATTTCGTCACGCAAAAGGCGAAAGAACGCCAAAAGGGTGGGTCAGCGGTCGAGCGCGCCTTTTCCGGCGATGATCTTATCGCGGAATTTCCCGATGCGTGTGATGCGTGTGGCCGGGGTTTTGGCCGCGTTGAGATTGATGACGTAGCTTTTCTGCCGGCCGGGCGTCAGCGTGCGAAATGCTTCGGCAAGCTCCGGATCGCCATCCAGCGCGTCAACCAATTCATCGGGCAGTTCAAGTTCACTGGCTTGCTTTGGCGGCTTGATGCCGGCTGCAGCAAACTCCATCGATTGGCGCAAGAGCGAGCGGATGGCGGGCTCCATCGCGGCAACTTGCGCGTTATCGGCAAAGCGGATGGTTTCGGCGATGCGGGAGTTTGGCCCTTGTTTTTGCAGAATGCCGCCGGGATCATTGAGCAGCGCTGCATTGAAGAAGGTCAGGCGGAAATCACCGCGAAAAGCGCCAAAGAGGGCGATGTTGCGGTCCGCATGCATATAGCAGGGGTGGCCCCATTTGACGGTTTCGATGACCCCCGCATCACGGCAGATCCGGCGCAGCGCGCTCAGACCAGCGGCCCATTTGCGGGTTGAACAGTCTGGCGTGGCAAAGCGGGCGCAACGCCCGCAGCCCTTTGAAAAATAGTCTTCGATATCGGTGATCATGGCATCACCCTGACTTCAAATCCGGGACGGGGCTTGATCCTATTTGCAGGATTTGACGGCGTCGAGCGCCTTGGAAATGCCGGACAGGGAGTAGGTGTACGCCGTTGCGGTGCCGCGCTTGGAGACAGCGGCGATGGACATCGTACGGCCGCCCTTCATGGCGGCCAACAGCTGCGGCTCTTCGGCGGCATTTTCCATCCAGGCCGATTTGCCCGAGACAAACATGGCAAAGCTCTTGGCGTCGATGGTGACGGTGACCTTGGAGTCGCCCTTCAACTCATAGCCGGCCATGAATTGCGGCTCGTAGGCGACATTTTGGCCCGGCTTCTGGCTGACGAGAAAGAAATTGTCGCCGTGATCAACCTTGTCCGGCTTTTTGGTTTGCGGGATGGTCAGCACATAGCAGACCTTGCCGCCGCCGGAATTGTAGGAATAGGCGCCCCAGGCAGAATATTTGCCGATCTGGGTCGGGGCCTGCGCCAAAGCTGCACCGGCTGCACCCAGGACGAGAGCACCGGCAAACACCACAGAGATCATGCGCATGGAAACGTGCTTCCTTGTTGGTCAGCGGCTGACTTGCTCAGGCAGTCCGACCGGTTCGATCCGTCCGATTTTGAAGCATTTCTGGTTACCGAATGGTGAACAGCTTCAAGCCCGTGAACCTTTCCGTGCGCGTATGTTGCCCTAACGCCGCCATATATCCCTTTAAATGCTTCTCAAGCCGAAAAAAGCGGCGGGAATTTGACCTTTTGGCAAAATCATGCGTCATTCGCGCCCAGTCTTGCCTTGCAGTGCCGCCGAGCGGCCGCATCAGCCGGTTCCGGAGCCTGAAATATTGCAAACAACAGCCCCGCGGGAACGATTCGCCACCCTGGCGGCGCGCGTCGCGTCACAGCGGGACCGGTTGGCGTTCGGCGAACTTTACGATCATTTCGCCCCGCGCATTCTCGGCTATCTGATGCGGCTTGGCCTCGACCGCGGCGCATCGGAGGAGCTGACGCAGGAAGTGATGGTCGTGTTGTGGCAGAAGGCCGACCTGTTCGACCCGGCCAAATCATCACTTTCGACGTGGCTTTTCCGGGTGGCGCGCAACCGGCGCATTGACGCGCAGCGGCGCGACAAGTCCGGCCTGATTGATCCGGAAGATCCGTTTTTTCATCCCGAGGCGGCTGAACCGGCGGATCAAACAGTCGATGCCGACCGGCGCCAGCAGCGGATCAGCGTCGCCATCGCGGAGTTGCCGGAGGATCAGCGCGACTTGATCAAGCTGGCGTTTTTCAACGGACTTTCGCATTCGGAGATCGCGGCGCAAACCAACTTGCCGCTCGGAACCGTGAAATCGCGCATCCGGCTGGCGTTCGCGCGGCTGCGCAAGATGATGGAAGCGGACCCGCAGATCGACACTGATTGAAAGTCTGGCTGAAAATCCGCTTTGATGGCCACCTGATGCAGCTGTCTGCGCTTCCGGTGCTCACGTACCCAAACGTACGCTCCGCTCCGGTTCTCGACAGCCGCACCATTTGACTCATCAAACCGAATTTTGAGCCAAACTTTCGGCGCTCTGGCTGAAAATCCGCTTTGATGGCCACCTGATGCAGCTGTCTGCGCTTCCGGTGCTCACGTACTTTTTTTGCCCCGCCCTTAAGCGGCAAGCCGCTGGCGGGGGTGAGATATGCCCAGCCCTTAAGCGGCAAGCCGCTGGCGGGGGCCCCGGAGCACGCTGCGCTCCGGTTCCCGGCAGCCGCGCCATTTGACTCATCAAACCGAATTTTGAGCCAGACTCTGGCAGACGCGGCTATTTTGATCAGGCGGATTGTTGCTCGTCTTTGAGGGCGTCTTGCGCGGCCTTGCGGTGGGCGGGGGTGATGTGCGCGCGCACGGTGGCGATGGCGGCGGTGAGCACGGCGATGTCGTCGGAAAAGCCGAAGACCAGCAGGAAATCGGGAATGGAATCGATTGGCAGGATGAAATAGCCGAGCGCGCCCAAGAGGATCATGCGGGCGCGCAGCGGGGTTTGCGGGTCCATGGCGCAGAAATAGGCGGCGACAACCTCGTCCATGAACGGAATGGCGCGCGCGGCCTTCTTGGCCGTTGCCCAAAACCCGCGTCTGACCTCGGCGCGGTGGAATTCTTCGCCCGGCCCGAGGATTTCCCCGTCAATCGGCTTGTCCATGTCAACTCCCCGCCGTCACACGCAAAAATGCGGACAGCGCGATGGACTTGGGGATGGGTCGCCGCTGTTTCAAGACGATTTTGCGGCAAATCGGTCGGCTGATTTGTCGATAATCCTGGCGAGTTTCTCGTCGAGACCGGAAAGGCCGCCTGCGGAATGGGTTGACAGGACGATATCGACACGGTTGTAGACATTGGTCCATTCGGGATGGTGATCGAGTTTTTCGGCATTCAGCGCGACTTCGCTCATGAAGGCGAACGCCTCGCGGAAGTTGGCGAACTTGAGGCTCCTGCCGATGGCTTCCCGCCCATGCAATCTCGTCCAGCCGGAAAGAGTGTCGAGCATTTTGGTGATTTCGGTTTCTGACAATCTTGCATTGTCCATGACGATCTCCTTGATTGCACGCTTTATCACGAGTGGTTGTAACGCATGACTGCGCCAATTGTTACGTCGATCCTGTTCGTTTGCACCGGCAACATATGCCGCTCGCCACTGGCGGAGGGGGTTTTCCGCCATTTGGCGGAAATTCACGGCGTGGACGATCTGGTGCTGGATTCGGCCGGACTGGGTGACTGGCATAGCGGCGAGGCGCCGGATCATCGCTCGATAAAGATTGCCCAGCGGCACGGAATTCACATTGGCGGCCAGATTTGCCGGGTGGCGGCGGCGGAGGATTTTGAGCGGTTTGACCTGGTCCTTGGCATGGACAAAGGCCATGTCGAAGCGCTCAACCGGCGCAAACCGGCGGCGGCGAGGGCGTCGGTCAGCCTTTACATGGATTTCTGCGCGCAAAGGCGGGACGATGTCGGCGATCCCTATTATGGCGATATGGCGGCGTTTGAGCGCTGCTACGACATGATCCGCACGGCTGCGGATGCCTGGTTTGCGGCTGCGGGAGGGCCATCGAGCCGCCAGGCCTCTTCGACCACATAAGGTCCGCCGCCAACCGAATCGCGCGATGACATCAGCACGAACCGGCCGACCTTGAAGGGCGGCGCCGAGAAATTGCCGCGTGTGGCCAGATAATGCGCGACATCGGCGACATTGGCGTTGCGGAGCCTCGCCAAAGAGACGTGAGGCATGAATTTGCGCGGATCGGCGGGCAGGCCAAGCCGCTGGCTGATGCGTTCGATTTCGGCTTGCAGCTGCGATAATTCAGGTTTTTGCCGCACGCCTGCCCAGACGGAATGCGGCTTCTTGCCGCCAAACTGGCCGACGCCGCTCAATTCCAGCTGAAAGGATGGACGATGCACACGGTCGAGCGCATTGGCGATTTCGTCGGCGACATGGCCCTCGACATCGCCGAAGAAGCGCAGCGTGATGTGAAAATTGTCTGCGTCGATCCAGCGTGCGCCGGGCATGCCGCCGCGCAGCAGCGACAGCGATAATGCCGCATCATGCGGGATTTCCAGGGCAGTGAAGAGACGCGGCATGGCATCCTCCCCGATTCGTGAAATCTCTTGAAGGCCACCGAATCATCGATGCGCGAACGGCGCAAGGCCTTATTTTTCGCGCTGTAAAAAGCTTTGCCTATTGGCCGGCGGCAGTTTTTGCAGCCGGCAAAATGACGGGCAGGGCGTTTTCAACCATCAGATCGACGCCGGCGCGGTTCGGATGAATGCGGTCGGGCAATTGAAGCGCGGCATTGCCAGCCACGCCTTCGAGGAAGAACGGGATGAGCGGCACCTGGTGTTTTTGCGCCAGTTCGCCATAGACCGGATTGAACCGCGCCTCATAGTCCTTGCCCATCGAGGGCGGCGCAAGCATGCCGGCAAGAACAACGGCAATGTTGCGCTCTTTCAGCCGGGTGATCATTGTGTCGAGATTGCCGCGGGTGATTTCCGGCGCAATGCCGCGCAGCGCATCATTGGCGCCGAGCTCCAGCACAACCAGTTTTGTGCCATCGGGCACGGACCAGTCGAGCCGCTCGAGCCCGCCGGACGTGGTGTCGCCGGAGACGCCGGCATTTGTCACCCTGGCATCCAGACCCCGGCTTTTGAGCGCGGCTTGAAGCACGGCAGGAAAGCCGTCTGCTTCGGGCAATTCATAGCCGGCCATGAGGCTGTCGCCCAAACCGACAATTTCCAATGGCGCAGCCATTTCTGACGAGGCAGCCTTGGCAATTGTGGTTGCTGCGCCCCATATGGACACGGCCAGAAGAAATTGAGCGATGCGGCGTAATGTGACAGGCATGGGTTTGTTCGATTTCCTGATGGCGCTTCGGATCGGGCCGGCCGGCTCGTTTCCACTTCATATAGGAAGGTTCTTGCGTGCCGGAAACAGTGCTCAAACTCGATAACGTCAATTTGACACTCGGCAGCGGCGCCACACGGGTTCATGTGCTGAATTCCATATCGGTTCAGCTGAACAAGGGCGAGTCCGTCGGCATCGTCGGGCCGTCAGGCTCGGGCAAGACTTCGTTGCTGATGGTGCTGTCGGGTTTGGAGCGGGCCGATTCCGGCACGATTGAAGTCAACGGCACGGAGCTGACCCGGCTTTCGGAGGATGCGCTCGCCCGCTTTCGCGGCCGCTCGATCGGCATCGTTTTTCAATCCTTTCATCTCATTCCCAATATGACGGCGCTGGAAAATGTTGCGGTGCCGCTGGAACTTGCCGGTCACGCTGATCCTTTCGGGCGGGCAAAGGCGGAACTTGCCAAGGTTGGTCTTTCGGCACGGCATGATCATTTTCCCGGGCAACTGTCCGGCGGGGAACAGCAGCGCGTGGCAATTGCAAGGGCGCTGGCGCCGGAACCTGCCATGCTGATTGCGGACGAGCCGACCGGCAACCTTGATCATGACACCGGCGCGCATGTGGCGGATTTGCTGTTTGCCGCCTGCCGGGAGCGGGACATGACATTGCTCCTGGTGACGCATGACATGGAGCTTGCAGGGCGTTGCGGGCGGCAGGTGCGGATGAGCGGCGGCATGGTTTCGTGATGCAAAGAGAACGCGGCCAATTGGCGACAATAGCGCTGGCGGCGCGGTTTGCCTTGCGCGAGCTGCGCGGCGGGCTTGCGGGCTTTCGGATATTCCTGGCATGCATTGCGCTTGGAACGGCGGCCATTGGCGCTGTCAACACGGTGGCGGACGGAATCGGCAAATCCATTGCAGCGCAGGGACAATCGATTCTCGCTGGCGACATCGGCTTTGAACTGGTGCAGCGCGAGGCAACACCGGACGAGCTTGCCAAAATTGCGGCGTTGGGCACCGTGGCAAAAACAGTCGGGCTTCGCTCGATGGCGCGCTTGCCCGACGGGTCTGATCAAAGTCTGGTCGAATTGAAAGCGGTGGATGGGATTTATCCGCTCTATGGCGCGGTTAAGACCGCATCAACAAAGCCGCTTGCTGAATTGCTGGCGAAGACCAACGGAACTTACGGCGCAATTGCGCCGCAGCTTTTGTTTGACCGGCTTGGCCTGAGACCGGGCGACCGGCTGGCCGTTGGCGATGTCACCGTCGAACTGCGCGATGTCTTGATTTCCGAACCCGATGCGCTGTCTGATGGATTTGGCTTTGCGCCGCGGCTGATGATGGCCATGGAGGCACTGCCGGAGACCGGGCTGATCCGTGAGGGAAGTCTGGCGGAATTCGGCTACAAGGTGCGGCTGGCCAATCCGCCTGATTTGGCCGGCATGAAGGCGATGCAGGAAAAATTGCGCGCCGATTTGCGCGATGACGGGTTTCGCATTCGCACCAGCGCCAATGCGGCGCCGGCATTGTCGGACTCGGTTGAACGCTTTTCGCAGTTTCTGGCGCTTGTGGGCCTGTGTGCGCTTTTGGTCGGCGGCGTTGGTGTGGCCAACGCCGTGCAGGCGCATCTGGATGCCAAGCGTCCGGTCATTGCGACATTGAAGAGCCTTGGCGCCGGGCACGGGCTGGTGGCGTCGGTTTATCTCATCCAGACAATGATTGCCTCGGTGATCGGCGTTGCCATCGGGCTGGTGCTGGCGGCGATCATTCCGCCGCTTGCGGGAACGGCGATTGCGCGGTTCTTGCCGATTGACATCAACAGCGGCTTGCAGCCGGGCGCGCTGGCGCTTGCGGCGGCATTCGGGCTTTTGACAACCTTGGCGTTTTCGCTGATCCCGATCGGGCGCACGCGCTCTGTCACGCCGCAGCTGTTGTTCCGCGACGCTGTATCGAGCGATCATGCACCCGCGCCGCTGGTCTGGCGCGCTGCGGCGCTTATCGTCATGGCATTGGTCGCCGCCCTTGCCATTTTCACGTCAGTGCAACCGCGCATGGCCGCCTATCTGCTGGCCGGCGCTCTGGCTTCTTTTCTGGTGCTTGGGCTGGTCGGTGTGCTTGTGGTCAAACTTGCAGCGCGTGTGCCGCGGTTCAAATCGACCGTGGCACGGCTTGCCATCGGCAACATGCACCGGCCAGGCGCGATTACCCGCCCGGTGGTGATTTCGCTTGGACTAGGCCTGACCTTGCTGACCGCAGTATCGCTGATTGACACCAATCTGCGCAGCCAGATCTCGGGATCGATTGCGGGAAAGGCGCCGGACTTCTTTTTTCTCGACATCCAGAGCCGCGAAATCGAACAGTTCAAGGCACTGCTCGCTGAGACAGCGCCGCAAGGCGCGGTGACCACTGTGCCGATGCTGCGCGGGCGCATTACAGCGCTCAAGGGCATCAGGATCGAAAACTATAAAGTGCCGCCGGAGGCGAGCTGGGTGACGCGCGGCGACCGCGGCATCACTTATGCGCCGACATTGCCGTCCAATTCGACGCTGGCTGCGGGCGCATGGTGGCCTGCTGACTATACCGGGGAACCGCTGGTTTCCTTTGCCTCCGAAGAGGCGGGCGAACTTGGTCTGGCGCTGGGCGATACCGTGACGGTCAATGTGCTTGGCCGCGACATCACTGCGAAGATCGCCAATTTGCGGCAGGTGGAATGGCGATCGATGTCGATCAACTTTGTCATGGTTTTCTCGCCCAGCATCTTCAAGGGCGCGCCGCATGCGTGGCTGGCAACGCTGGCTGACCCGCAGGCCGATGCGGCGCAGGAGGCAAAGGTGCTCAATCAGGTGACGCGTACGTTTCCGGCCATCACCTCGGTGCGGGTCAAGGATGCGCTGTCGATCGCCTCCAATTTCATCGAGCAGTTCTCGCTCGCCATCCGCGTTGCCGCCTCGGTGGCGCTGGCGACATCGGTGCTGGTGCTGGCCGGGGCGCTGGCGGCGGGCAACCGCAACAGGCTGCATGATGCGGTGGTTTTGAAGATGCTCGGGGCGACGCGGCGCACGCTGGTGAGCGCCTATGCGCTGGAATATCTGCTGATCGGGCTGGCAACAGCCGTTTTTGCGATTTTGGCCGGCAGTGTGGCGGCATGGTTTGTGGTGGATTACATGATGAACCTCACATTTGCGCCCGAACCGCTGGTGGCGGCGGCGACGATTGCGCTGTCCCTGATTGTCACCATCGGTTTCGGGCTTGCCGGGACATGGCGGCTGCTGGGGCAGAAGGCGGCGCCAGTCTTGCGCGATTTATGAAGAAGCGCGCTGATTGAAGGGTGAACTGATGACTGCGTATAAGAACGAAGGCTAAGTCATCTGCCCAAATTTTCGTCATCGTCGGGCTTGTTCCGACGATCCAGCTCTTGGAATGATTGGCGCAAGGGAAGTCTGGGTCGTCGGGACAAGCCCGACGATGACGAGAGATGGCGCCGATTCCCGGCCTTGAACCGGCCTGCGGCGACAGCCATGTCGCATTTTGTTGGTCTAACCCCTTGTTGTTTGGGCCAATCGACCCCATAAATTTGGTTGGCATGCTGGATTCCCGCCAGCGGCGCCTCGGTTGGCATGGCACTTTGACGCCAGGCAGACCGGACACCCGACGGGGAATGTTTGAGAGGACTCTCATGTCTGACTATCGCAACTCGCCACTTCGCGCCGGATCTTTGGCGCAGACCGGCACTGATATTGATGAGGGCCTGCGCGCGTACATGCTGCGGGTCTACAATTTGATGGCTCTTGCGCTTGGCATCACCGGTGTCACCGCCTGGGCCACCTATGCGCTGGCCATGTCCAATCCGGCCTTCGCCAACCTGATTTACGCCTCGCCGCTGCGCTGGGTGCTGATGCTGGCGCCGCTCGGTCTGGTGTTCTTCCTGGGCTTTCGCATCAATTCGATGAGCGTATCTGCGGCGCAGACGACTTTCTGGGCCTATGCGGCCCTGCTTGGCGCGTCCTTGTCGACGATCTTCATCGTCTTCACCGGGGCAAGCATTGTCCAGACGTTCTTCATCTCGGCGACCGCTTTTGGCGCGCTCTCGCTTTATGGTTACACCACCAAGCGCGATCTGACAGCCATGGGCTCGTTCCTGATCATGGGCGTGTGGGGCATTCTGATCGCCTCGATCGTCAATATTTTCCTGCAGTCTTCGGCGCTTCAGTTCGCGATTTCCGCGATTGGCGTTCTCGCCTTTGCCGGCCTGACCGCCTACGATACGCAGAAGATCAAGGAAATGTACTTTGAGGGCGACGATGAGGCTACCGGCGGGCGCAAGGCCATCATGGGCGCGCTCAACCTTTACCTCGACTTCGTCAACCTGTTCATGTTCATGCTCCAGTTCCTCGGCGACCGCCGGTGAACCGACTGAAAATTCTACTGCAACGGTCAACTGATGCGGCTTTCTGCGCTTCCGGTGCTCACGACCCAAACGGTCGCTCCGCGAAATCTGCCCCGCCTTTAAGTCCCAAGGGACTGGCGGGGACCCGGAAGCTTCTCGAAATCCACCCCATTTGACTCGTTGCAGCGAATTTTGAGCCCGGTTCACGAACAGCTTTCAACGGGCGGCCTTCGGGCCGCCCTTTTTGTAGCCGCCCTTTTTGTATAGGTGTGAAGATGGCGCGTATCGACTTGACCGGTGAATGGGCTGGCAAACTTTCGCCTTCGCTGAGCGAGATGGAGTCGATTGCGGTTGAAGCCTATGCGCATCTGCCGGAGGAGTTCCGCACGCTGACCGGCGATATCATCATCCAGATCGCTGAATTTCCCGATGAAAACATATCCGACGATCTGTCACTGGACAGCCCGTTTGATTTGCTCGGCCTGTTTGAGGGGCGGGGCATTGCCGAATTGTGGAACCCGCAGACCGGCGAGGGACCGAACAAGATCACGCTCTACCGCCGTCCGATCCTCGACTATTGGGCCGAGCATGAAGAGGCGCTGGGCACGATCATTGCCCATGTGCTGATCCACGAGATCGGCCATCATTTCGGCCTGACGGACGAGGATATGGAGGGCCTGGAAGCGCAGGTGGATTAAGGGAGTGCAGGCCCTCGTGCTTCGAGGCTCACTTCGTTCGCACCTCAGCAGCATGAGGGGCGCAGGTAATCCTGCTGCGTATGCACCTCAGCATAAGGGGCGAAGTCGGCCCTACTGCTCGCCGAGCTTCATGTCGGGGTGATAGTCCTTGCCTTCCACTTCCTTGTAGACGGCTTGACCGCACATGGTGACGCCTTTGACCGGATCAAAGGTCAGTGACGGCGAGCCGTGCAGCAGCCAGCCCTTGTTCAAAGACGCGGTGACGCGGTGGCAGAAGGCGCTGTCGTCCGGACCGGTGATGAATCGGTAGATTTTCATGTGCGTGTCCTCAACTTCATTCCGTTCATGACTGTTTGATCCCGTCCAGGAGCGCCTGCGCTTGTGCAAGATGCAGGCGCTCGACCATTTTGCCATTGACGGATATCACGCCCTTGCTGGCATTTTCGGGCAAGGCAAAAGCCTTGATGATCGCCTGCGCCTCGGCAATATCGTCATTGCCCGGAGCAAAAATAGCGTTGGCAGGTCCGATCTGTGCGGGATGGATCAGGGTCTTGCCGTCAAAACCCCGTGCGCGTGCCAGATGGCATGCAGCTTCAAACCCCGCCTCATCGCGGAAATCATTGTGTACCCCGTCCAGCACTTGCAAGCTTCCGGCCCGTGCGGCCAGAACGATCTGCATCAGCCATGGCAGCAGGGCTTCTCCGGAGCGCACGCCGGTTTCCTTCATCAGGTCGTTGGTTCCGGCAATGAAGGCGGCAAGATGGGCTGACTTGTGCTTGCCAAGTTCGGCAATGGCGGGGGCGTTGAGGATTCCGATCGGCGTTTCAATCATCGCCCAGATCTGCGGTGTTTGCGGCAGGTCGAATTCGTTGAACGCTTCCGACAGCTGGATGATGTCTTGTGGCGCTTCAACCTTGGGCAGGACGATAACTTGCGGGCGGATGGCGAGCGCCGCCATCAGATCTTCCGTGCCCCAAGGCGAGGTGAGCGGATTGATGCGCACGCCAACCGGCATGGATAGATCACCCCAGCCTTTGGCGGCGGCGCGCAGTGTTTCACGGGCAGCATCGCGCGCATCAGGGTGCACGGCATCCTCAAGATCGATGATGACGGCATCGCAATCCAGCGCAGGCAATTTTGCCAGCGCCTTTTCATTGGACGCGGGCACATACAAGACGGAGCGGAGCATTTTTTCGGTCATGGCGCTGTCATGAAAGATAGGGCAAAATTTCGCAAGCCTGAAGCGTGCAGTTTGCGCTAGGAAGGCCCGTCAAACCGGCGGCGTACACCATGCAAACATTCGACATTGTCATCATCGGCGGGGCCATGGCCGGCAGCGCGACGGCTTGGCATTTGAAGGAAACGGGATTTTCAGGGTCTATCGCTGTCATCGAACGCGATCCGTCATTTGCACGCGCGGCAACGTCGCTTTCGGCGGCCGGCATCCGCCAGCAATTCAGCCAGGGCGACAATATCCGCCTGTCGATGGCGACGTTGGCGCTGATCCGGCAATTGCGCAGCGACGGCCGGGTTGACATCAAGTTTCATGAAAACGGCTATCTGGTTCTGGCCAGCGAGGCCGGCTTGCCGATCCTCACATCCAACTTTGCCACACAGCGGGCGCAAGGCAGCGCGGTTGAATTGCTGGAGGCGGATGCGCTGGCAGCGCGGTTTCCGTGGCTGTCCACCGAGGACATCGCGGCAGGTGTGTTTGGCACGAAGAATGAGGGCTGGTTTGACGCGCAGTCGCTGGCGGCGTTTTTCCGGCGCGACGGGCGCGAGCGCGGCGTGAGCCTGATCAATCAGGCGGCAGTGTCGATAGCGCGCGACAAGGGGCGGATCAGCGGCATCACGCTTGCCGACGGCTCGGTTATTGGCTGCGGGGCGCTGGTTTTGGCGGCGGGGGCGCAATCGGGCGATCTGGCCCGGAGCATTGGCGTTGACCTGCCGGTGGAACCGCGCAAGCGCACGGTGTTCATCTTCAAATGCGCGACACTGATACCGGATATGCCGCTGGTGGCGGATCCTTCAGGCGTGTGGGTGCGGCCGGAAGGCGACCGGTTTATCGGCGCCTGGTCGCCGGACGAGACCAGTGAACTTCGGGCGCGCGACGATGATTTTGATCCGGACTGGAACCAGTTTGAAGACGAAGTCTGGCCAGCACTGGCGACGCGCATTCCGGCGTTTGAGGCGATCAAGCAGGATGGCGGCTGGGTCGGGCATTATGAGTACAACACATTCGACCAGAACGCGGTGATCGGCACCCACCCGGAAATTGCCAATCTGCATATTGTCACCGGCTTTTCCGGCCATGGGGTGCAGCAGGCGCCGGTCGCGGGGCGGGCGATTGCCGAACTGATCATGAGCGGGCGCTACACCAGCCTTGACTGCACGGCCTTTGGCATCGAGCGCATTGCCGCCAAGCGGCCGTTTGTCGAGTTGAATGTGATCTGAACGGACGCTTTCCAAGACGGGGGCATTCCTGTATGGCAACGGCAAATTCCATCTTGCGCAATTTGTATTGAGACTGAGAGCCACCCATGCAGAAGTTCACCAAGCTCACGGGCGTTGCCGCGCCGCTGCCGATCGTCAATGTCGACACTGACATGATCATCCCGAAGGATTATCTGAAGACGATCAAGCGCACCGGTCTTGGCGTCGGCCTGTTTGCCGAAATGCGCTACAATGAGGATGGCTCAGAAAATCCGGCGTTTGTGCTGAACAAGAGCGCTTACCGCAAGGCGGAAATTCTGGTGGCGGGCGACAATTTCGGTTGCGGATCAAGCCGCGAACATGCGCCATGGGCGCTCCTGGACTTTGGCATCCGCTGTGTGATCTCGACGTCGTTTGCCGATATTTTCTACAACAACTGTTTCAAGAACGGCATCCTGCCGATCACCGTTTCGCAAGAAGACCTCGACAAACTGATGGACGACGCCTCGCGCGGCTCGAACGCCACTGTGTCGGTCGATCTGGAAACGCTGGAAATTCGCGGGCCGGATGGCGGCGTGATCAAGTTCGATCTGGACCCATTCAAGCGGCACTGCCTGCTGAATGGTCTGGACGACATTGGCCTGACCATGGAACGCGCGCCCAAGATCGAGGCGTATGAAAAGACAGCGGCTGCAACACGGCCCTGGGCTTGATCCCAATGACGCCCTTTGTTCCAAAACGGTTTGAGGCGGTTGCTTTCGGCTTTCTTTTGTCGGCGCTGATGTCCTTCATGGTGTCGGGCATATCCAACGCGATTGGCCATGGCGTCATGACGCCGGGGTTTCTCGCGCTTTGGATGAAATCCTGGATTGCCGCATGGACATTTGCTTTTCCCGTGGTTTTGGTCGTTGCGCCGCTGGTGCGCAAGCTGGTCACGGCGATCGTCAAGCCTGCTTGATTGTGACACTGCAGCTCAGATAGGCTTGCCGCTGAAATCGCTGGTGGTTCTGGAGCAATGCGGTGCGGCTGATTCTCGTTCTGATGGCGTTTTTGTGCCCTTCGCTTTCGATGGCGCAAGAGGACTTGCCAGCGCCCGTGAAATTCGGTGACGGGGAAATCACGTTCGCGCGCGGCGAGGACGAGGAGATCGCCGTCTCATTCAAGGGCCTGGAAATCTACCGCAATTATTTCGTCATGGTCGACCGGCTGGTGAAAGTCGGGTCAACCGATGTGGCGCTGCTTCTGGGCGGCGAGGGCGGCAACGCCTGCGCGCCGGCCACGCTAATCATCACACAGCCGGAGGGGTCTGTTGACGCCAAGGTCGAGATCGTTGGCGAAGATTGCGGTTCGCCTCCCGCAGCCGTTGGCGCCAATGAAATCCTGTTTGTGCCTTTTCTCGTTCCCGGCGCAAAAGCCAAGGTGGAGAGCTGGACGCCTGAAGGCGGCCTAGCCATCAAGGGCGAGATGGCTTTCTTGCCGAAAGAAGGCTCTAGCTGGGCCAGTCTTGAACCAGCAAAGGCTGATCATCCTTTTGGGCTGTTGGACAATGCGGACGTCTATGCGGCGACGCAAGAACTGGTTGGTGACAAGTTTTCAGAATTGATGGTTGTGTTGGGTGTTTCCGGACAGGCTGAGATTATCGAGGGCAAATATGTTGCCGCGCCGGGCTGTCAGGCGCATGCCTGCGGTGTGGCCAACGGGTTCCTCGGTCTTGATCTGGAGAAGAAGCAGGTATTTGCCGCCGTACGCAATTCCGGAACCGAAACGATTTTTTGGCCTGCTGACATCGCCGTCTGGCCGGAACCTTTGATGAAGGCGTGGGAGGCGTCGATCACCCAATGATACGCAGGCTGATTTCCACCGGCTCGCCGTTTGAACGCATTGCAGGCTATTCACGTGCCGTCGTTCAAGGCGAATGGTGTTTCGTGTCCGGTACGACCGGTTATGACTATGCCACCATGGAAATGCCAGAAAGCGTCGAGGAGCAGACAAGGAATTGCCTTGCCACGATCGGCAAGGCGCTGGCGGAGGCAGGCTTCGGGTTCGAAGATGTGGTGCGCGCGCGCTACTACGTAACCGATACAGCCTATGCGGATCTGGTGTTTCCAATCCTTGGCGAGATTTTCAGTGATGTGCGACCGGCTGCGACCATGACGGTCTGCGGATTGATCCGGCCGGAAATGAAGATCGAGATCGACGTGACGGCGATGCGCCCAGACGCATAGGCACTGTTGCCAAACCGGCTCCTGGCACTTATGGAACCGGCACGATTTCCAGCTTCGTGAGATGAGTATTTCCATGACACAGCGCTCCCTCTTTCTCCTGCCCGGCGACGGCATCGGTCCGGAAGCCATGGCGGAAGTCCGCCACATCATTGCCCACATGAACGAAGCGCAGGATGCCGGGTTTGTGGTGGACGAGGGGCTTGTCGGCGGGTCGGCGTTCGACGCGCACGGCACGGCGATTTCCGAAGGCGATATGGCCAAGGCCATGGCGGCGGACGCTGTGCTGTTTGGCGCAGTCGGCGGGCCGAAGTGGGACAAGGTGCCTTACGAGGTGCGCCCGGAAGCCGGACTTTTGCGGCTGCGCAAGGATTTGCAATTGTTTGCCAATCTGCGCCCCGCCATCTGCTATCCGGCGCTGGCGGCTTCCTCCTCGCTCAAGCCTGAGGTGGTTGAAGGCCTTGATATTCTGATCGTGCGGGAACTGACCGGCGGTGTCTACTTCGGCGAGCCGAAGACCATTACTGATCTTGGCAATGGCCAGAAGCGTGCGATCGATACGCAGGTTTACGACACCTTCGAAATCGAGCGCATTGCCTCTGTCGCGTTCGAATTGGCGCGCACGCGCGGCAACCGCGTCTGCTCGATGGAAAAGCGCAATGTAATGAAGTCGGGCGTTCTCTGGAACGAGGTGGTTACGGCCATCCACAAGGCGAAATATCCGGACGTTCAGCTTGAGCATATGCTGGCGGACGCGGGCGGGATGCAGCTGGTGCGCTGGCCCAAGCAATTTGACGTGATCGTCACCGACAATCTGTTCGGCGACATGCTGTCGGACGTTGCAGCGATGCTGACCGGATCGCTCGGCATGCTGCCATCGGCTTCGCTTGGCGCGCCTGATGCTGTGACCGGTAAGCGCAAGGCGCTGTATGAGCCGGTGCATGGTTCGGCGCCCGACATTGCCGGCAAGGGCATTGCCAACCCGATCGCGATGATCGCCTCGTTTGCGATGTGTTTGCGCTATTCGTTCACCATGGTGGCGGAGGCCGACCGGCTGGAGAAGGCGATTTCCAACGTGCTGGAAAGCGGTCTGCGCACCGGCGACATCCTATCGGAAGGCATGAAACAGGTGACGACCGTTGAAATGGGCGCGGCGATTTTGGCCGAGTTCAAGGCGCTGTCGGCATAACCTCAGTCAGCTGGAGGCGCGCAGT
>JBAVTG010000073.1:0-4572 GCA_049696015.1 Rhizobiaceae bacterium | reverse complement strand
GGACGCATTTCAATGCGCCCTTCGGGACTTTCCTTGGTCTTGACGCAAAATCCCTCCGATACAATTGCTTCCACTCAAAAACATCCCGCTCTCATCGCTTCCATCGAACGGCGAACAAAGGCCGTATGCTGAATTTGCTTGATCAGCCCAGCACCTTGGCCAATGGCTGAACGGGCTGACCTATACGATTGGACAAATCCAATCCCGAAAGCAGATCAACAAGATGGCTGCGCATCAATTCAGCAGAAGCTTTTTTGTCACTCGCCTCGATCGCATCGACCAAAGCCTGATGGGCGTGACTTTCGCAAGTTGTGTCGCGCCGACGCCAATACAGCGCTATGATGAGAGATGATCGCAAGATCAATTCCTTGACGAACCCGGTCAGAATCTGGTGGTCGGCAAGCTCGGCGATGTCAACATGGAAACGAGCAGAAAGCATAATGGCATCACTGTCTCGCCCCGCATGGGTTGCATCGTGCTCTTTCTCAAGATGCGCACGCAATTCCACGATTTTTTCTTTTGTCACGTTCTGACAAGCCAGCGCCGCCACATGCGGTTCCACAAGCGCGCGCGCCTCAAATACCTCGCGGGCTTCGCGCTTTGATGGCTGGGCAACAAAGGCGCCGCGGTTGGGCTCAAGGTTCACAAGGCGGTCGTGACCCAAAGCCTGCAGGGCGGAGCGCACGATGGTGCGGCTGACGCCATAAATGGAAGCGATTTCGTCTTCCGGCAGTTTGGACCCGGGCGCGATTTTGTGGGCAACAATGGCATCGCGCAGACCAATATAGACCGGGGTCCAGCCTGCCGCCGGACGATCTTCAGACGACGATAATATGCGGACGAAATGATTCATGTTCCGAGTCTTTTGGGGCACACAGATTCGTGTGTCATTTGCTTCAGAATTAGGTCCGTTGGCTTGATGCCGTCAATGGCCAGGCGGAATTTGCCGCTAAAGCCGATCAATTCAGCGGGCTTTCGGCGAAAATTTGGCAAGTTCTCCCAGATATGTTTTCGCGCGCGGCACGGCGTAGCCTCCGGTGCGGCTGGTTTTCATGCCCAGGCCAACAAGCCCTTCAGCAACCTTGACCGCGCAGCTGACGCCATCCAGCACCGGCACGCGATGTTCCTCGCCAAGCTGGTGAGCAAGATCAGCCATTCCCGCGCAGCCGAGGACGATGGCTTCTGCTTTGTCTTCAGCGATTGAACGCCCGATTTCCGCGGAAATTTTCAGACACGCATTCGAACCGGGCAACTCGAGTTCAAGCACGGCAACTTCTGAAGCGCGCACACCGGAGCACCTTGAAGCAAGGCCATATTTGACAAGGTTGTGCTCAATGGCAGGGATGGAACGAGCGAGCGTCGTGACCACCCCAAACTTGCCGGCAACAAATGAAACAAGGTGAAATCCGGCTTCACCGATGCCGATAACCGGCGCGCTGGTTGCGCAGCGCGCCGCATCAAGGCCAGTGTCGTCAAAGCAGGCGATGATGAATGCATCGGCGTCCGGATGCTTGTGGATTTCTTCGATCATCCCGGGGATGGCAAAGACCTCGTCATAATAACCCTCAATGCTGGATGGCCCATAGGACGGGTTGACCGCCATGATTTGGGTCCCCGGCGATGCCGCCCTGGACGCCGCTTCGCCGATTTTTGCGGTCATGGACGCTGTTGTGTTCGGATTGATGACAAGAATTTTCATGCCTATGCCTTATAGCTCGCCGCCCAGATAAAGCGTCTTGATCCGGTCATCGCCGAGGAGATCGGCGGAACTGCCGCTGAGCGCCACTGTGCCGGTTGACAGCGCGTAGGCGCGCTGCGAGATGCGCAGCGCCATGCGCGAATTTTGTTCGACCAGAAGCACGGAGACTTTCTCATCGCGGTTGATGGCGACAATGGAGCGGGCGATGTCCTGCACCAGCTTCGGCGCGACGCCGAGCGACGGTTCATCCAGCAGCAGGAGCTTTGGCTTGGACATCAGCGCGCGGCCGATGACCAGCATCTGCTGCTCGCCGCCGGACATGGTGCCGGCCTGCTGATTGAAGCGCTCTTTCAGGCGCGGGAAGCGGGTCAGCACCATGTCGAGCGTGGCGGCGATTTCCGCCTTGTCCGTGCGGGTGAAGGCGCCCATCGCGAGATTGTCGGCAACGGTCATGAACGGGAAGACGCGGCGGCCTTCCGGCACCATGGCGATACCTGCCTTGACGATCTCGTCCGGAGGCGTGCCGTCAAGCCGCTTGCCTTGATAGTGGATTTCGCCTGATTTGATTTTGCGCAAGCCGGTGATGGCGCGCAGGATCGAGGATTTGCCCGCGCCGTTCGCGCCAATCAGCGCCACCGTCTCGCCTTCATTGACCGTCAGCGACACGCCTTTCAGCGCATAGACATGGTCATAATACATCTCGACGTTGGCGAAGTTGAGGATCTGATTGCTCATAGCCCGATCGCCTCGTCTTCACTGCCCAGATACGCTTCAATCACGCGCTCGTTCGCCTGGATTTCCGACGGAGTGCCTTCCGCGATCTTTTCGCCAAAGTTGATCACGACGATGCGGTCGGAGATCTTCATCACCGCGGGCATGTCATGCTCGACCAGCAGCACGGTCAGTCCGCGCTCGCGCAGATTGCGCACCATGTTGATCGCTTTGTTCGTCTCGTCATGATTCATGCCGGCGAAGGGCTCGTCGAGGAGCAGGATGGACGGATTGGTGGCAAGGCCAATGGCGATGCCGAGCCCGCGCAGATGGCCGTGCGGCAGGTTTTTGGCGATCTCATCGCCGATCCCGCCGAGGTTCAGGAATGACAGTATTTCATCAGCAGATCTGCCAAATTCCTCTTCGTCCTGCCGCGCCGCCTTTGTGCCGAGGAAGAAGCCGAGCAGCGAGGCTTTTGAGCGCAGATGATGCGCCACGATGACGTTGTCGCGCACGCTCATGTTCTTGAAGATGGTGGTTTCCTGGAACGTGCGCACAACGCCCTTGCGGGCGGCGATATGCGGCGCGAGGCCGGAGATCTTCTCGCCTTTGCAGATGACTTCGCCGGAGGTGGGATTGAGGAAAGAGGCGATCAGTTTGAACAGCGTGGATTTGCCCGCGCCGTTCGGGCCGATGACGGAAAGGATTTCTTTTTCCCTGACGGTGAACGAGACATTGTTGACGGCGGTCAGGCCGCCGAAGCGTTTGGTCAGGCCCTTGATTTCAAGAATGGTTTCCATCGCTCAGCCCTTCCTGCGGCCTTCGCCGAGGCTGAGCATGCCGTTGGGCAGCACCAGCATCAGGATGATCATCAGGCTCGAATAGATCAGCAGCTGGAAGCGCCCGGTTTCAAACAAAAGGTTCCAGCCGAAATAGAGCGTCAGCGTGCCGAGCATCGGCCCGAACACATAGCCGAGGCCGCCGAGGAAGCAGTTCAGCATGAAGTTGACCGAGTCGGTGGTGGTGAAGCTCGACGGATAGACCGACTGCGTGACTGCCGCGAACACCGCGCCGCTGACGCCGCCGAGGAAGGATGAGATGGCAAAGGCGATGAGCCGCAAGTTTGCGATGTTGACGCCGATGGATGAGGCCAGCTCCTCATTCTGTTGCAGCGACATGCAGATGTGGCCGATGCGCGAATGGACGAGCCGGTACATGCCGGCAAAGGCCAGCACCATGAGGATGACGGCGAGATAGTAAAAAGCGATGCGCGGATTTGCCATCGTGCTGAAGTCCGGCACGATGGTAAGGCCGAAGATTGAAATGCCGCCGGGCAGCGGGATGTTGGTGATGCCCTTTGCGCCGCTGGTGACCGGCAGCGCCAGCGCGAGAAGCCGGACAACCTCAGTGAGGACAAGGCTGACCATGGCGAAATAGACGCCGCGCAGGCGCAGGATCGGCAGGCCGACAAGCAGGCTCGCGACGGCGGCGAAGATGCCGGCGGCGGGAATGGTCCACCAAAACGACACGCCGTAGCTCATGGTCAGAACGGCGGAGACATACGCCCCCATCAGCGCGAACGCGCCTTGGCCGATGTTGATGCGCCCGATGAAGAAGGTCAGCCACACGCCCGCGCTGGCGATGGACAGGAGCGCCACGGAGGTGAGCGTATAATACAGATCCTTGCGCCCGGTCATGCCGATCAGCGCCGGGATGATGACGAAGACGGCCAGAAGGAACGCCGCTGTGCCGATGATTTTCGCGGACTTGCCCATCATCAACCCCATGGCTTGCCCATCAGGCCGTTGGGCCTGATTGCCAGAAACACCATGAGCGCGGCAAAGATCGCCAGATAGGTGACGTCGCCATATTCGCGCAGCACGGTCAGCCCGACCGACTCCATCATGCCGAGGATGAAGCCGCCGGCGATGGCGCCGCCGACAACGCCCGCACCGCCGATCATGATCATCATGAAGGCCTTGATCGAGATCGGCCCGCCAATGCCCGCATTGACGCCGGTGATCGAAACCAACAGTCCGCCGACGACGCCCGCCAGCATCGCGCCAAGGGCAAAGCCAATCATCGTGTAGCGGTCGACCTGCACGCCCATCAGCTGGGCGGCGACGCGGTCCTGCGCCAGCGCGCGCATGGCGCGTCCGGTC
>JBAVTG010000072.1:0-6799 GCA_049696015.1 Rhizobiaceae bacterium | reverse complement strand
GGCCGCAAAGTACCCGAAACATCCGTGCCTTCGACAAGGTTCGGCATATGCTCGAGCCCAAGGCCGGTGGCTTCCAAAAGCCGCGCATCCCAGGCGCGCTTCCCGGTGTCGAGCCAGGACGTGCCGGCCGCATCCGACATTTCGGACGTGTGTTCGCCGGTCAGCCAATGGCGCAGATAATCCTTGGGTAGCAGCACCCATCGGATCCTGGCAAAAATATCCGGCTCATTGCGCGCCACCCACAACAGTTTGGGCGCAGTGAATCCAGGGAATACAATATTGCCGGTCAGCTCGCGAAACAGCGGCTGGCTGTCAAGCTCGTGCGCTTCGGCATGGCTGCGGGTGTCGTTCCACAAAATGCACGGGCGCAGCGCCAGATCCTGCTTGTCCAGAAGCGTCGCGCCATGCATGTGACCGGACAGTCCGATGCCGCGGACGCGCTTCAGTGCAGCGCCATGGCCCGCCTTCAATTCATCGATGGCAGCCGTCGTCGCCGCAATCCACTGGCCGGGTTCCTGTTCCGACCAGCCCGGGTGCGGGCGCGCCACGTCCATCGCCTTGGTTGACGAGGCTATGATCTTCTGATTCTCGTCCATGATGACTGCTTTGGAACTGGAGGTTCCCAGATCAATGCCAAGATAGGTTGTCATGTCAGTCCTCGTTCTTCCTCGTCAGCCAGGTCAGGCGACGGCCTGAATAATGTGCTCGCCGTCCGCACCGGCTGACAAATGTTCATCCACTGCCAAGAGTGCGGTTGTGGTCGCGCCCTTGCGGATCAGCGGCAGTTCGGATTCGTAGATTTCGAAATCAAAATGGTTCTCAAAGCCGCCAGCGTTGGATTCGGCAATACAGGCGCGGATGGTCGGTTCGATAATGTCGAATGCCGAGGTGCCGGACCCGACAAAGGCCAGGGGCACCGGATCTGTCAACGCAAACAGGCCCGCAAGGCCGGTGCCGATGGCTTCTGCCGCTTCGCGCCAGGCGCGCCGTTCAGGCCCGTCTTTGGCCCGCGCCTTCTTGGCTAGCGAGCGCATGTCCAGACCCGACAGCTCCACCGGCGGCAGCGCGTCATCTGGCAGGCCGTGCGCCGAGCGCCAGATCGCATAATCGCCCGCATAGGCCTCGATGCAGCCGCGAGAGCCGCAGCGGCACAGCGCGCCGTTGTGACGGTACATCATGTGGCCGAATTCGGCGGCAGAGGACGAACGCCCGGCAAACAGGCGGCCATTGAGATAGAGCCCCATGCCGATGCCGTGCGATAAGAGCACCGCCAGACAATCGCGCCCATAGCGTTCCGGCTCCAGCCAGCGCAACGCCACTGCTATCATCGAACAGTCATTGGCCACCGTCACGGGACAGCCGAACTGGTCCTGCAGATAATCCGACAGATGCACGTTGCGCCCGGCGGCGATCGGCGACCATAGCAGATCGCGGCCTTCCGCGTCAGTGCGGCCCTGCACGGCCATGACAATTGAATCCGGCTTGGCGACATGGGCATTGGAAAGCGCCATGCGGATCAGGAGCGAGCAGCGCTGCAGCAATTCCTCTCCCGAACAGGAGGCTGTCGAGAACCGGTCGTCGAGCTCATTGATCGCCTTGCCGGTGTAGTCGCTGATGCCGACCGACAATTGATTGTGTGTGAGTTCGACCGAAACCACATGGGCCTTGTGCGGATTGAGCGCCATGGCGATCTGCGGACGGCCGCGGCGGATGCCCGTCGGGCCGAAATCACGCTGCTCGATGATGACCTGTTCGCTCATCAGGTCGGATGCGATAGCCGAAACCGTAGAAGGCGACAGGCCGGTCGCAGCGGTCAAATCCGTGCGCGACATGGTCGCCGTGCGGCGCAGCGCGGCAATCACCACAGATCGGTTCTGCCTTCGGACTAGGTCCGAGCCAGCCTTTGATTGCACACTAACCTCCCTCGCGCCCCTCCCGCGGGCGCGCTTTATCAGATTCAATCTTGACACAAGCGCAATTCTGAGTCACTCTTTATTTCGACGCTCGAAATAAATAGTTCCGGCGGTGACGCCTTGCGTTCGTTTTGATGTGTCGGAGTTCAAAATCGTGCCCGTAAAGGGTACCGGGAGGAAGTTATGAAGAAGTTTGCAGCCGCCCTTGCGGGCGCAGTGTTTGCCATGTCTTTCGGCGGCGTCGCGCTTGCCAAGGACAAGACCATCGCCGTGTCATGGAAGACCTTCCAGGAAGAGCGCTGGAAGACCGACGAAGCCGCCATCAAGGCCGCCGTTGAAGCCGCCGGCAACAAGTACATCTCCACCGACGCGCAGGGCTCAGCCCAGAAGCAGGCCGCGGACATCGAAGGCCTGATCTCGCAGAAGCCGGACGTTGTGATGGTTGTGGCGTTTGACTCGGACGCCATTTTGCCGTCGATCAAGGCGCTCTCGGATGCCGGCATCAAATCAATCGCCTATGACGTGCAGTTCGAAGATCCGAACGCGCTCTACATCACCTTCGACAACGTTGGCGTTGGCCGCATCATTGCCCAGGAAGTCCAGAAGGCAAAGCCGGAAGGCAACTATGCTTTCATCAAGGGCGACAAGGGCGACCCGAACGCAACCTTCCTGTTCCAGGGCATGATGGAAGTGCTCAAGGCCGACATCGATTCCGGCAAGATCAAGAACGTCTGTGAAACCTTCACCGACGGCTGGAAGCCGGACAATGCCCAGAAGAACATGGAGCAGTGCCTGACTTCAACCGGCAACAAGGTTGACGCTGTCCTGTCTGAAAACGACGGCATGGCATCGGGCGTTGTTGCCGCGCTCACCGCCCAGGGCATGTCCGGCATTCCGGTCGGCGGCCAGGACGGCGATTTGGCGGCCATCAACCGCGTTGCACTCGGCACCCAGACCGTGTCCGTTTGGAAGAACGCCAAGGACCTCGGCAAAGTGGCCGCTGAAGCTGCAAACGCTCTGGCCGATGGCACCGAAATGTCGGCAATTGCCGGTGTTGCCAAGTTCGCTGGCGGCAAGAACAAGGTCGAAATGAACTCGATCCTGCTCGCCCCGACACCGATCACCAAAGCCAACATCAATGTTGCCATTGATGCAGGCCACATCACCAAGGATCAGGCCTGTGCTGGCGTTGCCGCCGGTGCAGTTCCAGGCTGCTGATATCTAGCGCCTGACTGAGCAGGAAACCGTGCCACTTGCAAAAAGTGGTGCGGTTTTTCTCTAACTATAACCGGCCGATACAAGCCGGACGATTGGGAGGCAACGATGTCCAACGCAACAAGCACCAGCCAGAGCCCCGCCTTGCAGAATGAAGGCGCCGTCACACGCTTCTTCCGCGCGACGGAAATTGACGCCCGCATGCTTGGCATGCTGGTGGCCCTGGTTCTCATCTGGTGCGTCTTCGACATCGCCAGCGGCATCATGCGCGGCAATTTCGGCGGCCTGCTTGGCGGCTCGTTCCTCACCCCGCGCAACCTTTGGACCTTGCTGGTTCAAACCTCTTCGATCGCAGTCATGTCCACGGGCATGGTGCTTTTGATTGTCATGCGCCAGCTGGACTTGTCGGTGGGCTCCATGCTGTCCATGGTGGCCGTGGCAGGTGCTGTGCTGCAGGTCTTCAAGCTGGCGCCCATTCTTGGCGTCGGCCATCCGGCAATCTGGATTGTCGGTGTTCTGGCCTGCATCATTCTCGGCGCGCTGGTCGGCGCTTTCAATGGCTGGCTCACGGCGTACGCCAAAATCCCCGCCTTCATCGTCACCCTGGGCGGCCTTCTCGCTTACAGCGGCATCGCCTTCTACATGGCCAAGGGCGAAACCGTAGCGCCGATGGACAAGACCTTCGAAGTCTTTGGCGGCGGCATTCCTGCGAGCTGGCTGGGGCCGTTCTGGAGCTGGGTCATTGCGTTGGTCGTCTGCGCATCCATCCTCTTTGCCATCATCAATGGCCGCCGGCAGCGCAAACGCTTCAACTTTCCATTGCGTCCCGTCTGGGCCGAAGTGTTTCTCGGCGCGGTGGGAAGTGCCGTTGTCCTTGGCGTGACCCATGTGATGAATTCATACCCGTGGCCGTTCAAGCTGATCGAAAATTACGCAAACGCAAACGGCGTCACCATTCCGCCGGGCGTTGAAAACAAGGATGGCACGGCCGTATGCATGGCCGCTGAAAAAGCGGTGCGTTGCACCGAAGGCCTGATTTATTACTCCGGCTATTCCCTGCCGGTGATTGTCGCCCTGCTGGCTGGACTGATTATGACATTCCTTGCCACCCGCACGCAGTTCGGCCGCTATGTCTATGCGATCGGCGGCAATCCCGAGGCGGCGGAACTTGCCGGCATCAATACAAAATGGATGATCGTCAAAGTGTTCTCGCTCATGGGCGCCCTTGTCGGCATTTCCGCCATCATATCATCGGCCCGCCTCAATGCCGCAACCAATGCGCTTGGCCTTACCAACGAACTTTACGTGATTGCCGCTACAGTCATTGGCGGCACGTCGCTGGCAGGCGGCGTCGGCACCATTTACGGCGCCATGATCGGCGCCTTGATGATGCAGTCGATCATCTCTGGCATGTCATTGCTCAACCTTCCGGCCGCGTTCCAGAATGTCGTCGTCGGCGCGGTTCTCGTACTGGCTGTCTATTTGGACCAGCTCTATTCCCGTCGTGTGAAGTGAGGATCAGATCATGACAACTCCCCTCATTGAAATGCGCGACATCTCCATCGCCTTTGGCGGCATCAAGGCTGTTGATCACGCCACCATTGATCTGCACCCGGGCGAAGTGGTCGGCCTGCTCGGCCACAATGGCGCGGGCAAATCAACTTTGATCAAGGTGCTGTCCGGCGCCTACAAGCGCGATGCAGGCCAGATCTTCATTGAAGGCGATGAAGTCAAAATCGACAATCCGCGCGATGCCAAAGGCCTTGGCATCGAAACGATCTATCAAACGCTGGCTCTGGCGGACAATGTCGATGCGGCTGCCAATCTCTATCTTGGCCGCGAACTTAAAACCGGTCTCGGCACGCTCGACGATGTGGCGATGGAAGCGGAAACCCGCAAGGTGATGCACCGCCTCAACCCGAACTTCCGCCGCTTCAAGGAGCCGGTTTCCAAGCTCTCGGGCGGCCAGCGCCAGTCCGTCGCCATCGCCCGCGCCATCCATTTCAACGCCCGCATCCTCATCATGGATGAACCGACCGCGGCGCTCGGCCCCCAGGAAACCGCGCAAGTGGGCGAACTGATCAAACAGCTCAAGGCCGAAGGCATCGGTATCTTCCTCATCAGCCATGATCTGCATGACGTGTTCGACCTGGCAGACCGCCTCTACGTGATGAAAAACGGCAAGGTAGTCGGCTCTGCCAAAACCAGCGACGTGACCGGCGATGAAGTGCTCGGCATGATCATCGCCGGCAAATGCCCGCCGGGAGCGACTCCGGGACCGGGTGCGCTGGCGAGCTGACCAGAAGCATTGGCATCAATGCGTATTCTTGCAGCTTGAAATTATATCTGTTTTGATATAGTTTCGAGCTGCGGGAGATTTGGCTTGAAGAAAATCGTTTTCCTTGGCGACTCGCGTGAAAGCATCAGGAATTTTCCTGACGAGCCGAAATATCAAACCGGACAGGAATTGTTGCGCATTCAGTTCGGTCGTGACCCGTTGGATTGGAAACCGATGAAGACCGTTGGCACGGGAGTCAGGGAAATCCGTGTCTCGGACGCAACCGGGGCTTTTCGCACCTTGTACGTCGCATCCCGCCCGGAAGCAATTTACGTGTTGCACGCCTTTCAAAAGAAGAGCCAGGCGACACCATTAAAAGACATCGCCCTCGCGAGGAAACGGCTGCGAGGTATTTAAGGATGGAAGTTATGGAACGCGAGGAATTCAGCAACGTTTGGGAAGCGATCGAAGACGATCCAGCCATGGTGGCTGCCATGACAGCCCGCTCACTGCTGATGATGGAAATCGACGACACGGTCAAAGGCTGGCAGGTCAGTCAAACGGAGGCTGCCAAGCGGCTGGGCGTGACCCAGCCACGGCTCAATGATCTCATGCGAGGCAAGATCAACAAGTTCAGTCTGGACGCATTGATGAAGCTGGCTGCCGACGCGGGCTTGAAAGTCAGCCTTCAGGTCGAAAAGGTTGCGGCCTGAAAAACAAAGCTCTTAGTACTGTATCTGTATTCAGTAACGTGTAACCTATATCGAATCCCTAATCGCGCTGTCTATTTTACTTTTGACATGCAAAAGTTCGGCCTTGTTGCCGCTTTCAAAAATTTTGTAGTCACCAGAGACAGTATTAATCGTTATCTCACCGAGATTGGTAATATTTGTTGATTCCATTTTTCTGAAAACGTATACTAAAAATACTCCAAATAAAAAAGTGGTAATTCTCCCTGAATTGCTAATGTCATTGTTGCCAATCGAAGAAATAATAGCCATAACTCCAAATATGAGAGTTCCTACTTTAGATAAATTTGCACTTTTAGTTGGATTTTTATGTGTGACCTTAATAATAGAATTAACTGAATAGACAATTCCATCTGATCGAATCAAGCCTTTTCTATTTCTATCTTCAACAGCTTCTCGCTTTCACATACAATTCTAAAGTCCTCTCCCGCCGGATCGCTCCGGCGGGGTTTTTCGTTTCGCTCAACCAATACTCACTTCACAGCGTCGGTGATCTCCGATGTCCAGGCGCCGGTCGGCGCTTTGGTGATGATCTTCTGCGCCAGAAGCGCATCGGCGGTGCGCTGGTAGGCGGCTTCGATCAACTTGCCCGAACCCGAACCGATCAGCTTGCCGACTTCGCCCATCATGCGCTTCTGGTGGTT
>JBAVTG010000071.1:0-3518 GCA_049696015.1 Rhizobiaceae bacterium | reverse complement strand
CGCTCGCCCGCGCGCTGGTGCCGCGCCCGGCTGTGTTGCTTCTTGATGAGCCGTTCTCGGGTCTGGATTCTCGCCTGAAAGATTCGGTGCGCGCCGAAACGCTCGCCATGCTGCGTCAAAGCCGCGCTACCGCAATCGTTGTCACGCATGATGCAGATGAAGCCATGCGCATGGCGGACCGGATCGCCTTGCTGAAAGACGGCGAGCTTATGCAGGTCGGCACAGCCGAGGAAATCTATAAGCACCCGGTCTCGCTGTTTGCCGCTGGCTTCTTTTCCGAACTTGATGTGTTTGACACTGTCGTTGCGGGCGGTAGAGCGGCGACGCCGCTCGGCACGTTCCCCACGCTCATTGCCGAGGGATCAAAGGTTACAGTCGCCGTTCGCTTGGGCGACATCGAAATCACCCAGGACGAGGCCTCGATCCCCGCCCGAATCCTGTCGCGACGCTTCCTGGGAGAGAGCGAAATGATGCAATTGGCTGTCAACGGCCTCGATGCGCCGGTCACAACACGCCAGCGATGCGGTGTTGTGTCGCCACTGGCGCGCGACATTCGCATTTTTGTGACCCCCGATCGTGCGCTTGTGTTTGAAAGATCGAACGAAAGCGCTTAAGTCACATGCAAACGGATTTCATCAGGAGTTAAACATGGGTTCCTTTTCGATATGGCACTGGCTGATTGTTCTGGCCGTCGTGCTGTTGCTCTTTGGCCGCGGCAAAATTCCGGAATTGATGGGCGACGTTGCCAAGGGCATCAAGAACTTCAAAAGCGGCATGGCCGAAGACGAGACAGAAGCCGTTGCCGAGGCTGGCAAGACAGTAGAACATCAGGCCGCCGAGACCGTCGATACCGCCACCAAGGCGAAAGCCAAGAAGTCCTGAGTATCGGGGCAGGGCGGCGCTGACCGCCAAGGGATAGTGGCTGATGCTTGAAGTCGGATACTCCGAGATCCTCGTGATCGCGATCGTATTGATCGTGGTCGTCGGGCCAAAAGACTTGCCAAAGATGCTGCGCGCCTTTGGCGGGATGATGACGAAGTTCCGCAAGGTTTCGGGTGATTTCCGCCGCCAGTTTGACGATGCACTTCGCGAAGCCGAACTGGATGAAGTGCGCAAGACCATTTCTGATGTGCGCAAACTCGATCCGCGCAATCAGCTGCGTGAGGCGTTGAACCCGCTGCGTTCGGCGGCAGATTCGCTGCGCGCTGATGTCCAGAAAGCAGTTCAACCAGCACCAGCTCCGGTCAAAGCGCCTGAATCACCAGTTCCGCCGCTCAGTGCGCCGGTGACGATGCCGCTACCCAAAAAGGCTGCGAAAAAACCGGCTGTAGCCAAGAAGGCTGACATGCCTTTGGCCATTGCCAAACCGGCAGCGGCCAAAAAAGTGCAAGACGCGCCTGCGCCCGCCAAATTCAAGGCCGCCCCTGCCGCCAAACCGAAAAAGGCCAAGGCATGAGCGCGCCGGAAGAGAATGTCGAGGAAAGCTCGGCGCCGTTGATTGAGCATTTGATCGAATTGCGTCGCCGTCTGATTTGGGCGATTGTTGCGTTTTTCGCTGCATTCATCCTGTGCTTCACCTTCGCCAAACAGCTGTTCATCATCCTCGTGATTCCGTTCCGATGGGCAGTCGAGTGGGCGCACTTGCCGCATGACAAGGTCGAGCTGATTTACACCGCACCGCAGGAATTCTTTTTCACGCAGGTCAAGGTTGCCATGTTCGGCGGCATGGTGCTGGCGTTTCCGGTGATCGCCAATCAGGTCTACAAGTTCGTCGCGCCTGGGCTTTACCGCAATGAAAAGCGGGCATTTCTACCATTTCTGTTCGCTTCGCCGCTGATGTTCCTCACCGGCGCGGCGTTGGTCTACTTCTACTTCACGCCAATGGTGATGTGGTTTTTCCTGACCATGCAGCAATCGGGCGACGGTATCGAGATTTCGCTGCTGCCCAAGGTATCCGAGTATCTCAGCTTGATCATGACGCTGATCTTCTCGTTCGGTCTGGTGTTTCAACTGCCGGTCATCTCGACGCTTTTGGTGCGGGCAGGGCTGATCACCAGCCAGAGCCTGAAGGAAAAGCGCAAATACGCCATTGTTATTGCTTTCGTCGCCGCTGCGATCCTGACTCCGCCTGATCCGGTGAGCCAGATCGGTCTGGCGCTGCCAACCATCCTTCTTTACGAAATCTCGATCTGGCTAGCCCGGTGGATTGAGCGTGGGCGCAAAGAGACAAATGCGGAACCCGACGAAAAAACCGAAGGCGCAGTTATTGAAAAACCACAGGCCTAGATTTCGTCATCCTTGTGCTTGCCACGAGGACCCAGGCTTGTTTTTGCTTTAATCGCGCTAGAAGTCTGGGTCATCGGGACGAGCCCGACGATGACGAGTGTATCGGTTGGGGCTTGAGCGGCGGCGCAAATCAGGCCATTAGGCCACGAGTCTTCCCGCAGGTGTGTTCCCATGCATGACATCAAAGCGATCCGCGAAAATCCGCAAGCGTTCGACGCCGGTATGGCGCGGCGTGGCCGTGGGCCAGAGTCGCCGCGTTTGCTTGAGCTCGACGAGACCCGCCGCCGCTTGGTGACCGAGATCCAGGGCAAGCAGGAACGCCGCAACGCCGCCTCCAAGGACATCGGCAAGGCGATGGGCGCGAAGGACATGGCGCTGGCGGACAGCCTGAAGGCCGAAGTTGCCACGCTGAAGGACGAGATGGCGGCGATAGAGGCGCAGGAGCGCGTTGTCACTGCGGAACTCGACCTGCTGCTCGCCTCGTTGCCCAACCTGCCGCTGGATGAAATTCCTGATGGCAAGGACGAGCATGATAATGCTCAAATCCGCCTGACCGGCGAAAAGCCGCGCATAAACTTCAAGCCGAAAGAGCATTTCGAAATCGGCGAAGCGCTCGGCATGATGGATTTTGAAAAGGCCACACAGATTTCAGGGGCACGGTTTGTCGTGCTGAAGGGCCAGTTGGCGCGGCTGGAGCGGGCGCTGGCGCAGTTCATGCTGGATTTACACACGGATGTGCATGGCTATACCGAAGTGAGCCCGCCACTTTTGGTAAGAGACAATGCGATGTTTGGAACTGCTCAACTTCCTAAGTTTGAGGAAGATCAGTTCTTTGCCGGTTCAGGTGAGATCCGAAAAAGCTTGCTTAGGCAAGCAGATGAATATGACGACCCAAAGATGGACAAGATTACTCTTGAGATGCTTCGGCAAACAACAGGTTGGCTAATTCCTACCGCCGAAGTGCCGCTCACGAATATGGTTCGAGAAGAAATCCTCGACGAAAAGCGCCTGCCGATGCGTATGACCGCCGGCACGCACTGCTTCCGCTCCGAAGCCGGTTCCGCCGGCCGGGACACGCGGGGGATGATCCGGCAGCACCAGTTCTTCAAGGTTGAGCTGGTCTCCATCACCACGCCGGAACAGTCGATGGACGAGCATGAGCGCATGACGGCCTGCGCCGAGGCTGTGCTCGAAAAGCTCGGCCTGCATTTCCGCACGGTCGTTCTCTGCAC
>JBAVTG010000070.1:0-2296 GCA_049696015.1 Rhizobiaceae bacterium | reverse complement strand
GCCTGATCCTGCAGATCGCACTCGCCGCCCTGATCACAGATCGGGCAATCGAGCGGATGGTTGATCAGCAAAAATTCCATCACGCCTTCGCGGGCCTTTTTGACCATCGGCGTATTGGTGAACATTTCCGGCACTTCGCCGTTCGGACCGGGCCGCAAATCGCGCACGCCAACTGCGCACGATGCCTGCGGCTTGGGCGGTCCGCCCTTCACTTCCACAAGGCACATGCGGCAATTGCCGGCCACGGACAGACGCTCATGGAAACAAAAGCGCGGCACCTCAGCGCCCGCAGCTTCCGCCGCCTGCAACAGCGTGTAGTGATCGGGTACTTCGATCTCTGTGCCGTCAACTTTGAGTTTTGCCATTTCCGGTCCTTACCCGCACTTCGCCTGCTGCCACAGTTTGACGTGGGGCAGATGCCCCCAGCCAAAGGCATGATCGCTGTTGCCGTTTGTATTCAAATAATCAAGCCGATCTTTGGCCTCGTCCAATGACGGCCTGTGGCCCTCATCAATCCACCACATGACGAAATGGTGGGTTTTCATCGCATCAAACCATTCGTGCTTGCGATTGTAGAAGCGTTTGTGAACAGTGTTCCAAACAAAATGTTCGAGCTGGTCAGGGCTTTCCCAGACCGTCAGGTTCGCCGCCGCATCCGGCCAGGGCGTCGGCATGTTCATGGCGTGGCCGCTGTCATCCTTGTGCATCCAGACAAAGCCCGGCATCGTCGCCGCCAGCCCGTTGATCCGCTCCAGATTGTCCATGAAATCGGCTATCCGCGGATCATCCAGCGGATATTTCGGAATGGCGATGTTTAGCTCGGCAAGATGCATATCTGACCTTTTAGAACGCCGCCAAGGCGGCAATGATAATCAGCACGATCGTAGTCAGCGAGCCCAGAACGTGCAGGATGGTGCGAAGACTGCCGCCCTTGGCGAGCGCGCCGCCGCGCAGATAGACGACACTGTACGCCACACGGATCGCCAGAAAGGCCCAGATCAAAATGGCGAGGAGGCCGGGGCCGACACCCAACATGATGGCCAAGATCGCCGGTGCAACGAATGGTAGGATCGATTCGACGGTGTTGTTATGGGCGCGGTCGAGCCGGAAGAGGAAGTTCTCGTCGCGGGCATCGGCAACGGGACCGCCGACCAGTCCCTCCTTGCCTTTAAATGGCCCGACGATATTCGCATGAATCAGCGGCAACAGGCTGATGAGCAGCAAGCCCAGGATTCCGGCGCTGTATGCTTCCATAATGTCAATCCTCCCTAACGATTGGCGGCCGCTGACATAGCGCCGTCGTGAACTCGGCGGCGCGGGGTTCTTCCAACGGATACTTCGGAACGATAATGCTGATCTCGGCTAATTGCATCATCATGCCCCCGCAAGCTTTGCTGCCTGGGTAACCCAGCCGTCGCGTATGATGCGGCCGTTCAACTTCAAATCCGTGTCAAGTTTTGCCGCAGCGTCGCTGTTGAGCGCCGCGATAGCGGCAAAACTCGTGATGCCTCTGCCCAGAAGCATCTGTTCCAGTTTGGGGCCGATGCCGGAGATCAGCTTCAGATCGTCAACATTTGCATTTGCCTGAGGCTTTGGCTCGGCAGCTGGTTCAACCAGCTTCGGCTTCATCGCCACGACCGTCGCCGTCTCTGTCGCCGGCTTGGATTCAGCGACCGGCTTTATTGAAGGCGCGGCCTGCGTTGGCTTCGCGGCGCTTGCAGGTTTCGCTTCAGACTGCGCTTCGCGCGCTTTGATGGCTTCGTTGGCCTTGGCGCGGGCCGAAGTGACCGACTGGCCGGTCGCTTCAAGTATTTTCAGCGAGGCCGTAAAGCCGGCAAGAGACATCTTCATGCCTGCCGAAATCCATTCGGCATAGAGCTTGGCAAGTGCGTCCTGGCTGTGCTTGTCAACGACCATCAGCTATTTCCTGCCGAATTCTGCGCGTTGTAGGCTTTGAACAGGTCTTTAACCGCAACGCCGTCGATCACCATGCCGTCGAGACGGCAGTCTTCGATGACAAAACCGGACAGGTTGGCATTTTCAATGCGGCTGCCAGACATATTCACATCGCTGAACCGCAATCCGGTCATATTGGAATCGTTGAAAGATGCACCGGAGAATTCAATTTGGTTGAACGAACTGCTTGCCATATTGGCGTTATTGAACTCAGACGCCGAGAGGTTGGCGTCGTTAACGTTCAGCTTTTCTGTGACCTGGTGCAAATTCATCAGCGCCTCCTACTCCGCAGCCACAGCGAGCGGCTCGGCGCGATGGGCATTGCGCGAGAACTCGTCGA
>JBAVTG010000069.1:0-15170 GCA_049696015.1 Rhizobiaceae bacterium | reverse complement strand
GCTGTTGGCGCTGCCGATCGGGCTGGTTTCGCTCATGCCCCAGGCGTGGATGGTTTCGACGCCATATTTGTCGCGGAACGCGGCGATTGTGGACGGAGGGCAGGCTGAACCGCCCACCACGGTCCGTTGCAGCGTTGCCAGTTTCGTGTCGGTTTTGGCGGCTGCGTTCAATAGTCCCTGCCAGATCGTCGGCACGCCAAGCGCCGCCGTGACACGTTCGCCGTCGATCAGTTTGACCAGGCTGTCGCCGTCGAGGCCGGGGCCGGGCAACACCAGCCGCGCGCCAGCCATTGCCGCTGCATAGGGCACGCCCCAGGCATTGACGTGAAACATCGGCACAACCGGCAAAACGGTGTCGCGAGCTGAGATATTCAATCCGTCTGGCGCATTGATTGCAAATGAATGGAGCAGCGTCGAGCGATGCGAGTAGAGCACGCCTTTCGGATTGCCCGTGGTGCCGGAGGTGTAGCACAGGCTTGAGGCCGTCAATTCATCCAGTTCCGGCCATTCGTATGTATGGCTGCCGGTTGCCTTGAACTCATCGTAAAACAGGAGGCCGGGCACAGCTGCCGCGGCCTCTTCATCGCGCGGACCCAGCAGGACAAAGGCGCGGATGGTTTTCAGCTCCGGCTTCAGCTTGGCGACGAGCGGCAGGAAGGTGCGGTCGAAGAACAACATCTGATCTTCCGCATGATTCATGATGTAAACCAGCTGTTCAGGAAACAACCGGGGATTGACGGTGTGGCAAACGTAACCGGCGCCTGCCACGCCGAAGTAGATTTCCAGATGCCGGAAATTGTTCCATGCCAGCGTAGCGCAGCGGTCAGAAGGTTTGAGACCGAATTTATCCAGCGCCGAGGCCAGCTGGCGCGCACCTGCGGCCATGTCCGCCCAGGTTTTGCGCACGATCCCGCCGGTTGTTTCCACAGAAACGATTTCCGTGTCGCCATGGTAGCGGCCGGCATGCTCGATCAGCGAACTGATCAGCAAGGGCATTGTCATCATTTGGCCAAGCATTCTTGCCTCCCCGGAAGCGGTGCACACCGGCACCTGTTCAGCGGCCCTCCAGCCGACTTTCGGGAATTGTAGCGGATTGCGCGTCAACGCCAAGCCCTTTGGCTTGGCAGCCCCGGCTGATCAGATTGTTTTGCCACTTCGCCTTTTTTCGGGATGAAGCGTTTTGCCCAGAATGTTCTCGTCCCGTCCGATCACGTGCGCGGAAGACCCGACAATGAGCGCGTCCGGCGTTTCGACAATGCTCCGGTCCTTATTTGGATATGGCAGAGATTGTAGAAAGTGGCGCATGCAGTTGAGGCGCGCGCGCTTCTTGTCATCGGACTTGATGATCGTCCACGGCGCGTCGGCGGTGTCTGTAAAGAAGAACATTGCCTCTTTCGCCTCCGTATACTCATCCCATTTGTTGAGCGATGCCTTGTCAATCGGCGACAGTTTCCACTGCTTGAGCGGGTCATGCTCGCGTGAGGCAAAGCGTCTGGCTTGCTCTTCTTTAGTCACCGAGAACCAATATTTGTAGAGTCGTAGGCCCGAGCGGACCATCATGCGCTCCACATCAGGACAGTCACGCATAAATTCGAGATAGTCGTTGGCAGTGCAGAAGCCCATGACGCGCTCGACACCGGCGCGGTTGTACCAGGAGCGGTCAAAAAACACCATTTCGCCTGCGCCGGGCAAATGCTCGACATAGCGCTGGAAATACCAAAGCGTGCGCTCGCGGTCGGACGGCTTTTCCAGCGCCACGACGCGTGCGCCGCGCGGGTTCAGATGCTCCATGAAGCGCTTGATTGTGCCGCCTTTTCCCGCTGCATCGCGCCCTTCAAACAGCACAACGATTTTCTGGCCGGTTTCCTTGATCCAAGCCTGCGCTTTCAGCAGTTCCGCCTGAAGCCCGGACATTTGCTTCAGATAGGAGCTTTCGTTGAGTTTGGTCTTGTAAGGATACTCTCCGGTCTCAAACGCGTGGCGGATGGCTTCCGGATTGTGGCGCATTTCCTTGGGCGGAATGTGCGTTGCCACTACGGGTTTGGAAATGATCATCGCAGCCGGGTCGGCCGGTTCCGATGCTTTTGTTTCTTCAGCAAACGCAGCCGGGCTCGCCAGTCCATTGGCGTCAGGCTTGGCTGCAATTCTTGCAGCCGTTTTTCCGGCAGCGGCTGCAGCGTTCTTTTCATTTTGCATTGAGGCCCTCCACTTGCGAACAATTCGCGAGTGTCGCTCCCGGTTGCCGCCGGAGCGTTGATGTCAATCAAAGATGGCCAAGAAACTTGGCAAAGACCATGGACCCTTCCGGCCATGGCCCGTGCCCGGATTCCGCATTGATATGTCCGGACTCGCCGCCGTCGATGAACAGCGCCCCCCACGCGGCCGCGATATCTTCTGCGACTTTGAAATCGCAATAATGGTCATTGCGGCTGCCGACAACGACTGCCGGAAACGGCAGCGGGTCGCGCGGGTAGGGGCCGAATGTCATCAGATGTTTGGGGCGGATGGCAGGATTGGCGACATCGGGCGGCGCTACAAAAAACGCGCCGGCAACGCGCTGGCGGAATTGCGGCAGCGCATTGATCACCGTCGGAATGCCAAGCGAGTGTGCCACGATCACCGTTGGCCGCCCGGAGGCGTTGACGGCCTCGGCTACCTTGTTTGCCCATTCATCGCGGACCGGCTTGGTCCACTCAGCCTGTTCGACACGGCGCGCTGTCGAGAGTTTCTTCTCCCAGCGCGTCTGCCAGTGGTCAGGCCCGGAGTTCTGGTAGCCCGGGACCATCAGTATGTTTGCGTCAGCGATCTTCATGAGGGCTCACATAGCGATGCTCGCAACCGCACACAAGATTGATGATTGTCCACAATTATTGAACGGCATGTCGGAATAAATGACATTGTGCTGAACAATCGGAAGTATGATATTGTGACGACAACAACCAAGGAGGCTGGTCATGGCCCAAGATACAGTTCCAGACGTCTCGTTTGCCGCGACAGCGCCGGTCTCGGTCGGCAAAGTCGGCATCAAGTCGCGCGATGCGCAGGCGCTTGCCGATTATTACAAGTCAGCCGTCGGCCTGCGTGAAATCTCGCGGCGGCCGGGTTTTATTGTGCTCGGCGCAGGTGACAACGGCTTTTTCGAAATCGAAGAAGTCAAATCGCTGCGTCAGGATGATCCGCGCTCGGCCGGCCTGTTCCACACGGCGTTTCTCTTGCCAAAACGGGCCGATCTGGCGCGGTGGACGCAGCATGCGATGGACGACAGCGTTTCGATTGACGGTGCGTCTGATCATCTGGTCTCCGAAGCGGTTTACCTGACCGATCCGGAAGGCAATGGCATCGAGATCTATGCTGATCGTCCAAAATCAGCCTGGGGCTGGGACGGCGATCAAGTTCGCATGGCCACCGAAGCGCTGAACTTCCAGAACCTGATGGCAACGCACAAGCCGCAGCCGGGCGACTGGAAAGGCGCGCCGGATGGCACGATCATCGGGCATGTGCACCTGCGGGTCGGCAACGCCCAAGAGGCCGAGAGCTGGTGGAACGAGACAATGAGTTTCGACACTGTCGCCCGCTACGGCCCATCCGCCGTGTTCCTGTCCACCGGCGGCTACCACCATCACATCGGCGCCAACGTCTGGCATTCCCGCGGCGCAGGCAAACGTGACATCGACCGCACCGGGTTGGGCTGGGTGGAGTTGAATGCGAAAAGCGGCGTATCGAAGACGATCAGCGATCCTTGGGGCACGGAAATCCGGGTTGTTGCTGCGTGATCGCAATTCAGCGAATCAATTCAAGGCGAACCGGCATCCGGTTCGCCTTTTGAGTCAAATCGCCGTAAACCCGTTATCGACGAACAAATGCGTGCCGTTGATGAAGTTCGCTTCATCGGACGCCAGGAACAGCGCCGCCCGCGCGACATCTTCCGGTTCCCCAATCCTGCCTTGCGCGGCTGTGATGGCAGCGTCTGACACATCCACGCCCAGCTTTTGAAGCTCGGCCACCTCGCGCAAGCCGTGCGGTGTGCGGATGAAGCCGGGGCAAACGGCGTTGCAGCGGATGTTCTTGTCGCGGAATTCAACGGCGATGGCGCGGGCGAACATGTGCACCGCGCCCTTGGTGGTGTCGTAAAGCACCTCCATCGGCGTTGCCGCGACCGCCGAAATCGATGATGTGCAGACAATTGAGCCGCCGCCGGCATCAATCATCTGTGGCAATACCGCTTTGGTCATGTGGAACATGGATTTCACATTGACCGCGTGCAGCCAGTCCCATTCCTCTTCAGTGGTGTCGAGGAAGGGTTTGATGACAATGGTCCCGGCATGGTTGAACAGCACCGTCACGGCGCCAAATGCTTCATTGATTGCCGCCACGGCTTTGTTCACATCTGCGCCGATCGATACATCGGCGATCGCAAACATGGCCTCGCCGCCTGCATCGCGGATCGCCTTGACCGTTTCGGCCGCCGCGACCGGGTTGCGGTCGATGATGCCGACTTTCGCGCCTTCTTGCGCAAACAGTTTCGAAGCTGCGCCGCCCATACCCGTCGCGCCACCTGAAATGATTGCGATTTTTCCTGCCAAACGTCCGGTCATTCTTGCTTTTCCCCATATTATTGAACTGATTTGCCCGACTTTAGGCCTGCCATACGCGCTCGAATCGAGTTTTGATATTTGACTTGGCAAGTCAATCGATTATCAAGCGGCCAATTGGCCGTCTCAATTCTTGGGTGAGTTGGCCATCGTTACAATTCCGGCCGCCTTTTGGGGGAGAGGCGGCCAAAAGCTCCGGCCAGGATCGAAAGCAGGTTGCGTTCGGTACTGACGGGGGCAGAGCAGGTTTGAATGTCGCCCGTCTATTACGATCTGTCCGAGCTCTATCTGCGCTCAAGAGGCAAGATAAAATATTACGGCATCGCCCGTGTTGTGGCCGAGATCGCTTATGAGATCTCGCTGTTGGACCCATGCATTCAATTTGTTGTCTTTGACAGCGGCCGCCAGCAGTTCTTCCGAGCAAAACCTGCATTTGGCAAGGCCAGCGCCAATGGTCTGGTTGATCTTGGCATTCCCGATCGCGGCGTCCCGTTGCGCATCGCGGAATCAAACGCCGGGGACTCCGCCTTGCGCCGCACGGTTCGGCATGGAGTTGGTTCCGTTTTCAATTTGGTCAACCGCCTGATCTTCCCGGATATCGGGCGCTATCTGGAACCCGTGACATTGGATGGGGGGGTGCTGTTTTCAGCGGCCCGCCCGAAATTCATCGGTGATATGGCTGATTTCCTGAAGGCAACCGGGTCGCGGACCAAGTTGAGCGCCATGATCTACGACATGATCCCGCTGCATGATGATCTGCCGGTGCCTGCCTGGTTCCGCGACACATTCCGCAATGACAATGCACGGATATTGAGCGTTGCAGATCAGGTTGTATCGATATCGCACTATACTGATAAAGATATGGCGCTTGCCGTATCGCAGGGCAAACTGCCTGCGCCGAAATCGCGCGCGGTGGTGCAATTGTGCCATGAGTGCCGTGCCGATGGCGAAACTGCGAATGTGATTTTGCCGGACCGGCCCTATTTCCTTGGCGTTGGCATCACCATGGGCCGCAAAAACTTGAATGTCGTGCTTGCGGCCATAATCAAGCTGCTGGATGCCGGGAAGACTCCACCCTTGTTTATCATAGCAGGCGTTGACCGCCGCCGCAGCCGCAAAGCGCTGCACAGCGGCGCATTTGCCCGCGCGGAGCCGTATGTGCATTTCGCGCCCGCTCCCAGCCAGGCCAATCTGATCAGCCTCTATGAGCATGCGCTTGGGACCGTCATGGCCTCCAAGCTTGAAGGCTGGGGCTTGCCGCTTGGCGAATCGCTGTGGCTCGGCACGCCCGGCATTTCGGCGCCCAATTCGGCACTCACTGAAGTTGGCCGCGATTTGGCGATCTACTTCGATGCTGACAATCCAAATGAACTGGCGGATATTTTCGACCGCTGCTTGAACGACCAGGCCTTCTACACTGCGCTGAAGAAACGCGTAGTCGCGGCCCGCCCCCATCTGCGGTCATGGAAAGACGTTGCGACGGACCTCCTTGACGCACTCCGCCCCGAAAATATGTCTGCCGCCAGTTTGGCTGCAGAATAGCAACAACGGAAACCAACATGTCAAAAACCGCATTCATCACCGGTGTTTCAGGCCAGGACGGCGCTTATCTGTCCAAATTGCTGCTCGAAAAAGGCTATCGCGTCATCGGCGGCATCCGCCGCACGTCCAACGCCATTGACCATCGTCTGGTGGATCTGGGCATTGACGGCGAGGTGGAGAAAGAAACATTCGAATTGGCCGAACTGCCGTCGATCATGCGGTTGATGGACAAGTACAAGCCGGATGAATTCTACAATCTGGCTGCGCAGAGCTTTGTCGGGTCATCCTGGGAGATGCCGCTTTACACCGCTGATGCCGATGCCATCGGCGTGTGCCGCATTCTGGAAGCCATCCGCAACGCTTCGCCGCACACGCGGTTTTATCAGGCTTCTACATCCGAAATGTTTGGCTTGGTGCAAACCGTGCCGCAGAATGAAAAGACCCCGCTCTATCCGCGCAGCCCCTACGGCGTTGCCAAGGTTTATGGCCACTTCATCACCATCAACTACCGCGAAAGCTTCAACATCCACGCTTCGTCTGGCATCCTGTTCAACCATGAGAGCCCGCTGCGCGGCCTTGAATTTGTCACCCGCAAGATCACGCTGGCGCTCGCCCGCATCGCGCAGGGCAAGCAGGACGTGCTTGAGCTCGGCAACCTGTCGGCCCAGCGCGACTGGGGCTTTGCCGGCGATTATGTCGAGGGTATGTGGCGCATTCTGCAACAGGACAAGGGCAATGATTACGTGCTTGCCACCGGTTCGACCCACACCGTCCGCTCCTTCGTCGAGCGCGCCGCGCAAGAACTCGGGCTTGACCTTGAATGGCAGGGCTCAGAAGAAAACGAGAAGGGCATCAACAAGAAGACCGGCAAGGCGATTGTCGTCGTCAATCCGAAATTCTACCGCCCGAGCGAAGTTGAACTGTTGATCGGCGATGCGACCAAGGCCAAGGAACTGCTCGGCTGGCAGGCGACTGTGCAGGTCGATGAGTTGGCCGCGATGATGGCCAAAGCCGACTACGACCGCGTCAAGCGCGATCATGTGATGTTTTAGCCTGCGCGCTGCGCCATATCTTATGCCGGCAAGTTTGATCGCAACAGATTTTGAGCGTGCGGCTTCTTATCGTTTTGCGATGGCAACATCCCGGAGATGATGCGACTTTCCTGCAAGAAGCGGGCGTTGGCAAATATCGCCTGCGACATCACCCGATTGAATGATGATGAATCCCTTGAATGCTGCCAAATTATTGGCGTTCGCATTCAGGGGTTATCGGATGCTCGTACATCAGTGGACTGCCACAATTGCCATTGGAGCCATGATTTTGGCCGCCATGATCCCTTTCCTGATAGGATCCGGGGACCATCAAACCTATGCGCGTCTAAATCCCGCTACTGGAAAAATGGAGTTGATACACCCGGCGCAAATGGCGTTGGCACCCGAGCTTAGGACGCAGGAGGTTAGAAGAGGCGTCGAGCCAACGAGTACCTTTGCAAATGTGGCCGTTCTTTCAGCATCAACCGGGAAAAGGTGAGACTCCCGCTGCAAGAGCGAAAAGCGACTCACAAGGCAATGATTGATGTCCTTTTGAGCAATAAGGTTTTGCTGCTCATCATCGCCTTTGGCCGAATTGCACAACTGTAAACCAAGATGATTGCAGGCTATTGCGCAAGCAATCAATCAACTGCCAAACACCCGTTTGAAAATCGTGTCTACATGTTTGGTATGGTAGCCGATATCGAACTTCTCGCGGATTTCTGCTTCCGGGAGAGCGGCGCGCACTTCTTCGTCCTTGAGCAATTCCTCAAGGAAATCAGCGCCATGCTCCCAAACCTTCATGGCGTTGCGCTGCACCAGTCGGTAGCTGTCCTCGCGTGAACAGCCGGCCTGCGTCAGCGCCAACAGCACGCGCTGTGACATCACGAGGCCTTTGAACTTGTTCATATTCTTCAGCATGTTGTCCGGATAAACCAACAGCTTGTCGACAACGCCGGTGAGCCGGGCGAGGGCGAAATCGAGCGTGATGGTGGCATCCGGGCCGATCATCCGCTCGACTGAAGAATGCGAAATGTCGCGCTCATGCCACAGCGCCACATTCTCCATTGCGGGCAGGGCCATGGAGCGCACCATGCGCGCTAAGCCCGTCAGGTTTTCGGTCAGCACCGGATTGCGCTTGTGCGGCATGGCGCTGGAGCCCTTTTGGCCAGGCGCGAAATATTCCTCGGCCTCCAGAACTTCAGTGCGCTGCAGATGGCGGATTTCGGTGGCGAGGCGCTCAACGCAGGAAGCGACGACGCCAAGTGTAGCGAAAAACATCGCGTGGCGGTCGCGCGGTATGACTTGCGTTGAGACCGGCTCGGCGCTCAGTCCCAGCGCCTTGGCGACATGCTCTTCGACACGGGGGTCGATGTTGGCAAAGGTGCCAACGGCGCCGGAGATGGCACAGGTGGCGATTTCCGCGCGGGCATTGACCAGCCGTTCGCGGCAACGGGAAAATTCGGCATAGGCCAGCGCCAGCTTGACGCCAAATGTCGTCGGCTCGGCATGGATGCCGTGGCTGCGGCCGATGGTGACTGTGTCCTTATGCTCAAATGCGCGCTTCTTCAGCGCCGCGAGCAGTTTATCGACATCAGCTATCAACAGATCTGATGCGCGCGACAGCTGCACGGCAAGGCAGGTGTCGAGCACGTCCGACGAGGTCATGCCCTGATGGATGAAACGCGAATCCGGCCCGACAAATTCCGCCAGATGCGTGAGAAATGCGATGACATCGTGCTTGGTAACCGCTTCAATCTCATCGATTTTGGCCACGTCAAACTTTGCCGCGCCGCCTTTATCCCAAATGGTCTTCGCCGCGTCTTTCGGGATCACGCCAATCTCGGCCAGCGCATCGCAGGCGTGCGCTTCGATTTCGAACCAGATGCGGAATCGGGTTTCCGGCGACCAGATGGCGACCATTTCGGGGCGCGAATAGCGCGGGATCATGGGGAGGCTCCGTAGGGTAAATCGGGGTAGGCGCGCTTTAACAGAGGGGGCGCGAATGTCAAAGACGGCGAAGCGCAAAGCCGGTTGCTGCGCCAAACAGAGCGATCACTCCAACTGGCAGGTAAAGCCGCAAACCCAACACCAGGAACTGGTAAAACGCCGACATTACCGTGAAAAGTGTCTGGAAAACGCGCTGAACTGACAGATGATCATCGTGCCATTCAGCAAAATACGCCAAAAAATCCAAAGCGAAAAACAATGAGGTGAAGCCGACCGTCGCTGCGCCAAAGAGGATGAAAGCTGCGGCAAAGCGCTGTCCTTTGCGCCATCGGTTGGGCACCAGGCAGAGTATCGACCGCGCGACCGGATAGGCAGCCAAAGCGCCAGCAGCGAAGATGCCAATCAGCCTTTGCGCCTGCGGTTCAATGATCCCGTCGCGGGACCACGCCAAAGCGATTGCCGCGGAAGCAGACATTATTGCCGCCCACATCAAAGTCAGAACGGCCTGATGCCAAAAGCGGCCCTCGGTCTTTGCAAAACAGTTGTCCGTCACGGCTATTGGCCCGCCGGCTGTTTGGGCAAGGGTACAAACGCTCCGGCTTTCAGCTCTGCCAAAAGGAACGGGTTTGCAGCCAGATCGCCGTTTTCATCAAAAGCCACCGAGCCGATGGCTGTTTGAAATGGGCCGGCAGCGCCATTGGCAACAGCGCCGCCTGCCGCTGCAATTTCGACCGCGGCATGGCCAAGCAGCGCATAATTGTCGGCAACTATTCCTGTCGCGCCAATCGCCAGTTTGGCCGCCGCCGCCTCTGGCTTCAGCGTCGCATCGGCAAGCGCCAGCGCCAGAATTGTTCCATGGTCAATGGCCGGATCCGATGGCGCAGCGCTTTCGCCCAGCGCCAGTGTCAGACCGCCATAGGATTTGGCATCGCGCGACAGGATAACGGCATCATCGATCGAGCCGCCGAAAAACACATGAGTCGCTCCAGCTTTCTGCAGCCGGCTGGCCAGCGCATTCTGCTTGTCGAGGCCCGGGCGGAACGTGTCGGAAAACACCGGCTTCAGCCCCGCTTCTGCGGCCGCCTGCCGGAACGATTCGGCAAGGTCGCGGGCATTAATCGTGCCGTCATCGACGATGGCGAAGTTTTTCTTGCGCCAGAGCGGCAGCACCTGACGCGCCAATGCTTCGGCCTCCATACCGTCCCGCGGCGAAATGCGGCTGAACAGAAATCCGGATTTTGCCTTGCCGAGCGTTAAAGCGTCTGCCCGCGCGGCAATCGAAAGCGTTGGAATCGCTTTGTCTTTCAACATGGGCAGCGCCGCGCCGAGCGATTCGAGACACAGAAAGCCGATGGCAACCTGCGCACCCGATGCTGCCACGGCGTCAGCCAATTGCGCGCCATTGTCAGCCTCGCAGCCGTCATCAATGACCATCAAGGTCTTGCCGAGCGCCTTTGCCGCAGCTTCCGCTCCCGCTTTTGTCTGTTTACCCAACAGCGCATAGGGGCCATTCAGCGGCACGGCGAGCGCGATCGTGTCTGCAGCCAACACCTTTGACGGAGCGAGCACGACAGCAAGAACTGCGAATATAAGGACTGTTCGAAGCGGCATCGGTGTACCATATGCATGTTGGGCGCATGCAGGCAACGCTGCCTGTCTTCGCATTGGGGATATACATTAAGGGCCAAGCCATTAGAATGGTTGGGCCGGACACAGTGCGGCGGTCCCTGCGGCGCGCAACAGAGAGATTTCCGGTTTGCTTCAGACACAGATTGTCCACCCTGCCGATTATCGCGATGCCATGTCCCATTTGGCTGGCGCGGTGAATGTGTTGACCACCGATGGCCCTGCCGGGCGGCGCGGCGTCACGGTGTCTGCCGCCTGTTCCGTTTCGGACAATCCGGGCACCGTTCTCGTGTGTCTCAACAAATCGAACATCAACAACCGCGTTTTTGAAGAAAACGGCGTCTTTGTTCTCAATGTGCTTGGCGCATTTCACCAGAAATTGGCTGAGGCCTTCGCCGGAAAGGCGCATCTGGAACAGGATGCCCGCTTTGCCCTCGCGCAATGGGAAAAGCTGCATTCAGGGGCGCCGGCGCTGGTTGGCGCTTTGGCATCATTCGACTGCCGCTTGATCGATGCCAAGGAAGTTGCCACCCATCGTGTACTATTTGGCGAGGTGACAGCCCTGAAGACGACCGCTAACCTTGCTCCGCTCGTCTATCACAATCGCGGCTATCACAAGCTTTGATCCAGGATGCAGGGCGGGAGGAGGAGTCCCAATGGCTTTAGCAAGGGCGCTTCCCGCGTCCATCGATGAAACCGTGGCTTTGCTTGAGGACGGCGATTATGTTGCCGACCGGGCCTTGGCGACTGTGCTTTTCCTGGCCCTGCGGATGAAACGCCCGCTATTTCTGGAAGGCGAAGCCGGTGTCGGCAAGACCGAAATTGCCAAGGTCCTGTCCAAAACTCTTGGCCGACCGCTCATTCGGTTGCAATGCTATGAAGGGCTGGACGTTTCGTCCGCCGTTTATGAATGGAACTATGCGGCGCAGATGATCGAAATCCGGTTGGATGAAGCCACAGGCGTCAAAGACCGCAGTGCCATTGAGAAGAACGTCTTTTCGGAAAAATACCTGATCCGCCGCCCCGTGCTGGAAGCGCTGTCCGGCAAGCCGGGCGCTGCGCCGGTGTTCCTGATCGATGAACTTGACCGCACTGATGAAGCTTTCGAGGCGTTCCTGCTCGAAGTCTTGTCCGATTTTCAGGTCACAGTTCCCGAACTCGGCACGATTAAGGCCGAAGAGCCGCCCATCGTGATTATTACCACCAACCGCACCCGCGAAATCCACGATGCGCTGAAGCGCCGCTGTCTCTACCATTGGGTTGATTATCCCAATGCTGCCCGCGAGCTTGAAATTATCCGCCGCAAGGTTCCTGCGGCCAACGAACGCCTTTCGGCCGAGGTGGTGCGCTATGTGCAGAAATTGCGCGAGATTGAACTGTTCAAAGTGCCGGGCGTTGCCGAAACGATCGATTGGGCCAGCGCTTTGACGGAACTGGACAAGGTTGCGCTCGATCCGGAAACCATCTCCGACACGATTGGAGTCTTGCTCAAGTATCAGGACGATATTGCCCGGATCGGCCAGGGCGAAGGGCGCAAGATTTTAAATGAAGTAAAAGCGGAACTGGCGGCGGCGGAATAGGGCATGTCCACGATTTCCAAACCCGATGGCCGCATCGCTGACAACATCCTTTATTTCGGCCGCACGCTGCGCAAGGCGGGCATGCGTGTCGGCCCAGCTTCGGTGCGCGATGCTATCGATGCGGTAATCGCGACGGGCATCGGCTCGCGCGATGATTTTTACTGGACGCTGCATTGCATTTTCGTCAAGCGTCATGAAGACCACGCTGTGTTTGATGAGGCGTTCCGGCTCTATTGGAAATCGCGCGAACTGGTTGAAAAGCTGATCTCCATGTTCTCGCCGGTCGCCATCGAGAACCGCCAAAGGGAAAAGCCGAAGGCGGGCGAAACGCGTGTCAGCCAGGCGCTCTATGAAGGAAAGCAAACCAAGCAGGAAGTGGAAAATCCGGAAGTCGAGGTGGATGCCCGCTTCAGCCTGTCTGGCAAGGAAATCCTGCGTTCGAAAGATTTCGCGCAAATGACAGCCGCGGAGATCCGGTTGGCAAAGGCCGAGATCGCGCGCCTCAGACTGCCTTTTGACGAGGTTTTGACCCGGCGCTTCCGTCCCGATCCGCAGGGCGCGAAGATCGATCCGCGCGCGATGATGCGCTCGGCCATGCGCACCGGCGGCGATCTTGTGCTGCCGCGGTTTCGCGAGCGCCGAACTGTGCACCCGCCACTGGTCATTCTTGCCGATATCTCCGGTTCGATGAGCCAGTATACCCGCATCTTCCTGCATTTTCTGCATGCCCTGACCGAGGATCGTCGCCGCGTTCATACGTTCCTGTTCGGCACACGTCTGACCAACATCACCCGCCAGATGCGTTACAAGGATCCGGATGAGGCGTTGGCGCTGTGCTCCGGCTTGGTCAAAGACTGGTCCGGCGGCACGCGCATTGGCGAGGCTGTGCATGAGTTCAACCGCAAATGGTCGCGCCGGGTTTTAGGGCAGGGAGCCGTTGTGCTGCTTATTACCGATGGTCTGGAGCGCGACGATGTGACGGGCCTGTCGGGTGCTATGGAGCGTTTGCACAAATCCTGCCGCCGCCTGGTCTGGCTCAATCCGCTGCTTCGGTTCGAAGGCTTCGAAGCACGCGCCCGCGGTGTCAGAGCCATGTTGCCGCATGTTGACGAACTGCGCGCCGTGCACAATCTCGATGCCATGGCTGATTTGTGCCAGTCGCTTGGCCGAAAGAGCGGCCGTGATGTTGATCCAAAACGCTGGTTGGATGCATTGAAAGAGGCCGCCTAATGGAGACGAACATGCAAACCGGTTCTGCAAACGACGTGCTTGATCCGCTGTTCATGGCCGAAAAGCTGATGGGCGAAGGCAAGGAAGTTGCCGTCGCTACCGTCATGGAAACCTGGGGTTCAGCCCCGCGCCCCGTTGGCTCCCATCTGATCATTGATGAGGACGGCAATTTCCACGGTTCGGTATCTGGCGGCTGCGTTGAGGGTGCTGTGGTGTCAGAGGCGATGGACGTGATTGCCGATGGCAAGCCGCGCATGCTGGAGTTTGGTGTGGCTGATGAAACCGCATGGCAGGTTGGCCTGTCCTGTGGCGGGCGCATCAAGGTCTATGTGGAGCGGCTCGGCTGATGGACCCGCTAAACCTCAAGAAGCTCAACGCCGAGCGCAACTCGCGCCGTGCGGTTGCGTTGGTGACGGACCTTTCCGGCGAACGCGACCGTGTGGTGCGCGAGAGCGATACTGTCGGCGGTGAATTGGGCGAGGCGCTAAAGAAAGCGTTCCTGTCCGGCAAGTCCGGCATGATTGAAGCTGATGGCGCTTCGTTCTTCATCAATGTTCACGTGCCGCCGCCGCGCATCGTTGTCATTGGCGCAGTTCACATCAGCCAGGCGCTCGCGCCGATGGCGGCAGTGGCAGGTTATGATCTTGAAATCATCGACCCGCGCACCGCTTTTGCCACGCCCGAGCGGTTCGGCGGGTTCAAGCTCCATGCGCAGTGGCCGGAAGTGGTGCTGAAAGATCGCCCGCTTGACGCCTATACGGCGCTGGCCGCAGTAACCCATGATCCGAAGATTGATGATTTTCCGATCAAGGCCGCGCTGGAGGCCAATTGTTTTTACATCGGCGCATTGGGTTCCAAGAAGACCCATGCCAAGCGGCTGGAGCGTTTGGCCGCGGCAGGTGTTTCGCTGGATCGGCTTGCCCGCATCGCAGCGCCCATTGGTCTCGACATTGGCGCTGCAAGTCCGGCGGAAATTGCGGTGGCAACATTGGCGCAGATCATTCGGGCATTTCGCAAGCGCAGCCTTGGCGGAGACGCAGCTTGAAATTTGGGTCAGTTCCACTTGCGGAGGCGACAGGAGCCTATCTTGCCCACGCCGTGCAAGCCGGTGGCGTGCGCCTGAAAAAGGGCACATGCCTTGGCGGGCCGGAATTGGCGCTCATCAGTGCGGCGGGAATCGCGCATGTGATCGTTGCGAGAATGGAACCTGGCGATATCGGCGAAGATGCGGCGGCAACGCGTCTGGCATCCATTGCCGCGCATCCTTCCGTTCGTCTTGCAAATGCCGCGACGGGCCGCGTCAACATCCATGCAGAAAACGACGGTCTGTTTCGGGTCAACAAACCGGTCATTGACGCCATCAACCGTATCGACCCGTCGATCACCATCGCCACACTCGGCGACTATGCGTCCGTTACGCGTGGCCAGATGGTGGCCACGGTCAAACTCATCCCCTTTGCAGTGCCCCAAGCCAAACTCGATGCGGCCATTGCAGCGGCAAAAGACTGCGTGCCGCCCTTGCTCCATGTTGCACCCTGGGCGGCAAAGCAGGTTGGTCTGATCGCAACTGCGTTGCCTTCTCTGAAGCCCGAAATCATGGACAAGACGGCACGTGTGCT
>JBAVTG010000068.1:0-3194 GCA_049696015.1 Rhizobiaceae bacterium | reverse complement strand
CGGTATCCTGCGTCTGCGCGTTGAACGCCTTGCAGAATTCCATGATGTTGACGCCGCGCTGACCGAGTGCAGGACCGATTGGCGGGGACGGCGTAGCCGAACCTGCCGGAACCTGCAGCTTGATCTGGCCCATGACTTTCTTGGCCATTTCTCTGCCTTCCTAGACATGACCGGCTGATGACCGGTCGGGTTGCAGTTTGGTGGTGCGGTCACCGAACCGGCCAGGTCCGCCTTCCTCCCACCGTTTTGCAGCATTCAGGCAATCAAGCCTGAAGCCTTCCGCTTGCGCGGCGTTCCGTCAGACCTTCTCGACCTGACTGAATTCCAGATCGACCGGCGTGGCGCGGCCGAAAATCGAAACCTCGACCTTGAGGCGCGAACGCTCCTGGTCAACTTCCTGGACGATACCGTTGAACGAGGCGAACGGACCGTCGGAAACACGCACCTGCTCGCCAATTTCGAACGAAACACTCGACTTCGGACGCTCAACGCCTTCCTGAATCTGGTTCAGAATGCGCTCGGCTTCCGAATCGGGAATCGGCACAGGTTTCGAATCGGAACCAAGGAAGCCGGTCACTTTCGGCGTGTTCTTGATCAGATGGAATGCTTCGTCGGTCAGCGTGGCGCGGACCAGAACATAGCCGGGGAAAAACTTGCGTTCGGCGTCAACCTTGCGGCCGCGGCGGATTTCCACGATCTTTTCAGTCGGCACGAGAATCTTCTCGAACAGGTGCGACAAGCCTTTTTGCTTTGCCTTCTCTTCGATCGACTCGGCCACCTTCTTCTCGAAATTCGAGTAAGCGTGGACGATGTACCAGCGAGCCGCCATCAAATTACCTCGTATTCCCAATAACTTACTTGCCGAGACCAAGGATGAGTTCAACAGCGAACGCCATCAACTGGTCGGACAGAAAAAAGAACAATGCTGCCAGAAAAGCCATTGCCACGACCAACGCGGTCGAGATCATGGTTTCGCGACGGCTTGGCCACGTCACCTTGGCCGTTTCGGCCCGAACCTGCTGAAGGAAGGTGAACGGGTTTGTTTTTGAAGCCATCGATTGCCTGCCGGTCCTGGGTGAAAGCCACCCGAATCGCCTGTTACTTTTTCAAGACAAAAAGGAGCGCGGCACCATTGTTGGCCCCGCGCACCGCGTTTTGTTGATCGTCATATAAAGACGGCTCAGCTGATTCACAAGCGCTTTTTTAATATTCGGACACTGTACGAATGCGTTGCCAAAGGCGATCGTGCAGATTCGCGGTTCGTTTTACGCAATCCTGCTGCCAATATCTGAACCGTTGCCGGTGTTCTATCCGCATTGACACCTGATGCGCCACTTCTATTCTCATCCGGAAAGTCGGCCGATGCGAATGTCTGCGCGGGCCGCGGAGTAGACCATGAGCAAGCCTGATAATGCGGCAGCTGAACCGATCTTGATTAACCGATCAAATAATGGCGTGGCGCACTTGCGGCTCAACCGGCCAGACAAATTAAATGCCCTGTCCGGGAATTTGCTGGATGCCCTGCAAATGGCACTCGACACAATTGCGGCTGACCCCAATGCCAGATGTGTCGTCCTTTCCGGCTCAGGCAAAGCTTTCTGCACCGGCCATGATCTGGCCGAAATGCGGGCCAAACCAGACAAGGCCTATTATCAGGACCTGTTCGCCCGCTGCGGCAAGGTCATGCAGTCCATTGTCAACCTCCCCGTACCGGTCATCGCCCAGGTTCATGGCATTGCCACCGCCGCCGGATGCCAGCTGGTCGCCAGCTGTGACCTCGCCATCGCCGCCCGTTCAACCCGGTTTGCGGTATCGGGGATCAATGTCGGCCTGTTCTGCTCGACGCCAGCTGTCGCACTCTCCCGCAACGTCCTTGCAAAAAACGCATTCGACATGCTGGTGACCGGCGAATTCATCTCGGCCGAAACGGCGGTGGCCTACGGTTTGATCAATCAGGCTGTTGATGATGCCGCCTTGGAACAGGTTGTGCAGGCAAAAGTCGAAACCATCCTGCGCAAGGATGCCAATGCCGTCCGCTATGGCAAGGCCATGTTTCAGAAACAGCGCGGCATGGCTTTAGCTGACGCCTATGCGTTTGCGGGCGAAGTCATGGCCTGCAACATGATGGAACCGGATACCAGCGAGCGTATCGACGCTTTCATCGAAAAGCGCCACCCGCGCATTGGCCATTCCGGCTAAAATGAAAGCCCGCGCGGCAGCAGCTTGTTTTCAAACGCCTGTTTCTCCAGCGCTTCCTGAAAATCCGGATGAGCAATGCTGATCAGCGCCCGTGCGCGTTCCGGCGTTGATTTGCCCTTCAGGTTCACGATCCCGTATTCTGTGACAACATACATCACGTCCGAACGCGGCGTGGTGACTACGTTTCCGTGGCTGAGATTGAAGACAATCCGGCTGCGCCGCTCGCCGCGCTTGTCATAGGTGGACGGCAGGCACAGGAACGACTTGCCGCCCTTGGACGCATAGGCGCCACGCACGAACTGCAGTTGGCCGCCTGTACCGGTCAAATGGCGGTTGCCATCGGACTCCGATGCAGCCTGCCCTTGCAGATCGACTTGTGTGGTGCTGTTGATCGAAGCCACGCCGGGATTTTGCATGATGTTGGACGGAAGGTTGGTGTGCTCAACCGGACAGCACAGCATGTCGGGGTTGCGGTCCAGCACATCGTAGAGCGCCTTGGAGCCGAGCGCGAAGGAGTAGGCGATCTTGCCCGGATTGAGAACCTTGCGCGCGCCGCTGACCCGCCCTGCCCGATAAAGATCGGCAATTCCGTCAGTCATCATTTCGGTATGAACGCCGAGGTCATCCACGCCGCTTTCCAGAAGAAGTGCACAGACAGCATTCGGCATGCCCCCGATGCCGATCTGCAGACAAGCGCCGTTCTCGATTTCATTGACGATGTAGCGCGCCACGGCCCGGTCAATCTCTGTCGGAGCAGGATTGGGCAGCTCCGGCGCAGGCGCGTCATCGCCATCGATGATGTAGTCCACCTCGCTGAAATGGATGCCGGTGTCGATGCCGTGGACATAGGGATTGCCCTTGGAGGTCTCGACGATCACCATCCGCGCATGTTCAATGATGGCGCGATGCCAGAGGTTTGAGGCGCTCAGATTGAAATAGCCATTCTCATCCATCGGACTGGCTTTGAGAATGACAATGTCCACCGGCGCCATGAA
>JBAVTG010000067.1:0-3828 GCA_049696015.1 Rhizobiaceae bacterium | reverse complement strand
GCGTTTAACCTCGCCCGCTTGCGGGAGAGGTGGCCCGAAGGGCCGGAGAGGGCCCGAGCGCAGCGAGGCAATTGTCAGCGGCCTTCGTTGCAGAGTTTATTCCCCGCATTCATCCATATGGATGACGCGCCGGGCTGGTGCAGGCCGCTATTCTTCCGGCAAAGGGAGAAGGCCATGCGCACGTCTGACCGGATTTTGAAACAACACGCGGCTTCATGGCCGCGCTCGAAACTGCGCGACGGGGTTGCTGCGCGGATGAGCGGGCCGGGCGGGCTTTACAACAGTGGGAACCTGATTGGCCTCGTCTCGGGTCTGGCGTTGCAGATGGTCGCGGCGTCCGGCGGCGCGGGCGAGGCGGCGGCGTCTTTTTTTGCCGGCAGCGCGAGTGCGCTTTGGATGACGGGCGCGACACTTATTTTCATGGTGAGCGGCGAGGCGTATCACCGCGCCTGGCGGTTTGGATTTCCGCCCGACAAGCCGATGAACTGGTGGGGCGATTTCCTGTCGGGCATCGGCGCGCTGGCGCTTGGCATGGCGTTGTTCTCGCTTGGCCAACCGCTGCTGGCGCTGACTGCCGGGCTGTTGCATGCCATCGGCAAGTTTGGCAGCGCGCTGCATGGGGGAAGCGCCGAGGCTGGCTTGAACTGGCCGCGGCTTTACCGGCAGGCGGTGGTGGCGAGCCGGGTTCCGGCGATTTTCGCGGCACTGCTGGCGCTGATCAATGCATCAAATGACCAGACCATGCTCGCGCCGGTAACGCTGCTGGTTTGCTATGCGCTATGGGTGAAAGCGGATTTGATGCTGTTGAAGGGGTGAGCGCCGCCCGCCGCAGCCGCTATGCAGATTTGCGGAATAGTCGCGCAAACTTGCGGCTGCCGGGGGCAGGATTTGCGGATTATGACTTGTTTGTTCCGTTGTTCAGAACGTGCAAACAGGAGTGAAAGCAATGCGCCTTTATCCGCGAAATTCCGGCAAACTCACACTGCTATGCGCCTTCGCAATGGCGTCTATGGCGATGCCAAGCAAAGCCATGAATTGGCAGGAAGGCATGGACCCGGCAAATCTGCGCGGCACGTTTTATGCCAGCTGCGCAGCGTGCAGCGTGGACGGCGGCAGCAATCTGACCTGCCGCTGCACAAAACAGAACGGTCTTGTCGGGCGGGAAACGTCGATTGCGCTCAGTTTCTGCAGCCGGAGCGGCCCCAACAACACGAATGGATATCTTACCTGCGCGCCGATCATTCGCGGCAGCTGGGCACAGTCGTGCACCGTGCCGTTGATCTACCGGCGCAGTATGTTGACTGCACAGTGCAAGGATACGAGCGGGAACTACCAACCGACCGAGATCAATCTCGACGATTGCCCGAGCATGAATATTGAAAACAACAATGGGCGGCTGCAATGCAAGGATTGACGGGCCGTCTCATCAGCAAGATGGCGGCGCTGGCGGCTTTGGGCGCGTTGATGACGAGCGGCTGCGCTGCGGCGGAAATCACGATGGAATGTCCGCAAGGCGAGGCCGGAGCGAAGCTGTCACTGGTTTATGAAGCGGATACGCTCACCGTGAACGAGGCTGACAGCAGCGCGACGCTGGCGGGGTCGATTCAGCTGGATCCGTCCGGCATCTTCGCGATCTATGGTTCCGGTCCAACGGAAGCAAAGATGGCGGAACCGGGCGCGCTGGACGCGTGCGTTGCCGCCAGCCTGACGACGCAAGGCGCGGTAGCGGGCGACAGTGGCGCGCTGGGCTATGCGATCAACGCCTGCAGCGTCAAACTTGCGCCATCGGCCACCATGCAAAAGGTGCAGGCGCAATACACGCTGACGTCAATCGACAAGGGCAAGGCGACGCTGTTCATCCAACGGCAGTATTTCCAGCCGAGCGTGGTCACCGGCAAACCGTTGCAGATCGATGTGTTTCCGATGCGGGAATGCGCGGTGTTGGCTGGGCCGTAGGGGGCGGGGTGGTGGCACCCTCACCGCCGCAACACCGCCTGCAATATATCCCTCACCCCAATTGCACCCACAAACTTTGACTGATCGTCAAACAGCGCGACAGGGGCGGTCTGGCTTTTGTGCATGGCGAGCATGACGGTTTTGAGGTTGGTGCCGGGGCTGGCCCAGAAGACGGGGTTGGTGGCTTCGTCGAAGGTGTTTTCGACGTCGGTGCAGGAGACCCACTGGGCTTTCTTGCCGTTGCTCTCGGCATCCGTGACGTGGCCGGTTTTGTCTAATTTGAAGCGGGTGGTTTTCCGGCGGTCGAGCCAGACCCAGCCGCCTTTTTCGGTTTCCAGATCGCGCACGTCTCGCATGACATTCCAGGCGGTGAGAACGGAGAGCGGGTTCACATTGGCGATGAAATCGCGAACGTAATCATTGGCAGGGCGGAGCACGATGTCTTCCGGTTTGCCGGACTGGACGATCCGGCCCGACTCCATGATGGTGATGGTGTTGCCGATCTTGAGGGCTTCTTCGAGGTCATGGCTGACGAAGATGATCGTCTTTTTCAGGGTCTTTTGCAGCTGGAGCAGTTCGTCCTGCAGCTTGGTGCGGATGAGCGGGTCGAGCGCCGAGAAGGGCTCGTCCATCAGAAGGATCGGCGCTTCGGTGGCGAAGGCGCGGGCGAGGCCGACGCGCTGCTGCATGCCGCCGGAAAGCTCATGCGCGTATTTGCCGGCCCATTGCGTGAGGCCGACGAGATCGAGCTGCTTGGCGACGCGGGTCTTGAGCTCGGCTTCCGGCACGCCGGAAAGTTCGAGGCCGAGGCCGACATTTTCGGCGACTGTGCGCCAGGGCAGGAGGGCGAACTGCTGGAACACCATGGCGACGGCGCCGCGGCGGACGTTGCGAAGCTCTTCGTCCGAGCAGGAGACGACATCGGTCGTGCCATGGATGCCATGGACGATGACCTTGCCGCGGGTGACCTTGTTGAGGCCGTTGACGGCGCGCAGCAGGGTGGATTTGCCGGAGCCGGACAGGCCCATCAGCACGGAAATTTCGCCCTCGTTGACGACAAGGTTTGCCCCGGCCGCGCCAAGGACAGAGCCGGTGGCGTCAAGGATTTCGGCGCGGGACTTGCCTTGGTCGAGCATGGCCTGCGCTTCCTTGGCGCGGGAGCCGAAGATGATGTCGACGTTCTGGAATTCAACGGCCGGCTTCATGTGGGCGGTCATTTCTTTGTCTCCGCCTTTTGCGCCAGAACGCGGTCGAGGATGATGGCAATGATGACCAGCGCCAAGCCTGCCTCGATGCCGAGCGGGATGTTGCGGTTGGCGAGCGCCTTGTTGACCGGGTTGCCGAGGCTTGGCGCGCCGATGAGGGTGGCGAAGACGACCATGGAGAGCGAGAGCATGATGCACTGGGTGAGGCCGGCCATGATGGACGGAAGCGCGGCGGGCAGTTCGACTTTCCACAGCAATTGCCGCTTGGTGGCCCCGAAACTTTCACCGGCTTCGATCATCGGTTTGGGGATGGAGGTGATGCCAAGGTATGTCATCCGCACGGGCGCGGGCATGGCGAAGATGATGGTGACGATGAGGGCGGGCGCGGCGCCGAGGCCGAACAGGATGAGGATGGGGATGAGGTACACGAAGGTCGGCATGGTCTGCATCAGGTCGAGCACCGGCTGCAGCACACGCCAGACACGCGGCTTGTGGGCGGCCCAGATGCCGAGCGGAATGCCGATTGCCATGGAAATCGCGGTGGCGGCGACGACGAGGACGAGGGTCTGGATGGTTTCTTTCCACAGGTTCTGATTGATGATGAAGAGGAAGCCGAGGAGAACGCCGAGCGAAAGTTTCCACGATTTCTGGAACTGGTAGGCGAGCC
>JBAVTG010000066.1:0-19772 GCA_049696015.1 Rhizobiaceae bacterium | reverse complement strand
TGGCGCCGGTCTTTTCGACGATTTCGCGGATGACCTTGCCGCCGGTGCCGATCACTTCACGGATCTTGTCGGTCGGGATGGACATCTGCTCGATGCGCGGGGCAAATTCGCCGAGTTCCGCACGGCCTTCGGTGATGGCATTGCCCATTTCGGCAAGGATATGAATGCGCCCGGCCTTGGCCTGTTCCAAAGCGACCTTCATGATCTCTTCGGTGATGCCTTCGATCTTGATGTCCATCTGCAGGGCCGTGATGCCATTGGCGGAACCGGCCACCTTGAAGTCCATGTCGCCGAGATGATCTTCATCGCCCAGGATATCGGACAGGACGGCGAAACGGTCGCCTTCCTTGATGAGGCCCATGGCGATACCGGCGACCGGAGACTTCAGCGGAACGCCCGCATCCATCAGCGCCAGCGAAGTGCCGCAGACGGTAGCCATCGAGGACGAGCCGTTGGACTCGGTGATCTCGGAGACGGCGCGGATGGTATAGGGGAACGAATCCTTGCCCGGAAGCATTGGGCGCACAGCGCGCCAGGCGAGCTTGCCATGGCCGATTTCGCGGCGGCCAGGGGATCCCATGCGGCCGGTTTCACCGACCGAATAGGGCGGGAAGTTGTAATGCAGAAGGAAGGTTTCCTTGTACATGCCCGTGAGCGAGTCGACATACTGCTCGTCTTCGCCGGTGCCGAGCGTGGCAACGACGATGGCCTGCGTTTCACCGCGGGTGAACAGCGCCGAACCATGGGTGCGCGGCAAGAGGCCAACTTCCGAGACGATCTTGCGGACGGTCTTCAGATCACGGCCATCGATGCGCGAACCGGTGTCAAGAATGTTCCAGCGGACGATCTTGGCCTGCAGCGACTTGAAAACGGCGCCGATTTCTTCGGCTGTATATTTGGCTTCTTCGCCTTCCGCCGGGGCGAAAGCGGCTTTCACCTTGGCCTTGGCGGCATCAACGGCAGTGTAACGGGCCTGCTTGTCGATGATCTTGTAGGCCTCGCGCAGATCGTCCTCAGCCACTTTCAGCATTTCAGCTTCAAGGGCGGAGAAGTCTTCCGGCGTGTAATCGCGCGCATCCTTGGCGGCGACTTCCGCCAGCTTGATGATCGCGTCGATAACCGGCTGGAAGGCCTTGTGGCCAAACATCACGGCGCCGAGCATGGTGGCTTCGTCGAGTTCCTGCGCTTCTGATTCGACCATGAGAACGGCGTCGCCGGTGCCTGCGACCACGAGGTCGAGTTTGGTTTCCGGCATTTCATCGACGTTGGGGTTGAGAACATATTCACCGGCGATCAGGCCGACGCGCGCTGCGCCAACCGGGCCCATGAACGGAACGCCTGACAGTGTCAGCGCGGCGGATGCGCCGATCAGCGAGACGATGTCGGGGTTGTTTTCAAGGTCGTGCTGGATGACGGTGCAGACAACCTGCGTGTCGTTCTTGTAGCCATCGGCAAACAGCGGGCGGATCGGGCGGTCGATGAGGCGCGAAACCAGGGTTTCGTTCTCGGACGGACGGCCTTCGCGCTTGAAATAGCCGCCCGGGATCTTGCCGGCGGCATAGGTCTTTTCCTGATAGTTGACGGTCAGCGGGAAGAAATCCTGACCGGGCTTGGGGGACTTGGCCGAAACGACGGTGGCGAGCACAACGGTTTCGCCGTAGGTGGCGAGCACCGCGCCATCAGCCTGACGGGCGATCTTGCCGGTTTCGAGGATGAGCGGACGGCCGCCCCACTGAATTTCAACTTTGTGAGTCTTGAACATGTCTTGTCCTTAAATGGTGCATGGCCGCATGACGGACCAATGATCCGCACACGCCAAACCTTGCACTGGTGCCGGAACTGTTCCGGCGTTTCTTTGTAGTGGACGGGCCACGGGCAAGACAGCAGGACGTCCGGTGAAAGCCCAAGCGGGCGGCCTGCAATCCTGCCCCATGGGCAGGTCCGGTTCTTGTTCCGCCGAGATACAGGACGGGCGGGGCATCCAAACAGCCGGCAAGGCCGACTGCGAAAAACAAACCGGCGAAACTTACGCCCCGCCGGGTGTCATATCCGTTAGCGGCGCAGGCTCAGCTTTTCGATGATGACCTGGTAGCGCGAAACATCTTTGCGCTTGAGGTAATCGAGCAGCGAACGGCGCTGCGAGACGAGCGCCAGAAGGCCACGACGCGAGTGGTTGTCCTTCTTGTGGCCCTTGAAATGTTCGGTCAGGTTGGCAATGCGGTGCGACAGGATCGCGACCTGCACCTCAGGCGATCCGGTATCGCCAGCGGCTTGACCGAATTCCTTGATGATTTCCTGCTTTTTTTCAGGCGTAATCGACATCGGATTTTCCTTTTGTTTGAGGATAAGGACGCCCAGAGCCGGGATGTCGTCCAGCAAGGGCCATGAAAGCAAGGGGCAAAACCGCAATGCTGCGGGGCGTATAGTGGAAAACGGGGGGAAATGGAAGGGGTGATCAATCACCGGTCTTTGCCGGCGCAAACCTTAACACCAGCAGCCCCGCGATTGCCGACAGGATCGAGCCGGTGAGCACGCCGATCTTGACCTCCTCGATCCAGTCCATGCGGCCCGGAAATGCCAGCAGGCCGATGAAGAGGCTCATGGTGAAACCGACGCCGCACAGGAGCGACACGCCGTAAACCTGAGCCCAGGTCGCTTCACGCGGCATTTTTGCGAGCTTTGATTTGACCGCCAGCCATGTCGCGCCGAAAACGCCGATCTGTTTGCCGACAAACAGGCCGGCGGCAACGCCAAGCGTGACCGGGTGCAGGAATGTTGCCAATGACAGGCCGCTGAGCGAGACGCCGGCGTTGGCAAAGCCGAACACCGGCACGATCAGAAACGAGACCGGGACATGGAGGTGATGTTCCAGCCTGTGCAGCGGGGAATCCTGGCCTTCGCCGACCGGTATGGTGAGTGCCAGGAGGACGCCGGACAGTGTTGCGTGAACGCCGGACGCGAACATGAGCACCCAGAGCAGAACGCCGAGCGCCAGATAGGGCGCGAGCGATTTGACGCCCATGCGGTTGAGGCCAATCAGGAACAGGGCCACTGACGCAACGCCGCCCAGCGCCCACACCTGAAGTTCGGCGGTGTAGAAGATGGCAATGATGATGACGGCGCCGAGATCATCCATGATGGCAAGGGCGGTGAGGAACACTTTCAGCGACATCGGCACGCGCTTGCCGGCGAGCGCCAGAATGCCGAGAGCAAAGGCAATGTCGGTTGCGGCCGGGATGGCCCAGCCGGAGAGCGATTGCGGGGTTGCCAGATTGAACCAGACATAGACAAGCGCAGGCATGATCATGCCGCCGAGCGCTGCGATGGCCGGAAGGGAGCGCTGCGGCCATGTGGACAATTCACCGCCGATGAATTCGCGCTTGATCTCGAGGCCGACCAGCAAGAAGAACAAGGCCATCAGCGCATCATTGATCCAGTGCAGGACTGTCAAACCCGCGACTTTCTGCTCCAGAATGCTGAAATAGGCAGGACCGAGCGGCGAATTGGCGACGATGAGCGCAAGCGCTGCCACGGCCATCAAAATATTGCCGCCGGCCGTTTCGCTGTCGAGAAAGGCTTTGATCGAGCGCAGTATGCGGCGTTGCGCCATGCTGATTTCCTTGTTGGCTGCCTTTTACGACAGAGTGTCGATGAGATTTGGAATGTCGCCCAAGGTCTGCACAGTGCGAAAACGCGGGTGACCTTCGGGCGCGTCGGCATGGTCGAGTTCCCAGACCAATTCATGCGGCACATGCACGCCCCATGATCCGGCTTCCAGCGCCGGGATGACATCCGATTTCAGCGAGTTACCGATCATCATGGCGCTGGCCGCGCCATCGGCATGGCGGGTGAAAATCCGGTCATAGACGGATGGCTTTTTGTCCGAGACGATTTCAACCGCGTTGAAATAGTCGCCGAGGCCCGACTGGGCGAGCTTGCGCTCCTGATCGAACAGGTCGCCCTTGGTGATGAGGATGATCCGGTACTTTCCCGCCAACGCTTCCAGTGTTTCGTGGACATGCGGCAATGTCTCAATCGGGTAATCGAGCATGGCCCGGCCGAGCGCCAATATCTTGCCAATCACCGCCTGCGGCACCGTGCCGTCGGTCACTTCGAGTGCCGTTTCGATCATCGACAGGGTGAAGCCCTTGGCGCCGAAACCATAGAGTTTCAGATTGCGGCGCTCGGCATCGAGAAGTCGTGAGGCAACGTGATGCGTGTCGCCATGATCGGCCAACAGCGCGGTGAAGCTGTCTTTCGAAAGCTGGAAAAACTGCTCGTTCTGCCAGAGCGTGTCGTCGGCATCAAAACCGATTGCGGTGAGCTTGTCAGTCGCCTGCATCTTCTTCACACTTCAGATAGGCATCGAACACCCAGCCGGCCTTGTTGTCATCGGCGAAGCGTTCGACGGCGAACCATTTCTTGCCTTTGAGTATCTTCTCTTCATAGGGGCGCACGCGCACGCCGTTTGCCCAGGCGCCGAGGATTTTTCCGTTCGGCTCTTCGCGGATGTTGAGCGGTGTGCCGGTCGGATCTTTGACGGTGCAAATCTTGCCATACTCATCCGAACCGGAGCATTTGAGATAGTCGCCAAAGACATAGCCCCAGGACTCGCCGTACTTGGCAACCAGCGCCCATTTCTTGCCGTTCTTTTCCTGGTGCTCGATGAATTCGACCTTGGAGCCTTTCTTCAGGGTCGAGAGGATTTTGCCGTTTGGCCCGGTGCGGACATTCAAGGGCGTGCCGGTGGGGTCCACCACGGTGCAGACGGGGTTGCCATCGCAGGCAATCGCGGCGGTTGAGAAGAGTGCTGCGGCAATGGCCATCAGGACTTTGCACATGGATTCACTCCGGTTCGGAGTCAGTACATTAAGGCAACGGTCGCGCATCTGCCAGCGTCATCCCGCAGTCGCATGCTTGTCTTTCCAAAACGACATTTTCCAAACTTCGTCATCCTCGGGCTTGTCCCGAGGACCCAGTTTCTTGTGATTTTGGCAAAGGAAGTCTGGGTCGTCGGGACAAGCCCGACGATGACGAGATATGTGTGACTGCTTTCACTTATCCTAATGGACGTGTTGGCAATCATTTAGAAATCAGACTTTGAAGACGCGTTTGGGCTGGAATGCGCCTTGGCGGACTTCGCCGATGGCGATGAGTTTGCCGCGCTCGGTGACATAGGCTTCATCGGCCTCCACCGGGGCATCGCGGCCCAAGACCATGACGGGATTGCCCATGCGCACGCGGTGGGCGGCATCGGGCGAGAGGGCGATCTGCGGAAGACCTTCGAGCGCCTCAATCGGGTCAATGAGGAAGTCATCCAGGCCGGCAAAGGCTTCCGGCGCGAGGCCATCGGGCGTGCCAAGGTTTTCGAGCAAGGCTTTTGAGGCTTCAGAGGCAGCGTCCAGTTCGGCTTTGGTGACAGCATCCTCTTCATCGAACGGCGACACTTCGAGACGGCGCAGGGAACTGACATGGCCATAGCAGCCGATCAGGCGGCCCATGTCGCGGGCGATGGAACGGACATAGGTGCCCTTGCCGCATTCGACATCGAACGTGGTTGAATTGCCGTCTTGCATTTCGACGATTTCGATGCGGTCGATCTCGATGTCGCGCGCGGCAAGGTCAACCTCTTCGCCGCCGCGGGCCAGATCATAGGCGCGCTCGCCATCGACCTTGATGGCGGAGAATTTTGGCGGAATCTGGCTGATGATGCCGGTAAAGCGCGGCAACAGCGCTTCGATGTCGGTGCGGGTCGGGCGCTTGTCGGACGTGGCCGTGACTTCGCCTTCCAGATCATCGGTCGAGCGCTCCTCCCCCCAGCTTGCGGTGAAGCGATAGACTTTCGTGCCGTCCATCACATAGGGGACGGTCTTGGTGGCTTCGCCGAGCGCGATCGGCAAAATGCCGGAGGCGAGCGGATCAAGTGTGCCGGCATGGCCTGCCTTATCGGCACGGTAGATGCGCTTGATGAAGGAAACGGCATCGGTGGAGCCCATGCCGTAAGGCTTGTCAAAAATGACCCAGCCGGAAACCGGCCGCTGCGGACGCTTGCGCTTCTGGTTCATGGAAGATCGCCTTACGCGTCGCCGCCGCCACCATCGCCATCGCCGTCACTTTCGGCATCTGATGTATCGTCATCGTCGGACTTGGATCTGGCGTTGATGGCGGACGTATTGCTGTTGCGGGCAAGATCGCGTGCCACTTCGGGCGAGCGCAGCAGCGCATCAATCTTGGCGTAATTGTCGAAGGATGTATCGAGCCGGAAGCGCACCTGCGGCATGGCGCGCAGCTGGCGCAAGGCGGGACCGAGCGCGCCACGGATGAATTTGGCATGGCGGTTGAGCGCATCGATCACCGGCGCAGGATCGGCAACGCCGAGCGGCTGGATATAGGCGGTGGCGTTCGACAAGTCCGGCGACATGGCGACCTGCGTGACCGAAACAACTGTTGTTTCCAGCAGCGGATCGATGATCTCGTTGCGCTGCAGGACTTCGGTCACGGCATGGCGGACCATTTCGCCGACGCGCAGCATGCGCTGCGATGGGCCTGAAGATTGTTTCTTGGCGGGCATGAACTTCTTCCTGAAAACGGCTGCGGGATCGGACCACAGCTTTCAATGAGCGGCTTTCTAGAGGCAAGCGCCATGACAAGCCACAAAAATGTGGCGCAGTGGCGTTGAATTTCTCATGGCTGGACTTGCCGGCTGATGCGGCAAGACGGAATTGAAGTCTTGTCAATCTGATGCTATCTTACGTTTTTTGATCGATCAGGAATGGTAAAATTATGAACGCGGTGACACTTTCCAGCAAGTTTCAGATATCCATTCCCAAGCAGGTTCGCGAACAGCAGGATTGGAAGGCCGGGCAGAAACTGGCGTTTGTTGCGCAAGGCAAACATTATATCCTGGTGCCTGTGCCGACGAGCGATGAACTGTTTGGCATGGCAAAGGGCGCAAATCCGGAAGGGTATCGCGACCGGGACGACCGGGTTTAATGCGTGTCATTGACACCAGCATCTGGATCGAAATCTATCGTGGATCGGAACTCGGGCGGCGGCGCTTGCCGTTGCTGTCCGCTCCGGACGCGATTGTGGTTCCGACATTGGTTCAGTACGAAATTTTCAAGTGGCTATCGCGCGAGCGGGCAGCTGAAGACGCCACCCTTGCGATCACTTTTACCAGTGAATGTCTGGTGCAGGATTTGACCATTGATATTGCCATTTTGGCCGCTGAACTGTCGGCAATCCACAAATTGCACGCGAGCGACGCCATCATCTTTGCCACTGCGCAATTTCACAAGGCGGCGCTGGTCACCTGCGATGCGCATTTCAAGGATTTGCCGGGCGTGGAGTTTTTTGAAAAGTAACAGGGTTGTTTCGATGGCCTCGGGAAGGCGCAACCAGTCCTTCAATCCGAAAGCGGCACTTTCGATTGGATGAAACCGAGAAATGCGTCCCTGCCTTCGGCGTCCGGAAATGCGTCGAAAGGAATGATCACGCCTTGCATTTTATTGATCCACAAAATGGCATGCGTTGGTATTTGGGAGTGGCGCATGATGGCTGACCATTCGATCCGGCTTTGCGCGCCGCGCTGGGACGCAACGACCGCATCATCCTCGAGCTTGACCCGGATTGTCTGCCCACCAAGGCTGGTGCGCTTGAAATTGTAACGAACTGCCCAAGGCACGAGCAAATAGAAGACAGCTAGAACAGCCAGACCAATGCCGATGTTGATCGAAGCGCCTGTCCAATTCAGCGCGCCATCAACACCGCCAGCCAAACTGATGAACCCAAACACAATGTTGAAAAATGCGATTGCCCAGACGGATATCTTCTCAATGCGCCGTCTCTTCTGCGAACGCATGGCCTTTGCCAAAGCGCTGTAGTCGGAAAGGCGGAATGTATAGGAGATTTCCATGGGAACTCCTCACCCGGCGCCGGAACGCCGGGTTGGATTGGTTTCGATCAGAGCGTGCGCTTGATTGACTCGACGCGGAAGCACTCGATGGTGTCGCCGGGGCGCATGTCTTCGTAGTTTTCGAAGGCCATGCCGCATTCCTGGCCGACCTGCACTTCGGAGACTTCGTCCTTGAAGCGCTTGAGGGTCTTGAGCTTGCCTTCGTGGATAACCACGCCTTCGCGCACCAGACGCACACCGACGCCGCGCTCGACCTTGCCTTCGACGACACGGCAGCCGGCGACTTTGCCGGTCTTGGTGATGTTGAAGACTTCGAGGATTTCGGCGTTGCCGAGGAACGTCTCGCGCCGTTCCGGCGACAGAAGACCCGACATGGCGGCTTTCACATCATCCACGAGGTCGTAGATGATGTTGTAGTAGCGGATTTCGATGCCTTCACGCTCGGCAGCGACGCGGGCCTGCGCATTGGCGCGCACGTTGAAGCCAATGATCGCAGCGCCTGACGTTGCGGCGAGCGCGATGTCGGACTCGGTGATGGCGCCGGCGCCGGAATGGATGATGCGGGCGCGCACTTCCTCTGTGCCGAGCTTGTCGAGCGAACCGGCAATGGCTTCGATCGAGCCCTGAACGTCGCCCTTGATGACGAGCGGGAATTCCTTGAGACCGGTCACTGTCAGGCGGTTCATCATCTGCTCGAGCGAGCCGCGTGTGCCTGCCTGCTTTGCGACGTATTTCTCGCGGGCCTTGTGCTGGCGATAGGACGAGATTTCGCGCGCCTTGGCTTCGTTCTCGGCGACAGCAAAGCGGTCGCCAGCCGATGGGGTGCCCTGAAGGCCGAGGATTTCGACCGGAAGCGAGGGACCTGCTTCCTTGACTTGCTCGCCCTTGTCATTGACCAGCGCACGCACACGGCCCCATTCGGCGCCGGCGACAATGATGTCACCGGGCTTCAAGGTGCCGGTCTGGACCAGAACGGTGGCAACCGGGCCGCGGCCGCGGTCCAGCTTGGCTTCAATGACGACGCCTTCGGCGGTGCGGTCCGGATTGGCCTTGAGCTCCAGCACTTCGGACTGCAGCAAGATGGCTTCCAAGAGCTTGTCGAGGCCTGCCCCGGTTTTGGCCGAGACTTCAACGTCGAGCGTTTCGCCGCCCATCGATTCGACGAACACTTCATGCTGCAAGAGGCCGGTACGGACCTTTTGCGCATCGGCATCCGGCTTGTCGATCTTGTTGATGGCGACAATGATCGGCACTTTGGCTGCCTTGGCATGGCTGATGGATTCAATGGTCTGCGGCATGACAGCGTCATCGGCAGCGACAACCAGAATGGCAATGTCGGTCGCCTGCGCGCCGCGGGCACGCATGGCGGTAAAGGCGGCATGGCCGGGCGTGTCGATGAAGGTGATCTTGTGGCCGTTGTGCTCGACCTGGTAAGCGCCGATGTGCTGGGTGATGCCGCCAGCTTCGCCGGAGACAACACTGGTCTTGCGGATCGCATCCAAGAGCGAGGTCTTGCCATGATCGACATGGCCCATGATGGTGACGACCGGCGGGCGCGGCAGCATCGTGCCAGCGATATCGGCAACGCCAAAGATGCCTTCTTCAACATCCGAATCGGCAACGCGCTTGACCGTGTGGCCAAATTCGCCGGCGATCAGCTCGGCCATGTCGGCATCGATGATGTCGCCGGGCTTGAGCATTGAGCCCTGTTTCATCAGATACTTGATGACATCAACGGCACGCTCAGCCATGCGCTGGGCCAATTCCTGGATGGAAATGGTTTCAGGCAGGATGACTTCGCGGGAAATCTTCTCGCGCACTTCCTGCATTTGCGAGCGGCGGAACTTTTCCTGACGGCGGCGGGTGGCGGCCATCGAGCGGCCGCGCGCGCCTTCGCCATCATCGCTGGTGACGGAGGTGACCGTGATCTTGCGGCGGTTGTCGATCTCGACCTTGGCTTTTGCCGGGCGCGGCGCAATTTCGGCCTTCGGCGCGGCCTTGGGTCCGGCGGCGCTGGTGAAGCTGGTGCGGCGGGGCGAACGGTCCTCTTCTTCAGCGACCGGTTTGCGGACCTGGCCCGGACGGATGATCACGGTGCCTGGACGGGCTTCCTCTTCAATGACGGGCGAGCGGCGCTTGGCCTCGTCTTCCGAGCGGCGGCGGGCATCGGCATCGCGCTTGAGGCGGATTTCCTCTTCGGCCTGGCGGAGCGCCGAGGCTTCCGCCTCGCGGCGGCGGCGGGCGTCCTCTTCGGCGCGGCGGCGTGTATCTTCGACCGCGCGGACGCGTTCTTCGGCATCGCGCACGGTTGCGCCTTCCAAAGCGCGGCGGCGGGCGGCCATCTCGTCATTGGACAGAACGTTCAGCACCATGCCGGAATTGTTGCGCGGCTGGGGCGGGGCCGGCCGGGATTCGACGCGTGGCTGGGCGGCAACGGGCGCTGGCGCAACCGGCGCAGCGGCAGGGGCAACCGGGGCAAAGACCTGTTTGGCCTTTTCATCGGGACGGGAGAACTTGCTCTTCTTGGTTTCGACCACCACAGCCTTGGTGCGGCCGTGCGAAAAGTTCTGGCGCACGGTCGATTGCTCCATACCCGGGCGCTTGAGGCTCAGGGTGGGCTTCGGGGCCGTGGTGACGCTCAGCTTCTTGTCGTCACCGGAGTTGTCATCAGTCATTCGGTTTCCTTCAGGACGCCACTTTGCGCCAAATCTTTGTCTTCAAGGCCGCGGTAGCGGGCTAACCCACGCGCTTTTTTCGCAAGGTTTTCACCGGCCGGGCCCCTCAAGGCGGCAGCATGTATCACATTTCCCCCGCCCAATGCCAAATCCATTTCGATCCCGGGCAGGAGTTTGAGGGCGGGGATATCAGGTCCGCCGGTCATTGCAACAGCTTTTCGCGCCTGATCCATCTTGCGAAGGCCGTCAGGCGAGGCATCATCGGCATGCAAAACCAGAAGCGCTTCACCAGAACGGATGGCTGCCTCGACCTTTGTCGCGCCCGTCACCAGCTGGCCGGCCTTGCGGGCAAGGCCAAGGGAACCGGCCAGATTTTTGGCGAGAAGCCTGTCAATCAAATCAGCAAGCCCGGCAGGAACCGTGACGCCTTCTTTCAAGGCGCGCGAAAACAGGTTCTTGCGCATTGCCTCTTCAACCGTGGCGCGGCTGGCGGTGACCCAGCAGCCGCGGCCCGGCAGCGCGCGCTTGAGATCCGGCACAACTGAACCATCAGGCGCAGCGACAAAGCGGATCAGCTCATCGGCTGATCCGGCATTGCGTGTCACGATGCAGGTGCGGTCGTTCATGATCCGCTCCAATGCGCCCGAACTGCCTCATGGCAATCAGGCGCTTGCCTCTTCGGGTTCGGCCTCGGTGGCCAGATCGGCTTCGGTGATCCAGCCTGCCTTCAACCGGGCCTGGATTACCATGTTCTCAGCATCCGTGCGTGACAGGTCAAAGCCTGAGAGCACGCCGTCAAATGTCTTGGTTTCGCCGTCCTTGCGTTCCTTCCAGCCGACCAGATCATCGGCCGAATAGCCGGCGAAATCCTCAATCGACTTGACGCCGTCTTCGCCGAACTTGACCATCATCTTGGTGGTCACACCGTCGATGTCGCGCAATTCATCCAGCACGCCGAGCTTCTTGCGCTGTTCGTCATATTCGCCTTCGATGCGCGACAGGAACTCATTGGCGCGGCTCTGGATTTCGGTGGCGGTGTCTTCGTCAAAACCGTCAATCGAGGCAATTTCCGACGCGTCGACATAGGCGAGTTCCTCGACCGAGGCGAATCCTTCGGAGGCAAGAACCTGGCCGACCATTTCGTCCACATTGAGCGCTTCCATAAAGAGCTTGGAGCGTTCGGCAAATTCCTTCTGGCGGCGCTCGGATTCTTCAGCTTCGGTCAGGATATCGATGTCCCAGCCGGTGAGCTGCGAGGCAAGGCGCACATTCTGGCCGCGGCGGCCAATGGCGAGCGACAGCTGATCATCGGGCACCACAACTTCGATGCGCTCTGCATCCTCGTCGAGCACGACCTTGGACACTTCGGCCGGCTGCAAAGCGTTCACAAGGAAGGAAGCGGCATCCGGCGACCATGGAATGATGTCGATCTTTTCGCCCTGCAATTCGGCGACAACCGCCTGAACGCGCGAACCGCGCATGCCGACGCATGCGCCGACGGGATCGATTGAACTGTCACGCGAGGTGACGGCAATCTTGGCGCGTGAGCCTGGATCGCGGGCAACCGACTTGATCTCGATGATGCCGTCATAGATTTCCGGCACTTCCATGGTGAACAATTTGGCCATGAACATCGGATGGGTGCGCGACAGGAAAATCTGCGGGCCGCGCTGCTCGCGGCGCACGTCATAGACATCGGCGCGGACGCGGTCGCCATAGCGGAAGTTTTCGCGCGGGATGACTTCATCGCGCCGGATGATGCCTTCGCCGCGGCCAAGGTCAACAATCACATTGCCATATTCAACACGCTTGACTGTGCCGTTGACGATCTCCGAGACGCGGTCCTTGTATTCGTCATACATGCGGTCACGCTCGGCTTCGCGGACTTTCTGGACAATGACCTGCTTGGCGGACTGGGCAGCGATGCGGCCAAAATCCATCGGCGGCAGCTGTTCGGCAATAAAATCGCCGACAATTGCATCCGGATTGCGATCGCGGGCGGTGAGCAAGGCGATTTGCGTGGTGTAGTCCTCGACGGTGTCAACGACTTCCAGGAGGCGCTGCAGTTTGATCTCACCGGTGCGGGCGTTGATGTCGGCGCGGATGTTGGTTTCCTGGCCATAGCGCGAGCGCGCCGCCTTCTGAATCGCGTCGGCCATCGCGGCAAGGACGATTTCCTTGTCGATGGACTTTTCGCGCGCGACCGCATCAGCGATCTGCAGAAGTTCAAGCCGGTTAGCACTGACTGCCATAATAGTCTCCCAGTCTTGCCGGACCATTTTTTCGTCCGGCGTCAAAAGTTTCAGTCTGCGGTCTTGCCGCCTGGATTGTCATTGTCGTTGTCGGCCTCAGCCTCATCAATCACGGTCTCGCCCTGCGCTTCGCGCAAGGCCTTGTCGCGCCGCAGCGCTTCGCGGATCAGATCGTCAGTCAGGATCAGGCGGGCATCGGCGACGTTGGCGTATTCGACGCGCATGCGCGGCTCTTCGCCATAAGCCACTTGGTCAGACTCGAAATTGAAACCTTCGTCGTCGCCGCCGACCAGCTTGCCTTTGAATCGCTTCTTGCCGTTGATCAAAGCTACGGTTTCCAGCTTCATCGAGTGGCCGGCCCAGCGGGCGAAATCGGACTTGCGCACCAATTGCCGGTCAATGCCGGGGGATGAGACCTCCAGATGATAGGCGCGGCCAAGCGGATCTTCGACATCAAGCACCGGCGAGACAGCCTTGGACAGGCCTTCGCAATCATCAACCGACATGGTGCCGTCTGCGCGCTCGGCCATGATTTGCAGCGTATAGCCGTTCTGGCCGGACAGGCGCACGCGCACCAGCTTGAAGCCCATGGAGACTAGCGTCGGCATGATGATCTGCGCGACCCGCGCTTCCATGCCGGTCTCGCGGATCAAGCGGTCATCGCCTGCATCCGGGGTAGCCAGTTCAAAATCGGAGTCTTCGCTCAAACCAGTCCGCTCGCGTTGCGACCGTCTTTCAGAATTTGCCGCTGAGCCTGTTTCTTCAGGGTTCAGGTAACAAAAAAGAGCGGGTCCGGCAGGGCCCACTCTTCATCTGACGATCAAGAATTTGAGCGGCTTATACGCTTGATGGAGGCTGCTTGCAAGGATTTTGAGCGAAAGAAAACCAGAAGCGATAACAGCGCAAAATGGGTTTGGCGCATATGAGCAATGCCGGGACGGAACTGCGACATGACAATTGGAGAGACCGCGGCTCTGCGGAACTTGTCATGCAAACGATCAGAGGCTGCACAAGTCAGCGCCTTGCAAAGGTCAAATATGCAGGTGTGCGGCCCTCGCGGAATGCCTTGGCTTCGTAGCGTGTGCCGGGCCAGGCATCGTAAGGGGTGCGCCAATCGTCGGCGGATTTGGCTTCAAAGGCAAAACTGCCGTTGGCTTCGACGTGCAGCAGCGTCCAGTTGACATAGTCCGGGATGTCGGAGGCGAAGCGGAACAGGCTGCCCGGCTTCATGACGCGAGCCATGGATGCCAGATTGGCTTCAGAGACGAAACGGCGTTTCCAGTGGCGCTTCTTGTGCCATGGGTCGGGGTAGAACAGGTCTATGCCTGACAGGGACTGGTCCGGGAGCCAATTGAGCAGGAGCGCCGCGTCCTCATCAAACAGGCGCAGATTTTTCAGCGGCGCTTTGGCAAGAGCAGCCGCCATTTTGGCCATGCCGTTGATGAACGGTTCAACGCCGATAAAGCCGGTGTCGGGGAAACGGGCCGCTTCATGCAGCAGATGCTCGGCGCCGCCGAAGCCGATTTCAAGGCGGACTTGATCGACCTTGGCGTCAAAAAGCGTGGCAAGCGATTTCGGGGCAGGCTGGACAAGATCCAGCCGCAAACCGGGCAACAGCAGTTCCATGGCCTCGGACTGCTGTGCCCGAAGCGGCTTGCCGTGGCGGCGGCCAAAAAATGACCCGCCGCCGCGGCGCTTTGCGTGATCGTCCTGGTTCAGAGCCTCAGGCTCCGATGGCCTTCTTGAGCGCCGCCGCCAGATCGGTCTTTTCCCACGAGAAAGACCCGTCGCGGCCCGGCTTGCGGCCGAAATGGCCATAGGAGGCGGTGCGGGCGTAGATCGGCTTGTTGAGGTCGAGATGCTTGCGGATGCCGCGCGGGGTCAGATCCATGACGGTACGCAATGCGTCTTCAAGCCTGGCCTCATCAACCTTGCCGGTGCCATGCAGGTCGACATAGACCGAGAGCGGCTCAGCAACGCCAATGGCGTAGGAGAGCTGGATGGTGCATTTGTCGGCAAGCTTGGCAGCAACGACATTCTTGGCAAGGTAGCGCGCCGCATAGGCAGCAGAGCGGTCCACTTTGGTGGTGTCTTTGCCGGAGAAAGCGCCGCCGCCATGCGGGGCCGCGCCGCCGTAGGTGTCAACAATGATCTTGCGGCCGGTAAGACCAGCATCGCCATCGGGCCCGCCAATGACAAATGCGCCGGTCGGGTTGATGTACCATGCGCAATTGTCGGCAATCTTCAGATCGGACAGCGCTTCACGGATGTAAGGTTCGACAACCTTGCGCACCTTCTTGGAATCCCATGAGGCATCCATGTGCTGCGTCGACAAGACGATGGACGTGACTTCATTGGGCTTGCCATCGACATAGTGCACGGTCACCTGGCTCTTGGCATCGGGGCCGAGCTTGCCGGCATCGCCTTCGCCCTTGTGGCGGGCGGCAGCGAGCAATTCGAGGATCTTGTGGCTGTAGTAGATCGGCGCCGGCATCAGGTCCGGCGTCTCATTGCAGGCGTAACCGAACATGATGCCCTGGTCGCCGGCGCCTTCAGCGCCCTGCTTGTCGGCAGCATTGTCAACGCCTTGGGCAATATGTGCAGACTGGAAGTGCAGCAGCACGTCAATCTTGGCGGTCTTCCAGTGGAACCCGTCCTGCTCATAGCCAATGTCGCGGATCGCCTTGCGGGCGGCGGCCTTGAACTTGGCCGGGTTGATCATTTCATTGCCGGCCTTGTCTTTTTTCATCAGCGATGGCGGCACGCGCACTTCACCGGCAATCACGACACGGTTGGTGGTTGCCAGCGTTTCGCAGGCAATGCGCACGGACCAGGGATCAACACCGGTTTTGCGGGCCTCGCGATAGACAAGATCGACGATTTCATCGGAAATGCGGTCACAAACCTTGTCCGGGTGACCTTCGGATACGGATTCACTGGTAAAAACGTAGTTTTGGCGCGCCATAGGATTAACCCTGCAAGAATCCGGCGCGGGACGCGCCGTGTCATCGGCGTGCCTGTTAGACGAATGATTGCGGGCTGGTCAAGTAACGCCTGCCCAGCCCGCGTTTTTAGATCACTCAGGCTTCTGTCGGGTCGCCAAGGGATTTGACAAGATCAATGATCTTCCGGCGAACCTTCGGATCAGAAATCTTGACGAATGCCCTGTTGAGCTGGAGGCCTTCCGCGCTGTTGAGGAAATCGACCACATAAGCGGTCGAACCTTCCTCTGACAGGCCGCGGATGACTTCCCCGGATTCGCCCGGTGCATCCTCGAAGAAAAACGAGACCGGCACGTTCAGAACCGTTGCGATCGCCTGCAGCCGGCTTGCGCCGACCCGGTTTGCGCCTTTCTCGTATTTCTGGATTTGCTGGAATGTGATGCCAAGGGCTTCGCCCAGCTTTTCCTGGCTCATTCCAAGCATATTGCGCCGCAGGCGAATGCGGCTTCCGACATGCACGTCTATCGGATTAGGCTTCTTCTTGTTTTCTATCATTTTGGGACCGTCATCACGGCTGACTTCTTGTTTGACGGCCTTGCGGCCGCCGGTTTGTTGTTTTTTTTAAATTTGCGCAGCCCCTGCGCCCATTCGATCTGCTTTTTGGAATTTTTTTGGACTACGACCGATGGTTACAGTGTGGACCGGCGTCGCAGATTAGTCAAACCACAGATAGCAAGAAGTAGCAGGTACACACCAAATACAATCCGTCGCCCGTGAAGGCTGTAAAGCGTGGGTGGCAAAGGTGCAGGAAGCGGCGAATCCAGCACGGAAACCGTATCGAGCGGCAGGGCTGAAACGACGCGTCCATGACCATCAATCACCGCCGATATACCGTTGTTTGCCGCCCGGACGACCGGCACGCCTGTTTCGGCGGCGCGTACCTGCGCCAGCCGCAAATGCTGCCAGGGACCCGGCGTGCGGCCATACCAGGCATCATTGGTGATATTGACGGCAAGGCCGGGCATTTTGCCAGTGCCGAATGCACCCGGAAAAATGATCTCGTAGCAAATCAGCGGCAGGATCTGCGGCAAGCCCTCAAGCGTGAAGCGGTGCTGCCGCGCCCCGGCTGAGAAACCGCCGGGCGTGGACACAAGCTGCTGCAATCCGTAGGCGCCGAGCAGGTCGCTCATGGGCAGATACTCGCCGAATGGAACCAGATGCGCCTTGTCGGCCGCGTCAATGATCTCACCCAAACCGTTGATGGCAATCATGGAGTTGTAGTAGCGGACCGTTTCGCCCGAATCGCGGTTGCCTTCCTGACGGACGGCGCCGGCAAGAAGCGTCTGGCTGTCGTCGAGCGTTGCGCCCAGCGCCACAAGCGCATCCGGCCGTTCGGTGAACAGGAAGGGAACTGATGTTTCCGGCCAGACAATCAACGCCGGTTTTGGCTTGCCTTGTCCGGGCGCCTGGGCGGTCATTTCCAGATAGGTGGAAAAGATCCGGCCGCGCACATCGGCGTCCCATTTCTCGCCCTGCGCGATGGAAGGCTGGACGATGCGGACACTTGTCGCAGGCCCCTTTTGGGGCGCATCAGCGTTCAGCATGGTGAACCCATAGCCCAACTGGGCCGCAACCAGCGCTGCGGCGAGGATCGGCCCAAGGGATCTGAACCTGGCGATCGCAAACGTTGCCGGCAAGGCAAAGGCAAAAACCGCAAGGGCGTTGATGCCGATAATGCCAAAGACCGACAAAACCTGCATGAACGGCGCAGCAGGCAAAAAGGTCATGCCGAGGCTGTTCCAGGGAAAGCCGGTGAACAGGAAGCCGCGCAGCCATTCCCCGATGCCAAAGCCGAATGCCAGTGCTGCCGCTGTGCCGATGCCTCGGCCCCAGACAGCGCGCGCGAGCATGGCAGAGCCTGAAAAAAAGAACGCCAGCATTGCCGGAAGGCCCAGCACCGCGAGCGGCAGCGCCCAGGCAAATTCGTAGCTTTCCGCAATGACGGCGTTGCCCAGCCACCAAAGGCCAGCAAGAAAATAGCCGAAGCCGAAGAACCAGCCGATCACCGCCGCTGGATAAAGCCGCAGGGCGCCGCGCGCGCCCGGCGACGGCACCGCGCCTTCGATCAGCCACAGCATTATTGCGAAGGAGACGAAGCCGACAGCGAAAAAGTCAAATGGCGGCAGGGCAAGCGTCAGCAACGCACCGGCCAGAAAGGCCAGTCCATTGCGCTTGAAGCCCCACAGGAGCACAACGTCTCCAGCAATTTTATTCAGCATATCCGACCGGTCCCGCGCGAATCAGCGGGATTGGTTTAACAGGCCCCGATGGTTTTCTGGAGTATCAATCCGACTGGCGCGAGATGCGAACCTTGTGGATTCGGCGGTTGCCAGCTTCGACGACCTTGAACTCAAAGCCCGGCACGGCCACGCAAGTCTCGCCCTTGAGCGGGTGATGGCCAAGAACGGAAATGATCAGTCCAGCGATGGTATCGACATCATCGCCTGCTTCGCCGATGACAAAATCCGATCCGATTGCAGCGACAACGTCTTCAAGCTGGGCGCCGCCATCAACCAAAAAGACGCCCGGCGACTCTTCGCCAATCGGCACGACTTCATCGTCATGCTCGTCTTCAATGTCGCCAACGACCAGCTCAACCACATCTTCCAGCGAAACCAGACCGTCCGTGCCGCCGAACTCATCGATGACCAGCGCAATCTGCGTGCGCGAGGCGCGCATGCGCTGCATCAGATCGCCAGCCAGCATCGACGGCGGCACGAACAGCACATCACGCAGCAGCTTCAACTCGCCGATGGTCTTGTTGAGATCGACGCGCGCCAGATCCAGCGGCACGGGTTCGGGCAGTTTACGGCCCGTGCCAGCTCTTGCCTTGGACGGTTTTCGCGTGCGCGCCGAGCGGGTGATCCAGCCCAGCACGTCACGGATGTGCACCATGCCCTTGGGATCATCCAGGTCGCCCGAATAGACCGGCATGCGCGAATGGCCGGAGCTTTCGAACAGTTCCAGAAGTTCGGCAAGCTTGGTGTCCATATCAACGCCGATCACATCGGCGCGCGGAATCATCACATCCTCGACGCGGACTTCGCGGAAGCCGAGAATGTTGGAGAGCATCTCACGCTCGCCAGCGGAAAAGCCGGACGCGCCATGGCCTGCCTCATCGGCGAGCACATCGGCCAGATCCTCACGCAATTCTGAAGCGGTTTTGCCGCGAAAACGCTGGGTCAGCCAGGATATGACGGATTTGCGTTCGTTTTCCGGACGCGGACTTCGGGTCGGCTGGTCGCCGTTTTCGGCTCCCTGACGCAAGGCAGGCTTGGCATCCGCTGCTGGCGCGGTTTTGGACTGGATGTCAGACATTGTCCCCGTCTGATACCGCATAGGGGTCGGGTATGGCAAGGCGGGCGAGAATGCGCTGTTCAAGTTCTTCCATCACCTCTGCTTCGCCATCGCTTTCATGATCATGGCCTAACAGGTGCAAAAGACCGTGGGCGACAAGATGGCTGAGATGGTGGTCAAAGGGCTTGTCTTGCAATGTTGCCTCACGCGCAACGGTTTCATAGGCCAGCACGATATCGCCGAGCAGCGGCTTTGGCGCCATGCCGGGTTTCAGCGCAAAAGCTGGAAATGACAGGACATTGGTCGGCTTGTCCTGGCTGCGCCACTGCGCATTGATGCTTTGCATGGCCGCGTCATCGGCAAACAACAGACTGACTTCGCTGGGGAAATCCGGCGAAAGGGCAAGTTCAGCTTCTGCCGCGCGGAACACGTGATGGACGAGCGCTTCCAACGCGGCTTCGTCCGGCCAAAGGCCGGATTCAACCGAGGATACGGCTGTCAGGATGGTCTTGCCGCTCACGCAGGCTTGTCGCTTGCCAAGGCTGCGTTGCGGCGGGCGACACGCTCTTCCGTTGCCCGGTCATAGGCCCCGACGATTTCGGCGACCAGCGGATGGCGGACGACATCCTTC